>JADFOI010000110.1 GCA_022562935.1 Acidobacteriota bacterium
AGCCGGGCCACCTAAGACCTCTCGTTTGGTGAATTGGTTCTCGATAAACTGCTTCCACTCATCCACTGGTTCGATCTGGATCATCGCTTGGGCAATATCCTGGTAGGTTGCATTTTTCTCTGGTCCCTGCAGCAGAGCCAGAATGACCAGAGCTGTCATGTGCTTTCCGACCCGGAACAATGTTTCCGCCTGGTCATACTCGTCTGGCTTTTGATAGACCTCGAAGATATCAGCAAGGATGTCGTAAACGGCTCCGGTGAAGACCTGCGAAATCTCGTGAACCTGGTTTGAAACTTCGCTCAGCTTCAGATCATTGTCCGCATTCCGCAGACCCATGGTGCGCCCTAGAGCTTCGCCGAACTGCTCAGCAACGGCAGGGAAGAATGTCTTGGAATGAAGATCACTCTTGGACTCGGCAATGATCGCTTCACATTGGTCCAGTTGAGCCAGCATGGTGAAGATGGCGGTGAGATCCCCAAAGGATTCATGGAGGCCGCCTGTTTGTGGGTGCCAGCTCGTCCAGTAACCCGGCCTCAGAGCATCGAGGATCGCATGACCCGTCTCGTGGGCGGTGATGTCAAAGGAACGGCAGGTATAGACCAGAGGGACCGAGTCATCTCCGCCGGGATGGAAGTAGAAAAACCGGAGAGCCTTTTCACTCCGGCTGTAGAATGCGTTTGCATCCATGCCAGCACGCGGATAGACCGCTATGGGTGTACCCGCTCCCCACTGCCAGTTGAAATCATCGCTAATCTCGTTTCTTTTCAGAGCACGCTGGTACATGGTTAGAACCTGACGGACTACCGTGAAGGTGTGGACTGAATCAAACTCGCTTGGATTTTCTCCAGGATCGAACAGAAAATCGTTGTCCGCATTCGCCAGTGTGACCGGCATCCCTTTGATTTCAATCTCTGCATCCTTGGGGCCATTTTCAACAGGTGTGTGGATATAGGCGGTCCGAATGCCTATCGGCTCTACGGTAGGATCTTGTTTCCAGATTTTGACCTTGCTACCCAACATAGCGTCTGATGCTAACGCCTGGAGGGTGGGGAAGGCAATGGAAATCCGGCTGAGCGCGGGGGTGGGATGCTGGGCAGGAACTGCCGTACGGACAAACTTGACAATGGTATCACAACATGGTACCATTCACGAGTGCTAGGCCTTCACAACGACACGCTAAGACATATTTTTAACAAGCCTATCGGTGGCGGGCGCCCTTGGGACCGTACAGTGTCAATGCTCAAGGCTTTAGGTGCTTATGTAAAGGAAATTGATCGCTATCACATAGCGGTAGACCTGAATGGGGTGGTCGGAATGTTTCATTGCCGTCCTCCGCTGGCCAGAATGACGAAGCGATCTGTAGACAACATGAGAGACCTCTTAGAAAAGGCAGGAGTCAAGCCATGAGTCAGATGAGTGAAAGAGGCTACAAAGCCGTCATCGAGTTTGACGAGAGTGCTGGAATTTTCCACGGAACGGTGATCAACACGAATGATGTAATTGATTTCCAAGGCACGAACGTCGAGGAGCTACAAAGGGAGTTCAGAAAACAAATAGACAACTATCTGGCGTTCTGTAAGGAAAGAGGCAAGAGTCCAGACAAGCCATTCTCAGGGAGGCTCCACCTGAGACTTACCCCTGAGTTGCATAAAAGAGTCTCAGCGGTTGCCAAAACTGAAAGCAAGAGCCTCAACACTTGGATCAACGAAACACTAGATGAGGCAGCTAATGAGAGTGAAACAGACGCTTAAGCAGACCGTAAGAGGTCCGCCCAAAATAAAAAGGGGCCAAGGTTCCACCAGAACCTAAAGCCCCCTAAAGCTACCCGTCGTAGAGACAGGCGCTACCAGACCTGAAGCTTACCACAACTTCCTGTCTCTACACCTTAGAGATTAGTTCGCTTAACAAAGGAGGCCATTAAATGGCAACAGCCTTTTCCTCTCAAAACAGAGCACAGAGGATCTATGAGTAGTTCCGTTACATCCGGTAACGCCGCGACAGCGAAGAGATTTAACGACCAAGGTAGTCAGCGCCAGGTACGCACGCTTCAGCGCCTCTATCGCACCGCAGGCTCCTGGCAAAAGTTGGCATCGGAGCTGGGCCTCAATCGAGGGCTGCTCTGGAAAGTTGTGCACGGCCAAATCAGGCACAGCCCCAAGGTGGGCAGGGCACTGAGACGGCGAACCTGGAAACGCTTGGTGCGCTGGTTGAGGAGGAGCAGATGACCCAAGTGCTCCCCGAACGATTCAACAAGCTGCTGCAAAAGGACCAAAACCTGGATGCGTTATGGCAATCCAGAAACGGCAATCAAGAAGACGATGAGAAGATTCTGTCTCACTTGCATACAACGAACCGTGTGTTCACCCACTCGGATCTCAGGGCCATTTTGGGACCCGAAGCTCACCTGGAACAGATTCTAGCGAAGACTCTTTACAAGCCTCTTGAATATTCGACAGGCGAGGATCTGGATCAAGCCATCGAATCCACCAGCTTCATAGCCGAGGGTTGGCTGCCACGAGGACATGTAACAGCTCTAGTCTCTTCCCCAGGACTGGGCAAATCATACCTAGCTTTAGGGGTAGTAAAAATCATCACCACGAGTCAGGAGAAGTGGTTCGACGAAAAGATCTCCGTGAAGGTCAATTCTAAAGTAGTCATTTGGTGTGAAGCCGAAGGATTTCAGGCTGGGCTTAAGGATCGGATCAAGCAGCTCGGCATTCCGCCTGAGAGCATCATTTTGCCCTTCAATGACCCACTCGTCGATTTCAAACTGGAGCAGCACCTCGAAAATCTAAAGAGGGCCATTGCTTACCACAAGCCTGATCTGGTTGTTATTGACTCACTTCGGGGTTCACACGGCAGGGAGGAGAATGACTCTAAAGCCATGCAGTCTGTCATGAGCAGATTAGTATCCCTGGCAAAAGAGTTTGATGTTGCCGTGCTGGTTACTCATCACACAAATAAACCAGCACCGGGCCAGCCAGACCTTGTGGACCTACACCGTGTGCGAGGTTCCACTGCCATTACTGCTAATTGTCGGATGATCTGGGGCATGGAGCGGCCCGATCCCAGAGATGAAACGGTTCGGCTGAAGGTAGTGAAAAGTAATCTTGCCCCATTCCCTGACCCGCACGGTCTGATCATCACTGACGAAGGAATTGAATGGACCGAAGCACCTGCGACCCTAGAAGAACGCAATCTTGAGAGGGTTAGAGAAACAAAAGAAGACACTGCCGCAGGCTGGTTGAGAGATTTCCTAAAGGCTGGCCCGAAGCCCTCCAAGGAGGTCCAGTCGGAAGGCGAGGAGGCTGGCCACCGCTGGGCAACTCTGCGCAGAGCCGCAAAACGACCAGGCTTGATTACAAAACTGGCTCCTGACAAGAAGCACAATTTTTGGAGGTGGGCATTAGATGCTCATTCCCCCCCATCCAATAGAGATGAGCAAGTGAACAACTATGAGCAAGTTGAACATGTTTGAACAAGTTGAGCAGTTGCTCAAGGTGCTCAAGATGCTCACATTCTTGGGGGCAGCCTTCTTGAGCAACTGGCTCCAATTCAGTCCTCGCTCAGCGCTCACGCGCCTCACTGCGGGGCAAACGCTTTACCGCTCGATAAGCAACCGCCTTGCAAGCGCTGCTGGTCCGATAAATCCAGGCTCTGGTGCGAATGGCAAACCTGCCAACCTGGTCGCTCGATGCCACGCAGCTGCACAAGTCAGAGGGGCTAATCGGGCGATATGGCGTCTGCATTGACATGAAACCCAAGGTCACGAGAAGTTGATTGACAGGAAAATATGGCAAAAACAACCAGTAGGCACTATCTCAGTGCACGAAGTTCTCGCATATGTCCAGAACGATCGTTATATGACACTCGCTCAAACTTTGGGTTATTTGCCCCTATCAGAGCGTAATATCAGAAACCGGCTCTCAGGGATTCCTCACTATAGAGTAGGTAAAAAATTGCTTTTCAAGAGATCAGAACTGGATTCTTGGATGCAGAACTATCGTGAGGAAGCAGAGGGATTGGACATAAGTCGCCTCGCAGAAGAGGCATTAGAGAAATTGAGGAAAAATGACGATGTCTGATATTGACAAATCTGAAAGACAACTTCACCCTGAGGCTAGGAGACTTGGTGTGGGCGTGAAAATCCGAGAGAAGATCCGAGGCAGTAACGAGTGGTGGGTCTTCATCAACTACAACGGGAAGCGCACCTCCAAAAAGGTTGGAAGCAAGAAGGCTGCATTAGAGGTAGCTGAGACGATACAAGCTCAACTAAAGCTAAACCTCCCAGTGTTTCCCAAGCAACAAGAGAAACCAGCAGTGCCAATCCTCCAAATTTGGTATCAAAGGTTCGAACAAACGTACTTGTCCTCGGCTGTCAGTGCTTCAACTGCCGATAGCTACAAATACAACTTCAAGAATCACATCCTGCCAGCGCTCGGTTCGAAACCCTTGGATCAGATAACAAGAGCGGATATGGAGGTATTTGTTGCTTCTCTAGTGGTTCACAAGAAACTTGCCAAAGACACCATCGCAACCATAGTCAAAGAGCTTCGCAAAGTTCTGAACCATGCCAGAGAGCACAAAATCATATCGGAGAATCCAGCAGCCGGACTTGGAAAGTTATACAGCCAGGCACCCACTAGACATGAAAATATAGAGCCTCTAAACAGAGAAGAAGTGCCGCTTTTCTTGAAGGCCACACAGACTTATTCCCCTGAGCACTACGTGCTGTTCTTAGCTGCGCTCCACAGTGGTCTGCGCCAGGGGGAATTGATGGGTATGCAATGGCCTGATATTGACTGGAATGGGAACTTCATATTGGTAAAGCGCAGCATTGATAGAGTGCATCGCATTATTGTTCCTACCAAGAACAAAAAGATCCGCCGTGTTGACTTATCCGATGAACTTCTGGTTGAGCTGGCGCTTTTGAGGAAACAGCGTAAGGAAGAGTGGCTATCAAAAGGCAAAAACGAAATCCCGGAATGGGTATTTTGCAATCAAAGGGGTAGCTGGCTGGATGCATCCAATGTTGTCAACCGACATTTCCTCAAGTGTCTAGAAAGAGCAGCCTTGCGACGCCTCCGCTTTCATGACCTTCGCCATACCTATGCTAGCCTTCTGTTGACCGATGGTGCTCCCATTGCCTACGTCAGTGAGCAGATGGGTCATAGCTCAATTGAGCTAACAGTAAAACGCTACGGCCACTTAATCCCTGGTGCCAACCGGAGCTTCGTTAACAACCTTCCTGGACGCGAATCCGCACCCTATACGCACCCTGCTTCCAAGCAGACCTCTGAGCTCTACTCAACGAAAGTCCGTAAGTTCAAGCAAATCAAGAGGAAGATTGGAGCGGGAAAGGGGATTCGAACCCCCGACTTCAACCTTGGCAAGGTTGCACTCTACCACTGAGTTATTCCCGCTCGAAGACTCAGATGATCATAAAATTGCTTCACCGGCTTGTCAATCCCAGATCGACCTGCTCCCCATCCCTGATCTCGTCGTTTTCCGAAGCTTGAGCGTAATAGTTAAGAGACTCGTATTTATGGAACGAGGCACTTAGGAGATGGACCCTTTAAACAGCTCGGTATCGATCCACTCAGGGCGGGTCTATCGTTCATTCCTCTATTCGTTCCTCAAATTCCGCTGCCTTCAGCATCCGATCGCACCTCCAGAATTGGGCCGGTGGGGTGAGTGGATTGCCTTGAAGCATCTCAGGAAGTTGGGGTGGGATATCGTTGCCCGTAACTGGAAGAGCTTTCAGGGGGAAGTGGATCTGATCGCCTATGACGGTCCCTTTCTGGTCTTTGTTGAGGTGAAGACCCGACGTGGTCCCACCTCCCGGCCAGGAGAAGAAAGCGTGGACTGGAAGAAGGAACGGAAGCTGGATGAGCTGGCCTTCGATTTTCTCGTGTGTCATGAGATCTCCAAGACTCCCGTCCGCCTCGATGTGATAGCGGTCGAAACCACGGATCTGAGGGAATTTGTTCTCCGCCACTACAGGAGTGTGTAGGAAGAAATCCGAAATTCAAAACCCCAGCCGGCAGACCGGCTGAAATTCAAAATTCAAAATCCCAAATCCCAAACAAATTCAAAATCCCAAATCCGAAATTCAAAACCTGAAACTACAGGATTTCAGCAACAATCGTTAACCAGCTGAGCGGTTTTTGAATTTTGAGTTTTGAATTTCCTTCTTAGGTCATTTTGTGCAGCACTTCGCGAATGATAGCGATTCCCTGGAGGAGTTCCTCCTCGGTAAGATTCAAAGCAGTTCGAAAGCGGATGGAGTGTTCTCCGGAAGGCAGGATGAGAAGGCGGTTCTCGAAGAGCCTTTGTCGAAACTGTTCTCGGAGTTCCGTATCGGGTAGATCGAAAGCACAAAACAAGCCCAGCCCTCGTATGTTGGAAACCTTGGAGGGAAATTCTTCTTCCAGTTGGTGCAGTTCTTTTATCAGGACTTCTCCCATCTGGCGGCAATGCTCCAACAGTTTCTCTTCTTCGAAGATCTCCAGAAAGAGCCGACAACGCACCATATCGATTAAATTTCCACCCCAGGTGGAATTAATCCGGCTGGAGAGGCGAAAAACGTTGTCAGGAACCTCGTCCACTCTGTCGTTGGCCAATATGCCACACACTTGAGATTTTTTTCCAAAAGCCAGTATGTCCGGTTGAACGTAATGCTCAAAGGCCCACATTCGGCCCGTGGCACCAAACCCGGTCTGGACTTCGTCGTAAATGAACAGAATCTCATTTTCGTCACAGATACGGCGAAGTTCCCTATGAAAATCAAGTCGGAAATAGTTGTCTCCGCCTTCCCCTTGAATGGGCTCCAGAATCAGGCAAGCGATGTCCTCTGAGTCCCGGTCCAGCAGGGCCTGAATCTGAGCGAGGGCCTTTTTCTCGAGTTCCTGGACGTGTTGGAGATTTCCCCCTTCCAGGGGGAAGGTACATTTGGGATTGAGGATACGAGGCCAATCAAACTTGGGAAAATACTGGGTCTTTCGAGGATCGGAAGTATTGGTGAGAGAAAGTGTATAGCCCGATCTCCCGTGAAAGGCCTGTTGAAAATGGATGACATTCAATCCCTTGTCCTCTTTTGCACCCCTGCTGTAATTTTTGCGTACTTTCCAATCAAAAGCGGTCTTCAGTGCGTTTTCGACACCCAGTGCTCCCCCTTCAATGAAGAAAATATGTTTCATGAAGTTAGGGGTGGCATGGCGGGTGAAGGTATCCAGAAAACTTGCCATCTCCCGTGAATAGATGTCTGAATTGGACGGCTTGTGGACCGCCACCCGGCCGAGTTCTTCAAGCACTTCCTTGGAGATCAGCCGCGGATGGTTAAATCCAAGAGCATTGCTGCCGTAAAAGGATAAAAAGTCGAGGTAGAATTGATCCGTTTTAGCGTCGTAAAGCTGGGAACCGTGGCTCTTCTCCAAGTCCACCACCACATCCAACCCATCCATGGGCATGTAGCGGGCAATCAAGGGGTGTACGTGAGCAGCCCCGATTCCTATCCGGTTCTTTTCCATCGAGTTCCTGCTTTCGTATCCTCAAGAACAATTCCTCGAGCAGCCAAGAGGTCACGGATTTCATCGGCTCGCTGGAAATCACGTTGCCGACGCGCCTCCTTCCGTTCCTCGATCAACTCCGCAATCTCTTGGTCCTGGATCTGGAGTTCCTCAGCCTCAAAAACAGCGAATACTTGATGGGCCTCGGAGAAAAGACCGAGGATTTGATCCCGGTTGATCCCTCCCACTTCTTGACTCTCCAGCAGGATGTTGGTGTCCTTCATGAGTTCAAACAGAGCGGCCAGGGCGGCCGAGGTATTCAAGTCGTCATCCAGACCCGCTTGGAAGTCGCCGCGGGTCTCGGCTACCTTCTGGGTCAGATCAGGATTTTCAGGTCGTTCATCCGGTACTTCGCCAACCCGCAGCAGAAAGTCATGAATCCGGCGTAGCGCCGATTGGGCCTGATCCACTCCCTCAAATGTGAAAATCAATTGCTTGCGATAGTGGACCGACTGAAGAAGATAGCGCACGGCAAGGGGATCACAGCCCCTCTTGATCAGATCTCGAAGCGTGTATTGATTCCCCTCCGATTTCGACATTTTGTCGCTGTCAACCAGAAGGAATTCAGAATGGATCCAAAAACGCACGAAGGGTTCGTCAGTAGCGGCTTCACTCTGAGCAATCTCATTTTCATGATGGGGAAACACCAAGTCTACCCCTCCACAGTGGATGTCAAAACTATTCCCTAAATACTTCATGCTCATGGTGGAGCACTCGAGGTGCCACCCTGGACGCCCCGGTCCAAGGGGTGAATCCCAATAGGCCTCACCCTCTTTCTTGGCTTTCCACAGAACAAAATCCCGAGGATTCTCCTTGGTGTATTCGTCGGCATCCGTGCGGTCTGCGGTTCGGTTGTTGCAGAGATCCACTTTCGAGAGCTTTCCGTAATCGGGAAAAGTGCTGATTCGATAGTAGATGGAGCCGTCACGTTCATAGGTATGGCCTTTATCGCGCAACTTGAGAACCAATTCCACCATCTCCTCGATATGCTTTGTGGCATAGGGCATGACGTCGGGTTTTTCAATTCGAAGGGTCTCCATATCCTCTAGGAAAGCCTGGGCATAGCGATCCGTATACTCCGAGATGGACAGACCTGCCTCTTTTGCCTTCCTGATGATCTTGTCGTCCACATCGGTGACATTCATCACATGGAGAAGTGGAAACCCCTTGTATTTGATGTAGCGTCTCAGAAGGTCCTGAAAAACGAAAGTTCGAAAGTTGCCGATGTGGACATGATCATAGACCGTAGGTCCACACGCGTACATTCGGACAGTTTTCCCGTCCAGAGGTTTCAATTCCTCCAGTTCAGAGGTCAGTGTGTTGTGGAGTTTTAAAGACAAACCTACCGCAAAAGGTCTTATTTTAGCATGTTGTGCCCTTTCGGGTCAGGATTTTGACACCTTCCTCGGGGCAAGCTTTTTCTGTCCCTGCCCTAACCTGTCCCGGGAAATAGGTGAAGTGATTTCAAGCAGGTAGAGATTCCCCTGATGTCGAACCAGATTGGATTCAAGGAACTGCAGGTCCATCCATCCCCGCTCCTGAGTGAGAATATAGTATCGATCCTGGGGATTGTTTCGGAAATAATCCTGAAGCTCTTTCAGATCGGACGGGTATTCCTGGGCAACTTGATAACGGGTGTAGTAGTGGGCGGTATGATGAAAGTAACGGTAAAGGATCAAGGGCTCTTGCAGGGAAATCCTGGGAAGAATCAGCTGAGAAAGATCTCGAGAGGAATAGAAATCATCGACTACAGGGGCGGCTCTCCAATAGGCGAGTGACGCGAATAAACTCATCGTTGCCACCAGGGTCAAAAAGATAGGCACAGGATGACGTTTCCGGAACTCTAGGTAAGCACAGATGATCCCTCCCAGAATCGGAGAAGCCAGGAGGATGCCCAAAGCCATTGAATCGTAAACCAGATGGGTGCCCCAAATCAGTGTGACGACAACCGCCAGAGCGTATCCCCCCAGCACCACAAACTGAGGTCGCATCATGCGATGGCTAATCAAATCACCTTTGAGCCAGTGTTCCCACTCTAGGGCAACAATCACAGCCAGTGGTGGAAACACGGGCAGGATATAACCGGCCAGTTTGCTCTCGCTGAATGAGAAGAAGGCAAAGGGCACTCCCACCCACAACCACAGAAAGAGTTCCGGACGGTAGGAAGTGCTTAGAAGATGTCTGCGCCGCTGCCAGGTCCGGAAGAGGGCCGAACCCAGAAAGCAGACCCAGGGAAAAAATCCCAGGACCAAAACTACCAGGTAATACCAGAAGGGTTCCGAGTGGTGGTGGATGTCGGTGATAAAGCGTGCCAGATGATGATTGATCCAGAAGGTGGCCACGAAGTCGTATCCATTTTCCTCCCAAACCTGCCAGAACCAGGGCACCGTCGTGAAGGAAAACAAGATGGTCGCCAGGAGGATTTGTTTAAGGTTCCAACCGAGTTTCTGTTCCAGCAGGAAGTAAAGTCCAAAGACGCCAGCAAAAAGGACCACCGCCACAGGACCTTTGGCCAACACGGCGAGACCTAGCGCCAGGCCGGCGCTAGCTGCCCAAAGGTGGGGTGGGCTGCGGCGGGTGGCTTGGAAGCCACACACCATGGCTGTGGTGAGCAGTGCCACCAAGAGCGTATCGGTACTGGCAGCACGGGCGAAGACGAAAAACAAACCTGAGGTGCACAAAATCAAGACGGTGAACACAGCGACGCGACGACCCGCCAAATCGTCGGCCAGCAGGGCCACAATGAACAGTGACAGGAGGGCCAGGGTGGCGGCTGGAAGTCGGGCCGACCATTCGTGAACTCCGAACAATCGGAAGCTTACTGCCTCCAGCCAGAACAATAAGGGAGGTTTCTCCAGCCAAGGGCGAAAGTTCAGGGTTGGAGTGATGTAGCTGCCGCGCAGGTTCATTTCCTCGCCAACGCGAGCGTAGCGAGGTTCATCCGAACCGAAGAAGGACAGGTTGCCCAGCTGATAAAACAGGGTTAAATAGATAACCCCACCACAAAACAACAGCACTAACCATTTTTGAGACACGCAAGCTATTGTGCAGAAAAAAGAAGGAAGGGCAAGAAGGAAGCGCGCGAGCGGACGAAAAGCGTCGTAGATTTGCTCAAGGCAACCTTGAAGCTTCCGAGGAGACATTGATAAAGGGTTTGTAGTGGCCGCTCTCAGAGCGGCATGGGCGAACGCCAGTCATCCGCGGGATTGCTGTGACGGGGGTGGTTGGTCCGCTCTAAGAGCGGACGCTACAAAAGCGGAGGCTCGAAGGAAGGGGCGCTGAAAAAAAAAGAGCAAGAGAAGGATGGGTGAGCACTCCAACCTTTCTTGCTCTTTTCTATTTTCTCTACGAGAATGTGCGAGAGCGCTTTCTCGTTAGTACATTCCGCCCATTCCGCCCATTCCGCCCATGTCGGGGCCGCCGCTTGGAGCGGATGCCTTTTCGTCTTCCGGTATATCCGTGATCAGGGCTTCTGTAGTGAGCAGAAGACCTGCAATGGAGGCAGCGTTCTCCAAAGCGGTACGAGCGACCATGGTGGGATCGATAACACCTGCTGCCACGAGGTCTTCATATACCTCGGTGTCCGCGTTAAAACCGAAGTTGGGGTTCTTGCTTTCGCGAACTTTCGCGACCACAATGGCGCCCTCGTGTCCTGCATTATGAACGATCTGGCGCAGCGGTTCCTCAAGGGCGCGCTTGATGATATTCACACCAATCTGCTCGTCTTCATCCTTCAGCTTGGTTTTCTCGAGGGCCTTTATAGCATGCAAGTAGGCCACGCCTCCACCCGGCACGATGCCCTCTTCAGCTGCCGCCTTGGTGGCATGCATGGCATCCTCAACCCGGGCTTTCTTTTCTTTCAGCTCAGTCTCGGTGGCTGCCCCGACCTTGATGATGGCGACTCCGCCAACAAGTTTGGCAAGGCGCTCTTGAAGCTTCTCGCGGTCATAATCGGAGCTTGTTTCTTCGATCTGAGCTCGGATCTGCTTGACCCGGCCGGCAATGTCTGCGGCCTTCCCGGCCCCTTCGATAATGGTGGTGGTGTCCTTGTCGATGGTGACTTTCTTGGCCTGGCCAAGATCTTTGAGCTGAACATTCTCCAGTTTGATCCCAAGATCTTCGGAGATGACCTTACCACCGGTTAAAACGGCGATATCGTCCAACATGGCTTTGCGACGATCCCCGAAACCGGGTGCCTTGACCGAGCAACCCTGTAGGGTGCCTCGGAGCCGGTTCACCACCAGAGTAGCTAGAGCCTCTCCTTCAACGTCTTCGGCCAGCACTAAAAAGGGCTTGCCGGTTTTGGCAACCTGCTCCAGCAAGGGCAGCATATCCTTCATGGAACTGATTTTCTTCTCGTTCAGGAGTATGTAGCAGTCCTCCAAGGTACACTCCATACGTTCCGGATCGGTCACGAAATAGGGAGAGAGATAACCGCGATCAAACTGCATGCCCTCGACCACCTCCAAAGAGGTTTCGATCGATTTGGCTTCTTCCACCGTGATGACACCATCCTTACCCACCTTCTTCATGGCTTCGGCAATGATGTCCCCGATGGCATGGTCGTTGTTAGCGGAAATGGATCC
>JADFOI010000111.1 GCA_022562935.1 Acidobacteriota bacterium
GATATAAATGGCATTCAGGCGGTCAGGGCTTCGAGTCCCCTCAGCTCCACCAAATTATCCCCTTTAGTTTCAACAGGTTACCCGAACACAAAAAACAGCCAGCTAGGCGCAATTATACGCAACTGGTCTGTGGTGGATGAGTTCGTAGGTTTTTCAGTTCGACCGTTGTTGCTAGGTGATGGGACTCGCTGTGCCCTACCGGCAACGTCATCCGGAAAGAACGACCTTTTACCAGTGTCTTGAGGACTACGGTAGGGTAAGCTAGCGATGATCCCAGAGGGCGAACGAAGCCGAAAGAGCGAAAGGACAGCCCGCTCCATGCTGCATGTCATCATCGATACTTCTATCTACCGCCGTGATCCAAAACGGGCCACCGCCGCATTCCGTGCATTCACCCGACTGGCACGAGGATCAAAGTTACAACTCCACAACCCCTACTACGTTAAACAGGAATTTCTCACTCAACAACACCAGGCTATTGGACAAGCACTCACGACCATCGGTAAGCAGGCTATGAATATCCTTCGCATAAGTGGCCACGAGGAACTCGAAGCATACGCAGAAGAAACTAAGAGGCACGCCGAAGACCTTATTGAAGACGCAGCCAATTGGGCGACTGAAGAATTTAACGACTGGCTTGCGAAATCGCACGCCATCGACCACCCCGTGAAGCCGGAGTACGCACAACGCGTCACTGACGACTATTTCAGCGGAGCACCACCCTTCAGCAGCAGGAAACAGCGCAAAGACCTCCCTGATAGCTTCATCTGGCACACCGCCCTCGACCTCGTCCAAGAGCACGGCACACTGCACATCATTGTCCATGACGAAGGTCTACACAAGGCAACGAGCGACCACGAAAACATGGTGGCATACAAGACGCTCGAGGAGTTCATTCAGACACTTACATGCCAACAGGCACTGGAAGGACTCACCAACAAGATCATCGCAGCGAACATCGAGCGCAGCAAAGCGCTCCTACTAACCCAGCACGAAGTACTTACTCACAGCGTTGAATACGGTCTTGTAGGTGCGCTCAACGGGAAGAGCGTAAGCCATCCAAGCATCCCGGACGACAACAACGAGGCCACCATTCTAACGGTCGACAAACCCGACGACCTCACCTTCGACTTCGAAGACGTTGAGTATTACGGAGACGGCGAACTCGGAATCCCATTCACAGCACGCGTCGAATGCGGGCTACACTACGCCATATACAAGGGCGACTACTATACGATGCCTGACGAGGATGCCGAGGACATCACGATTGAAGAACTCAACGACCACTACTTCGGAGCTAAACAGAACTATACCATCGAGGTCAAAGGTGACGTCTCGGTTCCTCTCGACCTTAGAGATCTCGAAGACCAAAATGTATCCGACGACGACCTCAGCGACTTCATCCACGATGCTGACCACAGCGTCGAAATCTTTGAAACAGACGTCTTCGTGCCTAGCAACGAGTGGGCTTAGAGATAGGCGTTTTAGTGTCGTTTGCAATCACTCCGGAGAAAAGGGCTCCGGGGAGAATCCATTACTGTGCCCGAACTGTGCCCACGACCACCTAAAACCACCCTAAATCAGCTCATCTCAGCCAAAATAGAAAAGCCGTAAGTCCTTGAAATAATAAGTGTTTAAAGGGGTTTGCAACTCTGGTCCCTGGGTTCCGGAGACCAACGCTCTATCCATGCTGAGCTACGGGCGCTTGGGCGCAGATTCAGGAGTTTAACAGAATCGGTATCAGCGGTCGATTTGGAATTTGTGTCCAAACAGTGTCCATTCAGACACTGGACCGCTCGTCGTTTGTTCTCCGAAGAGGGGTGCGTATCGCCCAAGGTCATCTCGATACAGGAATGACCCAAGAACTCACTCCCGGTCACCACCCAGCCAGTGCCATCGGGTAACCCAGGCCCCAGAACAGCACTTTTGTAATGAGGTTGGTTCAGGTGAGCCCGTTCAAGGGAAAGGAAAACATTGACATGCATTGAGGAGCTGGGTATAGTTCACAGGACTACCCTATGTTTAAGGCCTGCTGAAGGGTGTCGATGAAATAATCAATAGAAGGCCTGTACTCGAGTCTCACCTTGCTAAGATCCCCCAAGGAACAACCGACCAGAAGCGTGTCACCGAATGAAAAGTTACCGTGTTCTGCTCCTTTCGTGGTCAGTATCTCAGGGTTGATGACAATCACATTCTCTTAGGAGGAGAACATGAATAGCAACAAATTGTATGTAGGTGGTTTGCCGTATTCCGTTACCGACGACAAGCTACAGGAAATTTTCTCGCCACACGGCACGGTAGAGTCAGCCCGCGTGATTACAGACCGAATGACGGGTCGGTCACGAGGTTTTGGTTTCGTGGAAATGAGTTCTCAGTCCGAGGCTGAAGAAGCGATCCAGAAAATGAACGGCACTGACCTTGAAGGACGAAGCCTTACGGTGAACGAGGCCAAGCCCCAGCAGGAGCGATCCGGTGGTGGCGGCAGAGGCGGTGGCGGCGGACGCGACCGCTGGTAGTCTTAAGATAAGCGCAAAGAAGAGGCGTATGGTCGGTTCGCCTCTTCTAGTGCTCTTCGAACCCCTTGCACCTTTTCCCTTCCTCAGTCCTTTGAAAGCCGCGGCACGCGTGCTTAAAACCCCATAAGAATCTGACTCTATAGGCTGATCTCGCAACTCAGACTCCCATAAAAACCGACGCTCGTTGTCTGGGACTGAGGTGCGGGCACATGGAGTGTAGATTCAGGAATCTAGAAAACTCAGCACCAGCGGTCGATTTTGTTGGGGTGTCACGACTATTACAAATCCTTTTTAGGGTTTGAATGGGTTTTCGGTTTTTGTATACTCTCAGCAATCCAACAGGGAGGTTTCAGATAAAAGCATTGACCCTAGTCTGTATAGGCTAACGGAGTCGAGGGTGCCGATGGCCCGAGGTGGCAGGAAGGAGTCCTGATGGCTGATCTTGGAGTGTTGGACGTTTTGGTGATTGGTGGCGGTATGGGTGGATGCATCGTGGCCACGCGTTTGGCAGAGCATGGCGTCCATCCTGAAACAGGCGAGCCTCTCCGGATTGCGATACTGGAGCGAGGCCCCTACTTCAAGGGAGATCGAGATCCCAGGCCTGGCTACGGAGTTCCATTTCGCCGCAAGCTGTTCACCAGTGTCGCCCAGGACTCCAGGGAGAACACCCGCTATACCATGGCCAGTGGTTTCACCCAGGATGAAGTGGACAGGGGAATTAGCCAGCGGCACGTGAATACCCGGCGCGGTGATGCATCGGCCATCGGAGGGGGATCACTCCACTGGAATTGCAATACCCAAGTGCCTTTTGACCTGGACTATGGCGCTTACGCCGAAGAGACAGGCGTCGACTGGACCGCTGAAAAGCTGCGCCCCGCAAGCCAGGAAATCCAGAGGCTGTTTAATATTCACGGTCGTCCTGAGTCCCTTCTCAACCCTGGCGACCTTTTGTTTCGGGATTCTGCAAAGGCTCTTGGATACAGTGTGATCCCGCTGACCATCGCCAAAAGGAACTGTATTGCCTGCGGCTTTTGCAGCCTCATGTGTAAATACGATGCCAAGATGGGACCCCTGATCACCCACCTGCCCCTGGCTGAAAAACTGGGAGTGCAGATCATCCCAGAGGCAGAGGTCGACAAAATCATCCTGGAAAAACAAGGCACCCGCGTGGTGGCCAAAGGGGCGATCTATCGCCACCAGGGAGCCACTGAAAGTGTTATGGCGGGCAAAGTCATTGTTGCCTGTGGAGTTTTCGGTACACCCCCTCTCCTCTATAGATCCGGCTATGGCCGCCGGGATGTGCTGGGAAGTGATCTCATCGTGGAGAACCCCAACATTGGAAAGAACGTGGATGCCAAGGTGAGTGCCCCAAGGATACAGGCTGTCTTTGGTGAGGCCATCCACGATGGCGAGTATCGTGACGGCAGCTATGACCTTTTCCAGGACGTCCATCCCCAGGGCTATTTCGATCGTTTGCAGATGAATTTCAGGGTACAGAGACTGGCGCCTACTCCAGATGCACTGGCCCGCGGCCGAACAGCTCCGGAGTTCGGGAGGGAGCACAAGGCATTCATGCGCCAGATCTACAATTTGCAAGGCCCAAACAATGCAGTCCGGGCTGCCCAGCTGAGACGAGGCGGGTTTGGCGTTGCCGTGGTCAGGCCCAGCGGAGTCCTGGGCGTTATGGACGCATACGGGGAGTTGCAGTACGACAGGAAGGATCCCGTCCTGCTGCAACGCTTGAAGGACGGCAATGAAATTGGTCATGAAATCTTGAAGAAAATGGGGGCCAAGGAAATTTCTGGCTCTGTTGGTGAGGTAAGCGTCAGGAATGTCAGTGGGATCACCGGTAGCTGCAGGGCGGGATCAGATCGGAGCAATTCAGTGGTGAACTCGGATTTTGAGTCCCATGATGTAGAAAATCTCCTTATCTGTGATGCCAGTGTCCCTCCCCGCATCGCCAGCAGGGGATTCGGAGCTCCGGTTGCCGTATTTGCGACCTATGCCGCCCACGACTGGTGGCCAAGTATTTCTCGTAAACGGTGAAGAAGGTTTCTCAGGTCAGCCGGCCTGATTCGCCAGAAGATCCGGGCTCAGTGCCTCGTTTCATAAATACGGTGTGGTTTGCTGAAGGGGCTTGCGAGGCACTTAGATCATGATATGGAGGGTAATATTTGTGGGCTCGGCCAGAAGATCGCCTGCCTTTTCCCGAAAAGCCTTTAAATAAGGCATTTGCAAATGCTTATCCAGGTCTTCCTGGCTCACCCAGTTTTCGTAAAACATAAAACGCGACGGATCTTCTTTAGACTGATGCAAAACGTAGTTGATGCAGCCCTCCTCGGATCGGGTGGGTCCCTGAAGCGCCATAAGCTCCCGCTTGACCTCCTCCTCCAACCCGGACTTCGCTTTAAATAGAGCCAGAACCGTTACTTTTTTCCCCATCGTTTCTTTCCCTTACCTGTCCTTGTTGTTCATTAAAAGAGTCGGCACCAGAGAGGCGCAAACTCCATTTAACCACATCGCAGCGCCCGGGAACATGGGACAGACAGGGGAAAATACAGTTTTGGGAAAAGTGGGGGACGGTCGCTTTTGGTGATGCCCGTCACTGTAAGGCTGCTGGGATAGAGCTAAAATCACCACTGTGAAAGTGGAATGTGGTTTTAACTAAATGGAAAAACTCTTGAAAAATCTCACAACAGGGGGTGCTTTAATGAAAGGTGTTTACTTTCTGCTCGTCTGCCTCATCGCCTTTTCGGTAGGCGTGTATGGGCAAGAGGAACTGGCCATCGACGACATCATTGATATGGTGCAGGCAGGACTCAGTGACTCATTCGTTCTTCAGAAAATCCGCATCAGCACACTGGAATACCCGCCGACCGTCGAAGATCTGGTCGAGCTCAGAAGGGCAGGGGTTTCCGAAAGGATCATCCTGGCACTGATGGGCGTGGGTTACAAAGGCCGGTTGAGTTCTGCATCACAGAGCCAGACCAGGTATGCAAACGAAGACATGCCTCACCCTGACTATGAACTCTTTGGGGGCTATTCCGCTTTCTTTCTGGACGGGAGTCAAGACGTCCGCGGCTGGAATATCACCAGTACCAATCATTTCAACAATTTGGTCGGCTTCACGATCGATGGAGGCGGTTACTACAACGGGGGATTCAACCAGGGCATGTATACCTTCTTTGCTGGACCTCAGTTTTCCTTCCGTTACACCAAATGGGTGACCCCTTATATCCGAGCATTGGGCGGCGGAACTTGGGTCCAACCCGGCCTTTTCGGTGTTACCACCGGCAGCGAGTTTGGATACGGGTACGGAGCGGGTTTCGGAGTGGATGTCCGCATCAACGAAGGGCTCGCCATTCGAGTAGGCCCGGTTGATTTCATCAGCCTCCGCGTTCTTGGAGTGAATCACGATCAGATTCGAGCCTCCTTTGGAATCGTTAGAAGGTGGTAAAAAAACCTACCGAAGTGAAACTAGAGGCCCTGATATTCCCTACAATAGGCCTCCTAGGATTTGGGTATTAAGTTGTTCATAATCAATAACTTAACTTCAGTATGTGGAAATCTGGCGACGCTCATTCTGCACAGAAAAGCCAGACATGACCGTTATGATGGGAGTCGAGCGGCCGCAGTAAGAAAAATGAAAGGGGTGAAGTGATGGAAGCTTATTGTGTGAAATGTAAAGAAAAGAAGGAAATGAAGGACGCCAAGAGCATCACCATGAAAAATGGCAGACCCGCATCTCAAGGCATCTGCCCGAGTTGTGGCACCAAGATGTTCCGAATCGGAAAGAGTAGTTAATCTACAAGAAGAAAGATGAGGGGCGGAAGGTTTTTCCTTCCGCCCTTATCTTTTAGGATACCCTCTCCTCAACCACCGCAAACCGGCAGGAATCCCTCCCTGGAAGCGTACCCGCTAAAAGAAAAGCCGCTGTTGCGGGTGAGCCGGATGTTTAGGAAACAGGATGGCATCGCAGCGTAAGTATCAGTTCATTGATCGAAAGCAGCAGGTTCGCTTTGCCATAAGTGTCGCCCTGTTCTCCCTGCTCTTCCCTCTTCTCTTTTTGGGTCTGGCCGTTTCGCCGTCGCTCTCCCGCCTGTTGATCGGTGAGGACGCCGCAAGTATACAGCCCCTGCTGAACCAATTTATCGACTTTTCTGTCCGCCACTGGTGGTTGGCTCTACTTTCACTCGTGTTTGTCTCAGTAGCCAGCATCCTGTTCAGTCATCTGATCTTTGGTCCCATGCGCCGCTTTGAGATTGCGCTCAAGCAAAAGAAGGAGTTTCCCAATGAGCCGGTGTTCTGTCAGTTGCGGAAAGGGGACTATTTTCACGAGTTTTCCTGGCTGTTCGGCGAGGTTTTAAACGGACTGCAGGCTACGGAAACTTCCCTTAAGAGTACGGAGGAGCAGGTCCTGGAGACGGGGGAGATCCATACGGCTCGGGCCGATCCAGCCTGAGGGCGCTTTCCCAGACCCGCCGGGCACTAGAATCTCGGGTTAATAGGGCGGTTCGAGTTCCGGAAACACCTCACGCCAGGTGAGTCTTTTCAAGGGTAGAAGACCAAATCCCATCCCAATGCCGCTGGCCTGATAGTAAAAGTTGCTGTTCCCTGCCACCGTAAAGGAGGGCGTACCGTAGCTCCAGGTGCCATCTCCATTGTCCAGGGTCTTGGCCACAAAGAGTCCGCCCAAAATGCCCACATTGGAACCGTTCATATCAAAGTTTCCCTCTCCCACCACCAGAATCAACCCGTGATAGGCGAAGGCCGCCTCAAAACGCAGTCTGCCCCGGACGATCAGTACTCCGGCACCGCTGGAGCTACCCCCCAGTCTGCAATCCCCTTCACAGTAGGTGATCTGGGGAGCTGCATCCGTCCCCAGATCGCTGCCGGTGTAGTTGGTTCCGTCGGCCAGCTTCAGATCAGCCACGGCTGCGGTCTTGCTGATGAACCCCATGAGATAGGTTGCATCGAAGAGATTTCTGGCGTCCGGGTTGGGATCGTTACGGACCCCTTCGGTGGCATCTCGTAAGGAAGGTGTTCCCCCGTAATCCGACTGGTTGCCCTCAATATTGTTGGCCTGACCGACCGTTAAATCATCGTTAATGGTGTTTCTAAGCGTCTCACCATCTCCACCCCCGGAGTCGTCAAAAATCACGTCAATACCGGCCGTATCATCCGGTAGTCCATCCCCATCTGAATCCGTGGTGTGCACATCGGCACCCGCCAGAAGATCGGCCAGGGTCATGGTGGGGTGGTCATATCCATCGATTTCAAAAGCACCTCCCGCAAACAGGTTCATTCCCGATGCGGGTAGAGCGTCAGGACCGTAGATGGTAAAAGATGAGTTGAATTCCAGTGTCTTGTCCCGCTTCAACACCCCCTCGATAATGCCCACGGAGTTTTTAACCGTTCCCCCATAAGTTGAGATCTGCCCTGCGCCAATCCTCTGGATCCCCAGGGCACGAAGATAGACAATTCCATCGACATCGATGGTCGGATCACCATCTCCATCGTCGTTATCACTGATTTTGGCCCAGTATCTCCCGCCATTACCCAGCGATACGCCCTCGCCAGGGGTCAAAAAGCCATTGACCGTCAGGGTGGCCATTCGGCTGGGTGGATTCTCGAAATCAATATTCATCGCTTCCTTGGGAGCGATGGGGTTTCGCTGAAAATACTCGTCCGCCGTTGTCCCCGGAGTGGGTACCGGGTAGTTCATATATCTCGGGACCGGGGTTGTGGATTGCAAAAGGGCCGTCAGATTCGACATTCGCAGAGCGTTCTTCTGAGCGCTATAACCTGTTTCGGCATTCACTCGAGCCTTCTTTTGGTTCTCCAGCTCATTACTCATGGAGACCTCCGTCATGCTGTCAAAGATCATGGACATGCCCAACAGTGCCAGCAAAACGGAAAGAATGGTCACGATCAAAAGAGCGGCGCCCGATTCATCTTTCATGACAGATTTCTCTTGCATGAGATTCTCTCCCAGAAACGCGCCCTAGTTGGCAAAGACGTCAAAGGCTTGGCTTCGCAGCATCACTTCCGATTGCAGAGTGATACTCTGAACCTCGTCGGTCAGTGGGTTCAGATCCTCAGTCTCTGCAACCACTTTGATTCGAACCCGAACAATGTCGTCTTCATTGGCAGTTTCATTTCCGCTGATATCCAAGAAAGTGAAGCCAAAGGATAGGTTTTCAGCAACAACGTCCGAACCGTAGCCCATGTCCAGGTAAAGGCGTTTCTGGGAGGCATTGTAGCGAACCACCACCCGTTCATAGAGGTTGTCCAAAGTCCCGTCAGGATTTCCGGTGGCCTCCAGGGGATCAGCACTGGCAGCCGGCACCGATCCGGTAATGTCGCTGTTGATCCGGATGTAGTTGGCTCCCAGAAGTTCAATGGGGGGAATGTTGTTGTCCCGGAGATATCCCTCTGGATCATTTCCCGCCTGTCGGAGATAGGAGCTCACCTGAAACATGGCAGCCCGGGCTTGCCGAGTCACCTCCAAGATATCCCGCTGGGACTCAAAGGAGTGCTGGCTCTGGGAAAAAACGGAAAACATGGCTCCGGTGGCGACAACAAGGACCACGTTGGCAATCACTATTTCGACAAGGGTGAAGCCACGATTGCAGGTGTTCAAGAAGGCTCGTGATGAGGTCATGGTACAAAAATGGTGGTCAGGCTCAAGTCAGTGGTCAGCTGGTTTGAGACCCGAGGTTCGACGGTCACATTGACGGTTTTTTGGGGCCCAGCGATGGTGACCGTCCAGGAGACCTCAAACTCGCTGTCTCCCATGCTGCTACCCGTCGGTGCTTCCATGATCAGGGTCTCCGGCCCGTGTGTACCGGCCGTGAGGTCACTCGAACCGGTCTCCGCTTCCAACTCCCTGTTGTACTCCCCTCTCAGGGCCTCCAGCTTCTCCTGGGCAATCAGAACTCCCATGGTCTCGAAGCGGGTTGCAGCGTTTTGCCGAACCGCCGTGGAGACCAGCTGACCCAGTCCCAGCAGGGTTATGGCCAAGACCGCCAAGGCGATCATGCTTTCGATTAAGGTGAAGCCCCTGTTCTTTGAGATCCTCGATTGATTCATAGCCTTCAGCTCCGCTTAATCCTTCCTGAGGGACTGACAACAATCGAGATGGCATAACCTGATCGGTTGACCAACACAATGGTTCCCGCGCGGGCATGACCGCGAGAATAAAACCGTATCCGACTGGCCGGAACCGATGAAAATGTGTTCCCCGACTGCAGGGATTTCTCGGTTCGTGGAGAATTGTCGGGGTCATTGGGGTCAATGATCTGAATGGTGCTGCTGCCTGTGTCCACATTCACGTCGTAGACCCAGTTTCGCGAAATGGCCAGGGCACGACCCGCACTCAATTCGCTTGCCACCAGGTCCGCCGAGGCGCTCAGGCGGTAAAAATCCAGGTATTGCTCAATCTTGGGGATGGTGATGCTGAGAATCACCGTTACAATAACGGTGACCACGGCCATTTCAAGGATAGTGAAGCCCGATTGCAAGCGCCTTGTCATTCGTGAATACCCAGAATTTGACCTAATGGAACACAGGGGCCGGGAGGACCCTGGCCTTTTGGAGAATTTAGATTCAATGCCCCCCGTAAGTTGTGCAGAAAACAGGTCAATCCCCCTTCATTGGCGAAATCCCGACGCATCTCCTTGTCCTCCTGGAGAGGTTAAGAAAAAATGATCGGTTCGCATTTCAAAAATCAGAGAGTGGTGGAACGCCTGCCCTCCCAAGCAAGACCCTATCCACACCCGTACTCAACGATTCATTAAAGAATTTCCTGTGTACTAAGCAATCGACGTACCAGAGTAAGAGACCTCAGGGTATAAGAATAGTTAAACCCTTTATTAACAATAATTTAATGTTTATCAATGTCCAAAAATAGGAAAAAAGAAAAGTGGCAAGGCTCCGTCAACTGTAAACCGAAGTAGACAGTCAATCAGCGTTCCGGGGTTTTCTTGATGCTCAGGCGTGGAGTGCTACAATGGCCTACCGAACCCTTAGCAGAGATAGTCCCGGCTAGAGAGATCCAATAACTTTTGCAGCGGAGGTGCTCATGCCCATCGAAATTCCCGAGACAGTCAAGCAATTCCTGAGGGAAAAGGCCTACGGCCATGTGGTGACGCGCAATCCAGACGGCAGCCCCCAGGTGAGTATGGTGTGGATAGACGTTGATGGGAAAGACGTTCTCTTTAACACCGCCGAGGGGAGAGTCAAGCCACGAAACCTGCGCAGCGACCCACGCATCATCATCTCGGTTCAGAGTCCTGCTGACCCGCAGGTTCATGCTGTGTTCCACGGGACGGCCACTGTGACTGAGGAGGGAGCGGAGCAGCACATCGACAAGCTGGCCAAGCGCTTTCTGGGAATGGACGAGTATCCGTATCGGGCGCCGGGCGAGAAACGGCTGATTGTTCGGACTCAGGTGGATCGCATCGGGGGTCTCGGGCTCTGAAAAAAACGGCGGAAAGTCTGGCAGACTCCCCGCCTTGGAGAATCAACGAGTTCCTAGTTACGGCACGACTACGGAGCTCACCGTTATGGTGTTGGTTTCTGGGCCGAGCGTACCGTTCACGACGATCTCGTCAACGCTTTTTTCGGAGGATGACGTTGATGGAAGGCGCTGCTATTGAGGGATCTTCCAATTGGATCGATGGTGGTGGACCTCCCTCCACTGGCCCCCCTGCTTGATCAATACCGCCGAACGCTGCCAATGGACTCGTTGGGTCGTACCCTCCGGTGAGGTGATGGTCCCCACCCCGTAGCCTGTGGTCACGGCGGTGTCCTCCGCATAGATGTCCACTTCCAAATGCCGGAGCTGCAAATTGAGCTGCCGGACGCTCTCCACTGAGGCTTGCCAGCTCTTCCATTGCTCTTCCAGAGAATGGACTCTGCTGAGGAGGCCCCTCAGGGACAAAGCTGGTATTGCCCACGATGTAGTGCTGGATGAAGCCGTCCACATTCCCCGAGGTGAGTGCCTCGAAAAACCGCAGCATCTCGGCCTTTACATCTCCCACATCATCAGCCATAACGACAGGATTCAACAACGACCCGGCCAGGACTACCGTAAGTAGGGTAATGAAGCCTTTTCATCCTGCTCTCTTTCTCCAGCTATGGGGTGGGGATTGGCTTAAAGGTATTTCGGCTTGAAGGTTTTTGCGATCCGTTTGAGGGATTTTT
>JADFOI010000188.1 GCA_022562935.1 Acidobacteriota bacterium
AATGACGACCCACGATCCTCTTTGTGGTGCGCTAGTGGTCAACAAACCCTCAGGTCCCACATCTCATGATATCGTGGCAAGGGTCCGGGTGCTTTCAAGGACCAAGGTCGGCCACACGGGAACTCTTGATCCCTTGGCCAGTGGAGTATTGCCCCTTCTCCTGGGACCTGCCACTCGTTTGACTCGTTTCTTCCAGTCCAGTGACAAGGAGTATCTTGCCGAAATCCAGCTCGGACAAACGACGGACACCTTGGATGGAGAGGGTGAGGTCCTGCAAAAGAGGCCTGTACCTGAAGTTTCCCCCCTGCAAGCAGACCAGGTACTGAGCAAATTCACCGGAGAGATCCGGCAGCAGCCGCCCATGTTTTCAGCTGTGAAGGTGGGCGGAAAGAAGCTTTACCAGTTGGCTCGGCAAAAGCGAGAGGTGGAACGTCCGTGGCGAGAGGTTACAATTCATCGGCTCGAGTTGCTCAGACAAGAAAGAGAGATCTGGAGCTTGCATGTTCACTGCTCGGCAGGCACCTACATTCGGACTCTTGCCCACGATATAGGAGAAGCCCTCGGTTGTGGAGCCTATCTTCGAAAATTACAGCGTACCCGCAGTGGTTGCTTTGATCTTTCCCAGGCTTTGCCCTTGGAAGGGATTGAAAATCAGTGGCGAGAGAATCTTTATCCCATGGAGGAGCTTTTGCCCGAACTTCCCCGCATCGATCTAAATGAGCCGGAGGCGGTTCGAGTACGACATGGAAACGGAATCTTCAGGAGTGGTACCACCCAGGAGAAGTTTTTTAGGCTCTTCCACCAACAGAAGTTGCTGGCCATTGGGCAATCAGGCCCAGCCGATCAGTTGAGACCTGTGATCGTGCTGCGCAGTGCCCAACCGGAGGAAGGACGATAGAACACCGAACCCCATCCCTGCAACTTGCTACCTTTCTGGATGAGGCCCAGCGAGTCTTCGCCTTCACTGGGGCAGGCATCTCGACCGCTTCAGGTATCCCCGACTTTCGGGGCCCTCAGGGCCTGTGGAAAAAATGGCAACCCGTCTACTACGATGAGTTTATGAACTCGCACGAAGCTCGTGTCCGCCACTGGGAGTTCAAAATTCAGGGTTGGGATGATATTCGTGACGCTCAACCCAATCCAGCCCACCGGGCACTGTATGAGCTGGAACAGATCGGACGCCTGGATTCGCTGGTGACGCAGAACATTGACGGATTGCACCAGCTCGCAGGACACCCTGAAGAAAGAGTGATCGAGCTGCACGGCACCAATCGGAAGATCGAATGCCAGACCTGTGGCCAGCTTTGCGATCCAGACCCCATCTTTGAGGAGTTCAATCGCACCGGTGAGCCCCCACTGTGTTCCTGTAAGGGATTCCTCAAACCAGCCACTGTCTCGTTCGGGCAGGAGATGCCTCAGGATAAACTACGGGAAGCCTTCCTTGCTGCCTCTCGCGCCGACCTGGTGATCGCTGTTGGATCCACCCTTGAAGTGGAGCCCGCCGCTTCCGTGCCTCGATCGGCCAAGGAACATGGAGCAGTTTACGTCATTCTCAATCAGGGACCGACTGCACACGATCAGCTTGCCGATCTTCGCATCGAGGGTGATGCTACCCGGATCTTGCCGGAGGCGGTGCGGGCACTGCGGGAGAAGCGCAGCCGGCAGACCGGCTGAAATTCAAAATCCCAAATTCAAAACCTGAAACCTGGAACGCGCGCCTAGTGCGGGGTGATGCGTCGATAGGTACCAAAGACCCAGTCCCATAAGGGCGACGTGACGCCAAAGCAATGGTTCGAATCCACGAAGTGATGATAGAAATGGCCTTGGCGTTGGTACTTCAGCAAGCCGCCGTCGGCTTTGCTCAGGTGTAGCCGGTAGTGAACGAACTCGTAGTAGAGAAAACCCAGCCAAAGACCGGTCAGCAGTGCAGAAGCTGCAAAGAGACTCCCCGTTACTGTATAGAAACCTCCTAGGAAGAGAGCGGAAAGAGGGAGGCTGTAAATGGGTCGAACCAGGATCTTGTCAGGATTCCTGGAATCGCCATGATGGCTGACGTGAAGGGATCGAATGATCTTTTTGAATCTGCGATGGTGAGGAATCCAATGAAAGAAAAAGCGGTGTAGCGCGTACTCCAGCAGGCTCCAGATGAACCAACCCCATGGAATCAGCCACAAGAACTGCTTCCATGGGGGGCTCTGTTGAAGTGAGAGGAAAAGCAGAAGACAGGCCAGAGACGGGTAAATCCAGAAAGAGCAGAAACGGACCCAGGCCATGAGTTTATTATAAGTGTTGGACTGTCTAGTGTCTCGTCCCAGGAATACTATGATGTTTGCTGATGGGGCTTGC
>JADFOI010000011.1 GCA_022562935.1 Acidobacteriota bacterium
CAGTTCCGGACGGTCCACCAGGGCTTCGTAAAAGTAGGCGTCACTGCTGGCCGAGTTGCCAAACACATATTTCACTCCCGAGGCAATCAGTTGCTCGGCAAAGGCTTCTCCTCCCGTGCCTTCGAATATCCGGATATCCTCCGGCGATACATCGGTATCCCCCGTTTTCCCGTACACCAGCGGGGTCAGCGATTGGACCACCGACTGGGCCGCCGCCAGCGACACTCCCGTCTTGGCTAAGCGGCTGACAAAGCTTCGCCGGGATATCGACTTGGACAGATACTGGGCCACTAGCTCTCTCATGGTTCCCTCCTTGCTATCTCACAGAATCCTGAAAGTGGGTTTCTCAAAGGTGGACGGCTCCTTCTAGTCTTGGGACGGATTATATTCCTCATAGAACAAACGGGTCAAGCAAGGGCAATCACCGGTGCCCCGTTGGTTATAAAAACACGGGGCACCTCATGAGAAAACTGACTCAACCTGAACTTCTGTGGATCAATTGCCACCGGCAATTTGATCCCGGTCATAGACGATCTCGCCACCCAGACCCGTCAGCACCACCTGCAGGCCACGAACTTCTTCGATGGGCATGGTGAAAAAGTCCCTCTCCAACACGGCAAAATCGGCGAACTTCCCCGGCTCCAGAGTTCCGATCGTGTCCTCAGCCATCATGTATTCCGAGGCCCAGGTGGTGGTCATCTTCAAAGCTGTGACTCGATCGATGGCCTCTTCAGGAACCAGCGGCAGGCGCTCCTCTGAACCCCGTAGCACGGGGATATTTCGGGTGACCAGGTCGTAGATGGGCGTCCAGAAATCGTTCCCTGCCGCCTCGAAGGTCACCCGGACTCCCTGATTGAGCCAGGTCTTGGTCGGCATCACGAACTTCAGGAGCCCTTCACCGTAGTCCTTGATGTTTTCCCGGATGTCCCCCAGTTGATTGGTGTTGACATTGATGATAATCCCGTACTTTTTGATCCCCTCCATGACGTCGGGAACGTTGCCCAAGAGAATGTTATGGTCCAGGGTCATTCTGAGATTGCGCATGTACTCGACCGAGTAATTTCCCTCTTCCATGGCTTCTTCCACCATCTGAAGGTAAAGTCGAGCTCCATGGCTGGAAGTGGCGTGAACCTGAGAGGGGCGCCATCCGTAGAGGAGGCCCATTTTGATCGATTCATAGGGTTTGCTTCCCGGAACCGCACACCTCTCCCGGGCCTTGATTTCCGGGGAAGCAGGTACATCGGGACCGAGGCACACCTCGTTGTAGATGGAGTCCCAGACTTCATTGCACATCCCGTTTAGCCACAACATCTTGTCGCCAGCCGCATGGGTGGTCCAGGGGGCACCGGTCCCCTTGTAAAATTCCCGGGTGGTCTTTTCATTCCAAAGGTTCCCCCTCTGTGATTCGATGTAATAGGCCATCCGATGGGGCATCCTTCCCTCTCGATTCAGGAGATGATAGGCGGCCACGACCCGGGGGTACAAAATCCGGGTAGCGAGGGTGGTGAGGCCCTTTTTCAGGTGATCGAGTCCCCCCAGACGCAACACTTCAGCCAAGTCCGAGAGGGGCTTGTCTTTCCACCAGAATTCATAGGTCAGGGCCCCTCTGTCGGGAACAGCGGCATATCCGTCCAGCGCGGACCCGGGTCCGTTTTCCCAATCTGTACTTTCCGCCCAGTCGGGAAATACTTTCGTGAACTCCTCGATGGCCTTGGTGTTGAAGATACCCTGCAGCTGTGTTCTCACCAGGACAGGGTAGTCTTCCGTTCCAGCTTCGATCATTCTTCGGTTGAAGCTCCCCAGATAAGCCCACGTGCAGATGGTGCAGCGACGATTCTTTTCGTTCTCTTGAAGAGACACCGTAATCCACTGCCCCTTGGGTATCCTTTGTACTCGAATGGCATTCAGGATGGCCTCTCGAACCTTCTTGGCAGTTGCCTCCGCCGTGGTCTCTCCCACCACAGTCAGTTTGACGCTGGGGTCGACAAGGCCGTACTGAGGGCCGTAGGTGCGAACTGCACTCCCATAGCTGTGGTAGTGAGTCTGGATCAAACCTGGAATCACGGTTCGATTGCCCACATCCACAAAGCGGGTGTTAGGTCCCGCCAGTCTTCTCATCTCGGCGTTGCTGCCCAGTGCCATAATTCTTTCCCCTTTGATGGCCATGGCCTGGGCAATTGTGCCGGGGGTATTGGGCGTGATGCTGCGATCATCCATGCTGACCACTTTCCCATTGAACAGAACCATGTCGGCATAGCCCTGCTCGGCCACCAATGGTGGAATCTGCTGAGAAAGCCCCACGCTCGGGTAGAGCAAAACCATCAGAAAAATCATGAAGGATTTCTGTCTCATGCGTGCCTCCCTGTAGGCTAAAATTAGTGTCTCGCTCGCCAAAAACGTCATCGTATTTATGGAACGAGACACTCTATGAAAAAATGACTTCCAAGCGACCTTTCAAAAGAAAAACTTGTACCCAGAAATATCACTCCTTTCGAGGGCGAGTCAAGCGAGAAGATAGCGCTGTTGACAAGAACCTATGGGTTGGAATCTACTCTGCTGAGTGTCTCGTCCCATAAATACGATGACGTTTGTGGCAGCGGGACACCAAGGCATCCATGACGTCCACACCCAAGCTGCAGTCAAAGGGAATTAGCGTTGACTATGTTCAGGCTCGTCTGGGTCGTTCCATACGGGCTCTCTCCCAAATTGATCTGTCGGTACAGGAGAATCAGTTTGTCAGCATCGTTGGACCCAGTGGCTGCGGGAAAACGACTTTCCTCAATGTGGTTGCCGGAGTGATCGCTCCCTCCGAAGGCGAACTGACCCTGGATGGCCATCGGGTCGAAGGACCTGGCAGGGACCGGGCGGTTGTCTTTCAGCAGGCCTCACTTCTTCCCTGGCGAACGGTGCTCAACAATGTTCTGTACGGCCTGGAGTGTCAGGGCGGGGACGTCATACAGGCCATGGCACGAGCCCATGAGCTTCTTGAGATTGTGGGCCTGAGTGGGTTTGAGGATCATTATCCGAATGAACTTTCCGGCGGCATGCAACAGCGGGTGAACCTGGCCCGGGCTCTCTTGATTGATCCTGATCTGTTGCTCATGGACGAGCCCTTTGCCTCTCTGGATGCTCAGACCCGGGAGATCATGCAAAGCGAACTGCTGAGCATCTGGCACAGGACGAGTAAAACGGTGCTTTTCATTACTCATCAGATTGATGAATCCGTTTTTCTCTCCGATCAGGTCATCGTCTTTGGTTCTCGCCCCGGCCGCGTGAAAGCCAGTATCTCCATCCCCTTCGAGCGACCCCGCCAACTTTCCCTCAAACGCACCCCCGAGTTTCTGAACTATATCGATCAGATCTGGGAATTGATCGAGAGCGATGTGCGCTCGGCAGCTCGGGGCGGGAAAGAAAGTGCCGCATCCAGCGACCACTAGCCGGGTTATAGGTTTCGAAATTTCGAGTTTTGAATTTTGAATTTCTTCTACCCCATCATGGCATTCGGTAACCAGAGCACCAGCTGGGGAAACAGAATGACCAGGACCAGGCCCAGGACCTCCAGGGCAATAAAAGGCAGGACGGATCTATAGATGTCTCCCATGCTGATACTGTTGGGAACCACACCCTTCATGTAGAAAAGGTTCATTCCAAAAGGAGGGGAGATAAAGGCCAGTTCCATATTGATGGTAAAAAGGACACCGAACCAAATGAGATCGAATCCCAATTCTTCACTCAGTGGCAGAAATACCGGGAGAGTGATCATCATGATCCCAATGGGGTCGATAAACATTCCCAGGATAAAGAGAATCAGCTGCATGGCCAGAAGAATCAGCCATGGTCTCAGTTCAAGTCCTGAGATCATGCCAAGAATGAATTTGCCGGCTCCCGTTGCCGCATAAATATGGGAGAAGGCTTTGGCGCCTAAGACGATCCAACCCACCATGACCGAGAGTTTGAAAGCCTCCAAAGTCGCTTCCTGAAACATCGCCCAGGAAAAACGCCTTTTGAGGATGGTGCAGATTAGAGCTCCGAAGGCTCCGACTGCCGAGGCTTCGGTGGGGGTGGTGATTCCCGTGTAGATGGTTCCCAGCACCAGCACGACCAGCGCTACCGGGAAAATCACGGCCCGGACGAGCCTGAACTTCTGGCCCCACGAGATCTTCTCCTCCTCAGGAATCGAGGGGCCGAGATGAGGTTGGACCAGAGTCCTGATTCCAATGTAGGTCACAAAAAGAGCAGCCATGACGAGACCAGGAATGACCCCTCCCATGAACAATTTCCCTACCGAGGCTCCTGTGAGGCTGGCAAACACAATCATGATGATGCTGGGAGGGATCAGGATTCCCAAGGAACCTCCGGCAGAGATTGCGCCCACGGCGATGTCCTTGTGATAGTTTCTCTTCAGCATGGAGGGCAGGGCCACCAGGCCCATGGTGACCGTTCCGGCGGCACTCACCCCTGACATGGCCGCGAAAACCGCACAGATAATCACCGTACCCATCGCCAATCCTCCCCTCAAGGACCCCATCCAGTGGTACATCATTTCGTACAGGTCATCGGCGATCCCTGAGTGTGAAAGAAAGTTGGCCATCAAAACAAAAAGGGGCAGGGCCACCAGGATATAAAGGGTCCAGGAGGAAAAGGCCGTGGTGGTCAGGAGAAAGAGAGCCTCAGGCCCCATCTTCCACAAGGCCAGTACCACGGCGGTGGCACCCAGCCCAAAGGCAAGAGGCAGACCCGACAGGAGCAGTAAGGCCAGAAAAATGAAAAGAATCAAGGTGACGAGTCCGATACTCATCGCGGCTCATCCTGTCGAGCGCTCGCACTCCTGTGCGGAGTTTCCACTTTCCCCGTTATCGCTGTCGCGAGGTCGCGGACAAGCTTGGCTAGCCCCTGAAGAATAATGAGGAAAATACCCGTAGTCATCACGATATAGACCGGATAAATGGGAGGCTCCCAGTAGGTGGGTGAATGTTCCAGATAGACCACCGCTTCCACCGTGGTGATCCAGGAGGCTCGAAACAGAGCCACCATGAAAAAGAAAAAGAAGAGTGAGGTCACCACATCAACGATCGCTTGGGTTCGGGTGCTCAGGCGAGAGTACAAGATCGGCACATTGACATGTCCGCCATGGAGTAGAACATAGGCACCTCCCAGAGCCGTGGTGGCCAGGAAAAGGTATTGGGTGCTCTCCATCGCCCAAATGGTAGGGCTCTTCAGAATATACCGGGCCACCACCTCGTAGGTCATGATGAACATCATGCCTGGAATCAGGAAGGCGCTAATCTTACCGGTCCATTCACTGGTAGCGTCTATGGCTTCAAGAACACGCCTCACATAAGAGGGCAAAAAAGGAGAAGAATTACTGATTGCCGACCTCCAAATCGAAAAAAAAGGGGAGAAGTCCCGAATGAGACACTTACTGGTCAGTCCCTCTTGTTCTCTTCTCTGCCAGATACTCTCTCATCAGCTGGATGATTTTCGCAGATCCTGGGCTTCGGGCGGCTGTCTGGTCCAAGATGGGGGCTGCAGCTTCCAGGATCTTGGCAAACTCCTCATCCGGTAGAGTGACGATGGTGACGCCGTGCTCCCTTTCCGCGATTTCCAGTATTTCGTCCATTTTTGCGGAAATGGTTTCGAGATAATAATGCATGGCTTCTTCTGCCGCATCCTCTACGATTACTTTCAGGTCATCAGGAAGGCTATTGTAGACCTCCAGATTGACGTACATATCTCCAGCCACCTGGCCAAAAGGGGGTCCCATAAGGCCCTTGGCGACGTCCCAAAGATTGATGGTGCCGATCGTATAATTGGGCATGATCACAGCATCGATGGTTCCCGTTTGCAGTGCCATGTACAATTCCGCCGGTGCCAAGGTCACTGGAACAGCACCCAGGTTGGTGATCAAATCAGGGGCGGCTCCACTGCCCCTGATTTTGAGTCCCTTCAATTCCTGTACTGAGTGCAGAGGTTCTCTGGAAATGAAGACGAGAGGGGAGGGTCCCAGCGACTTCAGGAGATGACAGCCCTTTTCTCTGTAAGCGGCGTCGATCAGCTCGTAGGCGGCCCCGTCCTTGTAGTAGATATAGAAGTCGATAAAGTCCTCAAGGGTCGAGAAAACACCAAAGAGTCCCTGTTCGATGTAGGCCTCCGGAACCTGCTTGACGTTATAGCCCCCCACACCCATTCCCATGTCGATTGCTTTCTTTTGCACCGCACTGAATTGCTCATAGGCATCAACGATGGTACCGGGGGGGAAAATCTGGATTTCCAGGCGTCCCTGGCTCCGCTCCTTCACCAACTCGGCGAACTTCACGAAATGGTCTTGATAGAGCCAGCTGCTGGCGGGCACTCCAGATTGGGCTCTCCACCTGATGGTGGTATCGGCAGGCTCCAGCCCGTCTGAGCAGGCCGCCGCTAGAAACGTGCCCAATAGCAACGTCAGAACGGACAGGATCCTGGCAATCTTGTATTTCACTCTAATTACTGTCGATCCCATCGGGGTCGTAGACGATCTCGCCTCCCAGGCCCGTCATCACCACCTCGACAAAGGGAATCGCAGACACCGGAATGGTGAAAAAGTCCCTGTCCAGAACCACAAAATCGGCGAATTTTCCCGGCTCCAGGGTTCCAATCGTGTCCTCCGCCATCATATATTCAGAAGCCCAGGTGGTGGCCATCTTCAGGGCAGTGACGCGATCCACGGCCTCATCTCGATTCAGGATCACCTTCTCGCCGGTGGCTGAGTCCACGACTTCCCGGGTGACGAGGCGGTAAATCGGTCTCCAGAAATCCAGACCCTGGGCCTCGAAGGTCACTCGAAGTCCCTGCTCAATCCATGTTTTCACGGGCATCACAAAGGGCCGCAGCTGTTCGCCATAGTCCTCCAGATTGTGAGGGACCTCCCGCAAATAGCCCGTGTTCACATTGATGATGATGCCGAACTTCTTGAACCCCTCCATGACATCGGGAAGGTTCCCCAAAAACTGGTTGTGTTCGACGGCAGTTCTGAGGCTGCGCATGTATTCCACCGAATAGTTCCCCTCCTTCATGGCCTCCTCCAACATCTGGAGATAGAGCCGGGCCCCGTGACTGGAGGTGTTGTGAGCCTGAACGGGTCGCCATCCGTGGACAATGGCTTCTTTGTAAGTCTCCCAGGGCTTGGTTCCCGGGCTGGGACATCGTTCCCGGGCTCTGATATGGTCCGGTACATCCACATCGTCACCCAGACACAACTCGTTTTGGGTGGAATCCCAGATCTCGTTGCACATCCCGTTTAACCACAGCATCTCGTTGCCGGCGGAATGGGTGGTCCAGGGAGCACCGGTCCCCTTGTAAAATTCATGGATGGTTTTGAGATTCCAGAAGTTCCCCCGCTGCGATTCGATGTAATAGGCCATCCGATGGGGCATTTTTCCCTCCCGGTTCAGGAGATGGAAGGCGGCGATCACTCGCGGATACAGAATCCGCGTGGCGATGGTGGTGACTCCCTTTTTCTGGAGATCCAGACCCTGCAAACGCATCGCCTCTGCTAAATTTTCGAGCGGTTCGTCCTTCCACCAGAATTCGAAGCTCACACCGGAGAGTTCAGGCACAGCCACATATCCATCCGCTGCGGCCCCGGGACGGTTTTCCAAGTCTGTACTCTCTTCCCAATCTGGGAAAATCTTCTTGAATTCGGCGATAGCTACGGCGTTAAACAGTCCGGAGGCTCGCCCTCGGATCATGATGGGGTGGTCCTGAATGGCACTATCAAACTGCCTTCGATTCAATCTTCCCATGTAAAGCCACGATCGGGTGGTGGCTGCACGATTTTGTGGGCCTTCCTGCAGATCCACCGTAATCCACTTTCCTTTCGGAATCTGCTGGACTCGAATGGCGTTCAGGATGGTGTCCCTGATTCTCTTGGCGGTGGCTTCCGGCGTCGTATCAGTGACCACCGTCAGTTTTACACTGCGATCGACCAGGCCCACCTGAGGACCATAGACACGAGCTGCCGTTCCGAAAATGTGGTAGTGGGTCTGGATCAAGCCAGGAAGCACTGTTTTGCCTCCCACATCCACCAAACGAGTCCGGGGTCCCGCCAGTCTCCTCATTTCCGCATCGGTCCCCAAAGCCATGATCCTTTTCCCTTTTATGGCCATGGCCTGGAAAAACTGTCCGGCAGAGTTGGGAGTGCTGCTGCGGTCATCCATGGCAGCAATCTTGCCATTGACCAGGATCATGTCGGCATAGCCATGCGCGGCTACCAAATCGGGAAGTTGCTGAGCCAGGACCGGGCCGACACCGAGCATAAAAACAAGCGAAAGAGTGAAAAACATTCTATTCATAGATCCTCCTTGCGTTCTCACAACGTCTCAAGAAATACGTTTCTTTAATCGAACTCCGAATTTGGTCGGGATTGTACTCCAAGACATCCCAGGAAAAAAGGGGAAAGGTGAATTTCGAGGGCTTGATCCAACCTCATATTCCCTGGCTTTGAAGGGCTGCTTCCAGTTGGTTGCGAGTCGAGCCGTAGAGCTGCTCCAGGGTCTTGACGCGCTTGTAATAAATGTGGGGGTCATACTCCCAGGTGTAACCGACACCCCCGAATAACTGGATCGTCTCGCCGCACACGAAGCGAGCGGAGTCCCCGCTATAGGCCTTGGCTGAAGCCACCAACAGAGACGCTTCCTCCAGCTTGTTCTCCAAAGCCCAGGCGGCTCGGTACACCGCCGAACGAGAGCTCTCCACACGAATCCACATATCCGCCGCCCGGTGCTGCAGCACCTGGAAACTTCCGATGGTTCGACCAAAGGCCTTTCGCTCCTTGAGGTAATCCAGGGTCAACTCCAGTGAACCCTCCATCAAACCGAGCATCAGGGCCGAAGCGCCCAGTGCACCCAGTTGATCCACCTCCTGCAGGATCGTATCCGCCCTTTGCTTATCGGTAAGGAGCCTCCCGGGAGAATCCAGGGAGATCTCCACAAAGCGCTGAGCGTGATCCAAAGCGGGCAATGAGGTTGCCTTCCACCCTTCTTCAGGACGAGGGACCAGAGCCAGTCCTTCGGCCGTGGTGACCAATAGAACATCGGCACTGGCGCCATAGGAAACAGGGAGCTTGGTTCCCCGAATCGTGTCCTGGTCACATCGCGTCTGGAGCGAACTGCGCTCAAGATCATCCAAAGCTTCCGACCGGGCCAGCAGCACCTTCTTTCGTCCCGAGACAGTCTCTTGAAGGAACTGAGAGGCCTGCTGGTCTTTAACGCGACACAAGGTCTCCTCAGCCAGCACCAGATCCAGGAAGGGACCCGGGAAGGCGACCCTTCCCATCTCCTCGAGCACCACTGCCAGTCCGATGACGCCGGCTGCCCCACCCCCCTCACTCTCGGAAAGGGTGAGCCCCAAATAACCCAGATCCCCGAGCTCGGCGTAAAGCTCCTTCGAGAAACCTTCCTGAGTCTCCTCCATCATGGGACGTGACTTGGCCAGGGGACTTTCTTTTTCCAGGAATTCCCGAATTGAAGTTTTCAGTAATGCATGGTTTTCGTTGAGCTCAAACTGCATGGCACCCTCAAGAGGACGGAAGTTTCAAGATGCGCTTGGAAATGATGTTCCGCTGGATCTCCGAGGATCCCGCATAGATGGTGACGGCTCGGGAGTAGAGGGCCTCCTGGGCCCAGTCCATGTGGGGGCGCGCATGGGGGGAACGCACCAGGAGATGGGCCTGCAATCCCAGCAAATCAAGAGCCCCATCGGCCAAACGCCTGGAGTACTCCGACCAGAAGATTTTCTCCAGGGAGGCTTCCGGACCTGGAGCCTGGCCCGAGGCCAGGGTGGCGAGAGTGCGATAGCCATTGGCTCGCAGGACTTCCTTTTCCACCATGAGTCTGGCGATCTTCTCACGGACATCGGCCCTTTGTAGGGAGCCATTCTCGCGGACACCATCGACAAGGTCCTTCAGATAGTGGTCAAACCGTGCCAGGTGAGCCAGCGACATGGATCCCCGCTCGTAGGCCAACACCGTCATAGCAATCTTCCAACCCTCCCCAATGGCACCCACAATGTGCTCGCGCTTGGCCAGGGCCCCGCTGAAAAAAACCTCACCGAACTCCGACTCCCCGGTAATCTGCCGGATGGGTCGGACGTCGATTCCCTCCTGATGGAGAGAAACCAGAAAGAAGGTGATCCCTCCGTAGCGGTCATCAGGATCGGTGCGAGCCAGGACAAAGATCCAATCCGACCAGGGAGCGAAAGTGGTCCACACCTTCTGGCCTTCAAGCCGAAAGTCCTCGCCATCAAGCTCGGCTCGGGTGCGCAGCGCGGCCAGATCGCTTCCGGCATCCGGTTCGCTGAAACCCTGGCACCAAACTTCCTCCCCCGAAAGCATCTTGGGAATAAAGCGCCGACGTTGTTCTTCGGTGGCATGGTGAATGAGGGCCGGACCCAGCAGATTGATTCCCACGCGGGAAGCAATGGGTGGCGCATGAATGGCCTCGGCGGCAAAAATGGCATTCTCGACCACCGTGAGTCCCCTCCCTCCCCATTCCTTGGGCCAGTGGATCCCCAGGTAGCCGGACTCATTGAGCTTGGCCTGCCAATTTCGGCGAATATCGAAAAGCTTCTTCTCGTCATTTTTGGGGTCGCGAAGTTCCTCGATCCAGGGACGCTCAAGATTTTCTTTGAGCCAGGCCCGCAGCTCCATCCGAAATTGTTGCTGTTCTTCGCTAAAATGGAAATCCACCCTTCGACCCCTTCTGAATCTCGCTAAAAGGCACCAGAAGCACCCCCATTATTCACAGCTCCAAGACCCCGTCAAGCCAATACCCATGCAGGCAAGCACTGATCCTGTCACAGCAAGTTCTTGGTTGCAGCGGTCTTGACTTTTTGGGATTGGATTGCCAAGATTACGCCCCATGATTACTTGTAGCAACTATATCGATGGGAAGTGGATTCCCTCGAGCAATGGTGAAGCGATTGAGTCGACCAACCCGGCCACTGGGGAGATAGTCTGCACCGCTCCCAACGCTAGCTTGGATGAGGTACAAGAGGCCATCACGACAGCACGCATGGCCTTCGAGAGCACGACCTGGGCCGAGGACTCCGAAACGAGAGCACGGGTCCTCTATCGATGGGCCCAGGAGATGAGAAACAAAATCGATGAACTCGCCCGGCTGTTAACCGATGAAAACGGCAAGATCCTGTCCGATGCCAAAGGGGAAATGGGAAGAGCCATAGGGATTGTCGAGTATTATGCGGGCCTGGCCCAGAATGTTATGGGCAAGACCGCTATTTCCTCACCCAATTTCTACAGCTTTGTGCTGAGAGAACCGATGGGGGTGGTGGGGATCATCGTTCCCTGGAACTTTCCTGCGGTTTTAATGGTCCGGGCAGTGGCTCCGGCCCTGGCTGCCGGAAACGCGGTCATCGTGAAACCGGCCAGTTATACTCCAGGGATCAACTACACCATGATCAAGATCTTGACGGATATGGGGAAAGTCCCTCATGGGATCGTGAACTTTGTGGCGGGCAAGGGATCCATCGTGGGAGCAGAGCTGGCCAAACACCGAGAGGTCGATATGGTCGCGCTGACGGGATCTTCCGAAACCGGCAAGAGTGTCATGAAAGCGGCCGCTGAGACTCTCAAAAAGGTCTCTCTGGAGCTGGGGGGGAAGTCTCCCAATATCGTTTTCGGAGATGCCAACTTCGATAAGGCCGTCCGCTACGCCTTGAAGGGAGCCTGGATGTCCTTTGGCTGCCAGGTTTGCTATTCCGGCACCCGGATCCTTCTGGACAACAAGGTTCACGACCAGTTTGTGGAAGCCCTCAAAACACAGGCCGAAAGCATGAAGCTGGGATACGGGGCCAACCCGGGAGTGGACATGGGACCGGTCATCTCCCAGGATCAGGTGGACGTGGTCATGGATTTCATCGACGTGGGCAATAAGGATGCCAAGCTGGTGACCGGGGGCTTCAAGGTCGAAGAGGGTGATCTTTCCAAAGGCTTTTTCGTGGCTCCCACAGTCTTTGACGACGTCCCCGTCGAATCCAGACTCAGCCAGGAGGAAGTTTTCGGACCGGTTTTATCCATCTTTCGCTTTGACGGCGTGGAGGAGGCCGCGGAAATCGCCAACAATACCTTGTTTGGATTGGCAGCAGCCGTTTGGACCACCGACATCAACAAAGCCTTAAAATTGGCTCGCAAGATCAAGGCGGGAACCGTTTGGATCAACACCTACGGCAAGCTTCCCTTCCAAGCCGAGATGGGGGGCCACAAGGAAAGCGGTGTCGGAATTCAATACGGACAAGAGGGGCTGAACGAGTTCACCCAACTCAAACACGTCGGGATCGATATCGGAGACTGATCCCACCCAGTCGCCGGCTCCACTGAGTCCAGTAAACAATCGGCGCCTAGCCAGAGTCAAGAGGCGCTCTTTTCGCGTCCATCAATCATGGATCATGGGAGGAAATCACAATGACAGCTCAGGAGTATGAAACGGTTAAGGTTGAGCGTGAGGACGGGGTGGCCTGGATGATCCTCAACCGCCCGGAGAAGCGTAATGCCATGAATCCTCAGATGCATTATGAGGCGGAGCAGGTCATCAATCAGCTTTCCCTGGATCCGGACGTTCAGGTTGTTGTCTTAACGGGTGAGGGCGAGGCCTTTTGTGCGGGAATGGACCTCAAGGAATACTTTCGAGCGTTGGACAATGACCCCACGGAACAGATCAGAGTCCGATGGGCCATGCGCAACTGGCAGTATTTCAGGCTTCGAATGTGTCCCAAGCCCACCATAGCAGCGGTGAACGGATGGTGTTTTGGGGGAGCATTCACTCCTTTGATTTCCTGCGACCTGGCCATTGCCGCTGATGAAGCGACCTTCGGTCTCTCCGAGGTCAACTGGGGTATTCTGCCCGGAGGATACGTGACCCGGGATGTGTCCATGGTGATGCGATACCGGGACGCCCTTTACTACATCGTTACCGGCAAGACCTTTGATGGGAAAAAAGCGGCGGATATGGGTCTGGTGAATGAGTCGGTACCCCGATCGGAGCTGCGCTCGGCAGTCATGGCTCTCGCTCAGGATCTCAAGAAGCTCAATCCTCTGACCCTTCGCTATGCCAAAGACGCCTTCAAAATGTCCCGAGATATGGATTTCGAGCAAGCCTACGACTACCTGGCCGCCAAGAACGATCAGCTCGAGTTTCGAGATCCTGAGAGAGGACGCGGGAAAGGCATCCAACAGTTTATTGAGGATAAGACCTTCCGGCCGGGCCTCGGTCCTTACGGACGTTCCAAGGAATAGGGATACTTAGTAAGTGTCTCGCTCCATGCGTGATCTACGACCACTGCTTGCACCCACCAGCATAGCCATCGTCGGTGCCTCCAGTCGCCTCAATACGGTAGCGGCCCGGCCCCTTGAAAACTTACAGGGCATGGGGTATGACGGAGCCCTCTATCCGATTAATCCCACTGCCGAGGAAATTGCCGGTATCCGCTGTTACCCCAGCCTGGAGGAACTTCCCGAGGTTCCGGAACTGGCGCTGCTGGTTTTACCGGCACAACATGTTCTGCCCACTCTGGAGAGTTGTGCTCAAAGGGGAGTTAAAGCCGCCATCGTCATCAGTGCAGGTTTTGCGGAAACGGGCTCTGAAGGCGCTCAGGCTCAAGCCAAAATACGAGAAGTGGCCCGGGAAAGCGGCATGGTGATTTGTGGCCCCAACAGCTTGGGTGTTCTGAATTTCGTGGACAGGATTCCGATGACCTTTGGCTCCGTGGTGGACATGAAAGATTGGCCTGGGGGACGCGTCAGCCTGGTCTCCCAAAGTGGAGGGCTTCTGGTGGGACTGGCCAACAGGGCTTTCGACGCCGGGGTCAACATCAACTACGCCGTGGCCACGGGCAACGAGGCCGATCTTAAACTCAGCGAGACCATCGAGTATCTGGCAGAGGACCCGGGAACGGACGTGATCGTGGTCATCATCGAAGCCATTCGCAATGGGCCCCGTTTCCTCCGCGTGTGTGATCGATTGCTGGAGCTGGGAAAGCCTTTAATCGCTTACAAACTGGCTCGATCGGAAAAGGGCAAGGCCGTTGCCCAGTCTCATACGGGAGCCCTGGCCGGTTCCTACCCGGTACTTCAAGCGGTTTTTCGCCAGCGAGGGGTTATTGAAGCTGGGGACCTCGACGATTTGTTCGCGCTGGCCGGAGCCTGTGCCGCCGGGCGCTTTCCAACAGGTCCCGGCCTCGGGGTCATCACCGAGTCAGGTGGTGCAGGGGCCATTACTGTTGACCGGGCCGATGATCTCGGTCTGACCACAGCCACCATTGGCAAAGACACGGCCAGCCGACTGAAGGAATTCGTGCCCCAGTTTGCCCCCGAGCAGGTCACGAATCCCTTTGATGTGACTTCGATCATTGCCCAGAACCCGGCCTCGGTCGGGAGTATGGCCAAGGCCTTTTTCGACGACCCGGCGGTGGGAGGATTGCTGGTCATTACGGCAGGCAGTGGTGAGCCAGGAAAGGCACGGATGGAGGCCTTACTGGATCCCATTCACAGGTCCAAAAAACCGGCCTTCGGGGTGGTTCTGGCCGGCTCCAGTGCGACACCTTCCTACCAGCTCCTGAGATCCAACAACATACCGGCCTTCCACTCTCCGGGTAAAGCAGTGGAATCGATGGCCGCACTCTGGCATTTCGCACGAGCACGGGAACGACACAAGGCACGTCGCAAGTCCGAAGAGAAGACGGTCGCCTCCGCGGCACATGTGAAAGAAGCCCTGGAGGGGATCGGAAGTGCACCCACGGAGTACGATGCCAAGCGCTTCCTGAAGCAGTGTGGTCTGCTGGTGGTCGAAGAACGGCTCGCCCAATCCGCCGACCAAGCGGTGGAGTACGCCAAGACTCTTGGCTACCCGGTAGCCCTCAAGGTTCAATCTCCCGACATTATCCACAAGACAGAGGTGGGTGGGATTCGCCTGAATCTGGACAACGCCAAGGCCATAGAGACCGCCTATGTGGAGATTCTGGCCGGGGCAAAGAACGCCGTTCCCCAGGCCGACATCGCGGGAATGCTGGTCTCCCGAATGGTCCCCGCACCCCTGGAGCTGGTTGCCGGCATACATGTCGACCCGACCTTTGGCCCACTCATTCTCTTGGGACTGGGAGGTATCTGGGTAGAGGTGTTCGATGAAGCCGCCCTGTGCCCGGCACCCCTCATACCAGAAGATGTTCTCGAGATGGTGAATCAGCTGCGGGGAGCCGCTCTTTTGAAGGGAGCCAGAAATATGCCAGCGGTGCGGCCAGAGGAAATCCAAAAACTGCTGTTGACCCTTTCAGAGATCGCCCTGGCCAGCCAAGGTCTTCTCTCCGGGATAGATATCAATCCCCTGGTCCCCACTGAGGATGGCCGCCTGATGGCCCTGGATGCCAGCCTCTTTCTTACCGTGGCTCAACACAAGAAGGAGGCTTGAAATATGAATTCCCTACGGTACTCGACGATTTTGTTATGGATCGTCTCGGCACTGACACTGGCTGCTTGCAGTGGAGTCATGGGGGACGAGACCGCCTCGGAAAATGAGCTGGCTTGCCTGGCACTCACCAGCGTCCCCAATCTGACCCTGACTTCGGCTGAGTTGGTTCCTGCCACCGAGTCAACGCCTCAATACTGCTACGTCAAAGGACTTATTTCCCCGGCCATTGCCTATCATGTTCAGCTTCCTCTGCCTGAGAACTGGAATGGCCGATTCCTGCAATGGGGAGATGGGGGAAAGGACGGGGACCTGGATTTCGCCGATCATCGGTTGGCTGAAGGTTACGCCGTCGCCAATAGCAATACGGGTCACGATAATGGATCGGAGCCCGAATCATCCTTTGGCTTTGACAACCGGCAGGCTGAAATCGATTTCGGCTACCGGGCTGTGCATCTGACCGTTAATGCCGCCCAAACGGTTCTGAAGGAGTACTACGGCGAAGGTCCTGAGTATTCCTATTTCGAGGGTTGTTCGACCGGCGGCAAACAGGGCCTGACCGAAGCCCAGCGATACCCCTACGATTTTGACGGGATCGTGGCCGGGGCTCCCGTTTTTCACTATCAGGCAACCAATGTGAGTCATAACTTCATGTTGCAAAAGGTATTCCGCAATAACTTCGAAGGGAACCTGGCCTTCGATAGCGATGGCAATGGCTTGCCCGATAGCCTGACCAAAATGAAGATGCTGGAGGAAGCGGTCCTGAACCAATGCGACGCCCAAGACGGGATTACAGACGGCGTGATCGATGACCCCTTGAGCTGCGATTTTGATGCCGAGAGGGATCTGGCTGCCATGATGTGCGCCGGGGATGTCAACGCCGACGATTGTTTCACCACAGCACAGCTGCAAACCATCCAGGATATTTACGCGGGTCCCTACGACAGCAAAGGAGTCTCCATCTTAAAAGGGAAAGCCTTCGGTTCGGAATGGGCCTGGGCCAACAGCAATATTCCCCATGAAGGAAATTCCCTGTTTCCGGTAAATTTAGGCTACATCCAGAACCACTTCAACTACATCTTTTACGAGAAGGATCCCGGTGTCCCGCCTCCGGATGTCACCGACCTCTCCTACAGTCCGGATAAGACTAGAACACCCCCTGAGTATGCCTGGTGGGAATTCGATGTGGACGATGTCACGGCAGGTCTGGGCGATTTGATGATGTCCATCACCGACGCGACCGACCCCGATCTGACACGATTTCTCATTAAAAACGGTGGCAAGTTGATCCTCTACCACGGGTGGTGTGACACATCGCCTCCTCCTGAGCCCACCCTTGATTATTACCAGGATGTGGTGAGCACCACCTTCGGGGGTAATCTGGAGGCCGCCAGAGATCGTGCCCGGCTCTTCATGGTGCCGGGGATGGGACACTGTCGCGGAGGACCCGGCCCCAACGCCTGGGACAAACTCCCCCCTCTGGTGGAGTGGGTGGAAAACGGAAATGCACCGGACTTCCTCGTCGCCACCCACAGTACAGATGGGGTGGTCGATAACGAGCGGCCCCTTTGTCCCTACCCGGAACGGGCCGTTTACACCGGTCCGGCCGGCGGGGCCAACGATCCCGCCAACTGGGTGGCAGGCAACTTTACCTGCCAGTGATCCGGCTGGGACTCAGTCCATTCTGTTCCCCGCCGCCTTTTGACGGAACTTCTGTGCGATCTCGACCAACGGACCGCCAAGGTGCTCCACATCGTCATCCGAAAAATCATAGGCGGGTCCCACCGGCTGCACTCCAAAGTCTTTGGCCAGCGGAGCCTGAAGGACGATCACTTCACCACCCACCATAGTCATTAAGGGGTGGATCTTCAGGATGTCATCGACCGGAACGGTGAAGTAGTCTCGGTCAATGATCAGAAGATCGGCAAACTTACCCACTTCCAGTGAACCGAGCTGATCCGGTTTTCGCACATATTCGGCTGCCCAGGAAGAGAACATCTTCAAAGCCTGCACCCGGTCAATGCGCTCTTCAGGCTGCCAGACTTGTCCGTCGTACTTGCGGGTGACCGCCTGCCAGGCCATGAAAAAGGGAGGTTGAAAACGCTGGCTTCCCGGGTTTCTAGCGCCCGAACCCCAATGCTGGCCCACCAGCTTCACGCCTGAGTCGATCCAAGTCTTGAAGGGCAGTATAAAGTCGTTCATCTGAGGACCATAATCCTTGATCCAGTCGGGCGATTCGTCAATGATATCGGGGCCACAGCTCAGTATGATCCCGTAATCCTTTAATTTTTGGATGATCTCCGGGCTTTTTCCGATCAAACCACAGTGCTCTCCCGTCATCTGCAGCTGCCGGACCTCTTCCATGCTCCAGCCATTGACTGCCCGGGCTCGATCCACCATCTCAAAAAAGGAACGTGCGCTTTCACTGCCGCAGATGTGCACGCCTGCCAGCCTCCAACCTGCCTTCATGGCATTCTCCAGGGTATCCCAGTGCAGATCACCCGGTTTGGGACAGGTTTCCCGGGCCTTGATGTGGGCCGGAGCCTGAGTGTCGGGTCCCGTACACGATTCCGGATAAAAGGAATCCCAGCGCTCCGAGGCCACGCCGTCAATCCACAGGAAATCGTCTCCTATCCCCTGCAACACTCCGGTCCTCCGGTACATCTGACGGGTCTGCTGGGGATCGGTGGGCATGCGATGAACTTCATAGTGAGCATCCAAACGAATGGGCATCTGACCCAAACCGGCCAGGGTGGAGTATCCGCTCATGATCTTGGGAAACTGAATGCGGCTGGAAAAGGTGCTCACCCCGTTGGTGGCAAACTCCTCCGAAACCAGTTTGAGCGCCTGAGCCAAGGTGGTCAGAGGAAGCTTCTCCAGAAAAAGTTCCCAGGTTATGACCGACATCTCCTGGCTTCCCACCCATCCGATCTCGGGAATGTTCTCTCCAATGACATCCCCATGCATGGTCTCGTGAATGGAGTCCGAGTAGCCGGGGAAGAACTCATTCAAGACCTCCAGCGCCTTGGAATTGATGTTGCCCCTCAAGCCGGGCCTCATCAGCACCGGATTCTCCGGTGCCCACAGATCGAGCGTCCTGCGATTGGTCAAACGCCGGGTCATCCCCCAAAACTGCAGCTGCGAAGGCGCCTCAGGATGACGCTCCATTTCCAGCACCACCCAATCTCCGGGATGGACCTTCTTGACGGCTTCCCGGATGGTGTCGCGCATAATGGCCTGGGTTTTTTCCAAATCCAGGTCGGCCTGAGCTCTCACGATGATCCCCTTGGGAGGGTAGGTGAAGCCAAACCGGTCCAAAAAGCGAACGGCTCCCCCGTAGATATGGCTGTGAGGCTCAACAATGCCCGGAAGCAGGGTTCTTCCTTTCAGGTCAAACACCCGGGTGTCCGGTCCTGCCATCGGTCTGATCTCGGCATCGCTCCCCAGCTTCATGATCTTGTCACCCTTGACCGCGATGGCCTGGTAGATACTTCCCACCTGGGTGGAGGTGGATTTATCGTCCATGCTCACCACCTTGCCATTGACAAAGAGGGTGTCGGCATAGCCCCACCTGGCCACCTCGGGAGGCAACTGCTGGGCAAAAGAAGCCATTCCTTCAAAGAAGAGGAACAGGGCCAGGATGGCCATAAAATATCCACCAACCCATCGATCGCTACTCATAAAACCTCCTTTATGCTGGATTGAAGTCGCAAAAATCACTCTTATCCTAATACCGCTGCCAGGGAAAAGTCTAAGAATTTTTAGAGTCACAGAAGGACTCCGTCGAGAGTGCCCAAGCGGGATCGCGTTACTGTTTCAGGCGCAGGCTGTTGGTGACCACGGTAACGCTGCTGAAAGCCATGGCCAAGGCAGCCAGGATGGGATGTAAAGAACGAAGCGCGCCAGGCAAAGCTGGGAAAGGATAAAGGACACCCGCCGCCACAGGGATAAGGACCACGTTGTAGAAAAAGGCCCAGAAGAGGTTCTGCTTAATGGTCCGCAGGGTGGCCTTACTCAGTGCTATAGCCTGGGGGACAGAGCGAAGATCCCCTCGCATCAAAGTAACGTCTGCTGTCTCCATAGCCACGTCGGTACCCGTACCGATGGCGATTCCCACGTCGGCCTGAGCCAAAGCCGGGGCATCATTGATGCCATCTCCCACCATCCCCACCAATCCCCTGCTCTCAGTTTGCAGCTTCTGAATCTGGGCCGCCTTTTCACCGGGAAGCACCTCGGACAAGACCCGATCGATCCCCACTTGCTCAGCAATCTTCCGGGCTGTGGCGGCGTTGTCGCCGGTCATCATGATCACCGTCAGGCCCAGTTCATGCATCTGATCAACCGCATCCTTAGAGCCTGGTTTTAGGGTATCGGCAATGCCGATGAGACCCACAGCTTCACCATCAACGGCCACCCAGACCACGGTTTTTGCTTCCGATTGCAAGCGCTCCGCTTCAGCCTCAAGCCCCTCGAGTGGAACCGAGCCTTCCTTCATCATCTTGGCATTACCCAGGGCCACGCGGTGTCCTTCAACACGCGCCATCACCCCCTGGCCCGTCTGAGCTTCAAATCCTTCGGGTTGGGCTAACCGCAGTTCGCGTTCCCGGGCGGCCCGGACAATGGCTTCTCCCAGGGGATGTTCGCTTCCCGCTTCCACCGAAGCGGCCAGGTACAGCAACCGGTGCGAAGAGTCTGAGGAATCGGAAACAGCCGTGTCCGCTCCATTTTTCAGCTTCTGGTCTTTGACCCAGATATCGGTGACCGAGGGTTCTCCCAGAGTGAGCGTCCCGGTCTTATCCAGCACGACCACCTCGAGCGAATGGGCCTGCTCCAGGGCCTGACTGTTTTTAAAGAGAATGCCCTGTTGGGCTCCCCGACCCGTGGCCACCATGATTGCGGTCGGCGTGGCCAGTCCCAGAGCGCAGGGGCAGGCGATCACCAGAACGGCCACCATCCGAATCATGGCAGCGGTCAAACCCAGGTCCACGACAACCCACCAAATCAGGAAGGTGACCAGGGCGATAAGAAGCACGATGGGCACAAAGACACCGGCTACCTGATCGGCAAGGCGCTGAATGGGCGCCCGGCTTCCTTGAGCCTCTTCCACCAGACGGATAATCTGTGCCAAGGCCGTTTCGGCACCCACCTTCCTGGCCTCGAATTGAAGTCTTCCCTGCTTGTTGATGGAACCGCCGATGACCTCATCTCCCGTCTGCTTGGTGACGGGGAGACTCTCCCCGGTCATCATACTCTCGTCCACCGCAGATCGTCCTTCGAGGACCAGGCCATCCACGGGAATCTTCTCTCCCGGCCGGACCACGACAATGTCCCCTACGGCTACTTCGGAAATAGGAATGTCGATTTCCTGGTGGTCTCTCAGCACACGGGCCGTCTTGGGGCGCAGACCCATGAGTTTCTTGATGGCCGCACTGGTCTTGCCTTTAGCCCGAACTTCCAACAGTTTTCCCAGTTTGATCAAGGTGATGATCACGGCAGCCGTTTCATAGTAAACATGGGTTCCCAGAGCGGAACTGCCCAAGATCAGGGCAACGGTGACCGGGATGCTGTAGAAATAGGCGGCTGAGGAGCCCATCACGATCAACACATCCATGTTGGCTGTGCGGTTGCGAAGGGCTTTGAAAGCACCGACGTAGTAGTCCCAACCCACGTAAAATTGTACCGGGGTGGCCAAAAGCAGCATCAGCCCATTCACCCATGAGGCATCAGCCCAGGCCCCGAGTAATCCAAAATCGCGTGTCATGCTCAGGAGAAACAGGGGCAGGGAAAAGGCCAAACCGATCCAGAACTTGTAAGTCTGGGTCTGAATCTCAGCCTGGCGGGCAGCTCGTTCTCTATCTTCCAGCCCATCCGGTCCGCTCTCTGTCACGGAGTAGCCAATCTTCTCAATCGCTTCCACCAGGTCGCGCCGGCTGACTTGAGAAGGGTCGTACTCGACCCGAGCCTTCTCGGTGGCAAAATTGACCGTCGCCCCCACCACTCCCGCTACCTTCTTTTCCAGGGTTCGCTGGATGGTGGCGGCACAGTTGGCACAGGTCATCCCGGTGATGGGTAAAGTGATCTGTTTCTGATCAGCTACTTCCTGGGCGGACTTCATCGGACGGTTTACTGATCCTCCGGCGGATAATGGATCTCCTCCAGCAAATGACGAACTTGCTCCCAACTCAAGGAGGTTCCATCCCACTCGACAGTGACCCCCTGGGTTTGAGGGTCGGCCTGAACTGAAGCGACGCCCTCAAGTTCGCTCAATTCCCGTTCAATGGTCTTCACGCAGTGATCGCAGGTAATATTGGGCACCCGGAATGTCTTCGTTTCCATATCTTCTTCCTTTCCCTTTTAGTGTCTCGCTCCATAAATACGGCCACGTTTGTGGCAGCGGGGCACTTAGCGTTTTCCTGCCCTCTTGAAGACGTTCAGAATCTCCCCAATGACCCGCTCCCGCTCATCGGGGTCGTCTCCTCGAATGGCGGTGGTGGCACAGGTGTGCAGGTGCCGGTCCAGAACCCGGCTGTTCACTTTGTCCAGGGCCCGTTGTACGGCCACGATCTGGTTCAGGATATCCACGCAATACTGGTCACTTTCCACCATGCGAGCGATGCCGCCCACGTGCCCTTCAATGCTCCTGAGCCGTTTCAAGATATCGGATGTGACGTCTCGACTCATGGTCCTCCTAGCCCCACACCCCCTGGGGGGGGGCTATACTGTATCCAATATTAGGATCCTCACCCCCCCATTGTCAACGGGTGTCGCCATTTTTGACCCCGAGACCACTGACCCAAAGAAATGAAAGCTGATTTTCAGGGTAAATTGGCGGTGGGCACATCCTGAGTCGTTGGGTTATGAGCCTACACGCGTGTTGTCCCGTCTTTTCTGCTCGATCACGTACGTCCTTCTTGTTGCCTGGTGTTTCCTGTTGTTCGGGCGATTCTGTGGTAGAAATGTGGTAGAAAATCCGATGTGGATGACCACACCGTCCCATGGCAGGCAGAATGGATGGGACGCGCTTACCTACTACGGCTCAAGGTTCATCCGTAGTAGCAGGTCGTTGCGGTGATCGTCAGGAAGCCGGAGGCAAAAGGGGAGTATTCTGAGTCGAAACAATGAGCCATCGGCCCTCCCGTTTCAACATGACATGTTTAAGCCTGTGCCGCATCGATCCATCGGGCCAGATACGTGGGAGTCGTCTGGGGAGCCTCTCGAAGTTCCGAATATAGAAATCGGTGTCCACAACAGCGGCGTCTGGACCCAGCCACCGCACCCGTCTCAACCGGGACTCCACATCGCTTCCCTTGAAAGTCGTGGGGAGGATCTCCGAGTGGTGCTCCTCGATGGCTTGGCGGCCGTCAAAGACCGTGCCGAGAATGTTGATGAACTCCCCATCTTCCGTGTAGTGCGCAGCCCAGCCCTTGCCATCGCCTCGATTCCATGCGTCATCCAAAGCTTGGATGACCGTCCGAATCGCGTCCTCCTCCGCCTGTGTTACTACTTGTTGCGCCCGCGCGGGAATGGTCATGCAGGAAATCACCGCGAAGACGAGACACGCGACTCTGATCGTCTGTACCCTCATGTTTTAACTCCCGAGCCCAAGTCGGGTTTGCTCCAGCGGCTTAACAATGTTTATGCTGATCAGTATAATATCCCGCTTGTCCGCATAGAACGCAAGCTGAAATAGGAAACTAAGGGAGATCAGGCCGCGGGGTCATATAGAAACTCCAATGCGGGCAGGAAGACGTTTGGCCAGTATCAGCCCGTCCGGCGGCCATATATTTAAAAAATAAGTTTCGGGACGATTCTACCCACCATACTGAAGACCGATCTTGATTTAGGGTCTTTGGGTGAGGAACCCAAAGGCTAGTCCACAGGCGCAGCTAGATCTCCTCTCTGGCAATGAAGACGTTGAGGGAGAACTTTCTCCTATTTCTGCTTGCATCTTATGCGGACAACCCGGATATTGTATTGATCAGCATAAACCATTGTTAGACAGACAGCCGTCAGGACTGTCTTCTTCGCTTCACCAGTGAATCACTGGTCCAGACCACGGAGCTGCTGATGAAATTCCGGATCGCTTTAATATGTATGGTTCTGAGTTCCTTTGCCATTCCGTTCATCGGGGCACAGGGGCTCCCGACCGTCGCACCAGCCAAGGTTGGCTTATCCTCGGACCGTCTGGCTCGACTCGAAAGAGTAATGCAGACGTATATCGATGACAGAGCGATCGCGGGCGCGGTGACGCTGGTTGCACGCAGGGGTGGCCAGGCGCACTTACGAGCCTACGGGATGGCCGACGTTGGCTCCGGAGTACCGATGCAGACCGATGGCATCTTCCGCATTGCTTCAATGACAAAGCCCATCACCAGCGTTGCCGTAATGATGTTGTACGAGGAAGGCCGGTTTCGCCTCAATGATCCGGTAGGAGAATATCTTCCCCAACTGGCTTCGCTTGACGTCTTCGAACCGATTGACGCGGTGAACGGCACCTACAAACGGCGACCAGCCCAGCGTCCCGTCACGATTCGGCATCTCCTCACACACACATCGGGGATCACATATCTATTCCTCGGTAACTCCGACCAACGCTTTAGTCAACGCGAACTTTCGACCTTATACCGCGAGGCGGGTGTGGCTGATGGATTTTTCGAGCATCCCGGGACGATTGAGGAGTTGGTCACGAAGCTGGGGAAATTGCCCCTCATGCACGATCCCGGAGATGCCTTCTCGTACGGCCTGTCAGTCGACGTACTCGGTCGCCTCGTTGAAGTTCTCTCGGGCACTACTCTCGACCAGTTTCTTAGGGCACGGGTATTTGAACCGCTCGGTATGGATGACACCTATTTCTATCTTCCTCAGGAGAAGGCCAAGCGCCTCGTGTCAATGTACTCGCCCACCCCGAGTGGTGGCATCGATAAAGTTGAGGGCGTGGTCGAGAGCGGCTACCTCATCTACTCTGCCACCTATCCTACCAGCGACCACCGTACGTATTTTTCTGGCGGCGGAGGTCTGTCATCGACCGCGCCAGACTACGCTCGATTTCTGCAAATGCTCTTAAACGGCGGAGCGCTGGACGGAGTCCGACTGCTCAGTCCGACTACAGTCGATCTCATGACGTCTGACCACACTGGCACCGTGCCTTCAGCGGTCGTTCAGCCTGGCAGTGGCGGCTTTGGCCTAGGCTTTGCCATCGCTGGCGAGCCGAATGTGGACGGCGAAATTGGGTCAGCCGGCGCGTATACCTGGCGTGGCTTGTTTAACACTATGTTCTGGGTTGACCCCGTAGAAGAGCTAATTGGGATCATGATGACGCAACTTTATCCGTATCGGCACTTAGACATCCAGGACAAGTTTCGTATTATGACCTACCAGGCGATCGTGGAGCGGTGACCTGAGACCTTTTGGGTGAGGAACCCAACGAACACCCTCACCGTAGCCATCCCGGTGGGGTGAAAGAGGTAAGAGAGGTTATTCCCCGTCCTGATCCGCGAGGATGGCGATCAGGGAAAGGGGGTCGATGCGGGTTCCGTTGAGACGCACCGTCCAATGCAGATGGGGGCCCGTGACCCGACCCGTGGCTCCCACGTAGCCAATCACCTCTCCGGGGGACACCCGATCCCCTTCTGCCACGGCGAAACGGGAAAGATGGCCGAAGTAAGAATAGAGTCCCTGTCCATGGTCCAGGATTACGGTGTTCCCCGAGTAGTAAAGAGGAGATACCAGAACCACCTGCCCGGTATTGGGAGATTTCACGGGGGTTCCCTCATCGGCATCAAAATCGGTACCGGTATGGGGGCTGCGCGGTTGCCCATTCAGGATACTGCGCTTTCCAAAGCCACTGGTGGGCGCTCCCGGGACCGGTGACTGAAAGGAGCTGTGCCAGATCTTCTCAGGATTGAAGGCGGCAAAAATCTCTCGGGTTCTCTTGGATTCCCGGCGGATGCGCTCCAGCTCCTGCTGGGGAGGATTGACGAATTTTTCCTCTACCGTGAGCCGGCGAGTTGGGAATTCCTTATCGAGCACCCGGAGTGAGTAGGTGGCTTCTACCGGAACTCCGCCAATCGTGAATCCCGTGAGACTCAACGAGTAGTCATCCGGGGTGGTTTCCAAATCGATGCCGACCAGCCCTTCCCATACCCTGCCATCCTCGGTGGGATAAAAAACGAACGCTTTCCCGAAAGCTTCCACCTGCATGCTGCTCAGGGGCACAGGACTGTGAGCCTTAAGGAGGACGGCTTCTCCCGGCTGCAGGGAACGGGCCAGATGAGAAATTTCCAGTTGGGATCCGTCTTCACCAGCAGCCCAGGAGGAAAATGCCAGAAAAATTAAAAGCCAGTTCACGAATGACCTCTTCTCATTTTTTCTTCGACACTGCGAACCTTTTCCTCTGATGTTTGTGACCGATCCGTGCGGGTTCCCACCTTGAGGCTGGTCGAAATTCGAGGGGCCCCCATTTCGTGAACCCGAATGTGACATTTCTTAATGGCCCTCATCACGGTGTCCCATTCTCCCTCAATGTTTGTCCCGTTGGCGTGCAATTCGACCTGCAGTCCTTCCTCTTGGAGAATCTGCTCACAGGCAGCAATATAGTCAGAAAGGCTGACACCTACCCCCAGTGGAATCAGGCAGAACTCAACGATGACATTCATAGGTGTGCTGTCTCTTATTCCAGAAGAGGAGTCCGTCCGGCGAATCCCTCATCCACCTCGTGCCAGAACTGGATGTCCTCTTCGCCATATTTCCAACAGAGACAGATTTCACGTCCCTCTTTCAGGTGGGGAAAATCGATGAGTCCGTCCTGGAGGCTCTTCAAGACACACCCGGTTTCCTGAAGCTGAGTCAGGCAATTCTGAAGGGAGATCACAATTTCCAGGTAGGCGGTTCCTTCCGGTCCTCCCGTGTTGCTGGAAGCTGATTCGGCCAGCTGGTGGACCACTTCTCGATATTCTTCCAGGCGATGGGAAATCACCATAACCTGGCCCATCAGTTCCTTGAGAGAGGGAAGGAGCTGGCGAGCTTCCTCGACCGTGAAAAATCGCTTCTTCATCTGCCTAAAGTATATCGCAAGAACAGGTTGAAAAGAATCGGCTATACTAGCCCGGATTAAGAGTTCGGGCTGGGAACCCCTCAGGTTTAGAGAGATGAAATGTATTCTGTGCGGAGAGAGAAAGGGAAAGCGATTCTGTCCCGCCAAGAACACTTCCATCTGCGCCCAGTGTTGCGGTGAAAAGCGGGTCGTAGAAATCGATTGCCCATCCGACTGCGTTTATCTCAGCTCCGGTCACACCTATCAGTCCATCAAGAAATACAGCGCTCAACTGCAGCAGGAAAAAGATCCGCTACGGCGAAGAAAGCTCTACGAGACGGGTCAGCATTTCGGCCATCTTTTTGGCGAAATCGAAAGGACGATCATCGGTTACGCTGCTGATCTGCAAACCCTGACCGATCAGCATATTCTGCAAGCCGTCAGCCTGTTGAAGGAAACCTATCGAACCGAGCAAAAGGGTGTGATTTATGAGCACGGCTCCGCCAATCCACTCGTACAAGCTTTGGTTCGCGATTTACGAGCTTCTCTGGAAAAGATCAGAACCCAGCCAAACCGCGATTTTCCGATCCTGAAGACGACGAACCTGCTGGACTGCCTGGAGGTTGTGGAGCAGGACATTGGTTATCATCTGGAGAGGGCCTCCGAGCGAGGAAGTTACCTGGGATTCATTAAGAAGAATCACCCCGAACTTTCATCCAGAGCGGCCTCCAAAGGAAGCCTGATTCAGCCCTGAGTTATTGCTATACTCGACGAAACCCAAAAGAGGCCCGTGGGCTAAAGCCCACGGCTCTGTAGTTCCTCGTTAACCCAAAGCCCGAGATGTTCCTGGCTACTCTGTCAGAGCCGCAGGCTTTAGCCTGCGGGCTAGCCCGTTGGACCTCAGGCTGAGTGCCTCACGGCCCTGAGGAATAAGCGCGATCAATTTTTGCGGCCAGGATGAAGTCACTTTCACTGAGGCCGTTGATTTTGTGGGTCCAGATCTTGACCTCGACCTTGCCCCAGGCCAGATAAAGGTCAGGGTGATGTCCCTGTTCTTCGGCAATTTCCCCCACCCGGTTGACCAAATCGAGGGCGCTCTTGAAATTTTCGGATTTGAAGGTCTTTTGAAGATGATGATTCTCGACCACTTCCCAATGACTGATCTGTTCCGCCAGCGGTTTGATTTCCTCAGAAGTCAGAGGCGGAATGCCTCCCCGGCAGGGGACACATTGTTTCTCGGCAAGTTGGGTCATTTCTGATCTCTCAAACAAGAAAGGCCCGCCGGTGGTGAGGCGGGCCCATACTAAGCATTGGCACGATATCCGGTGATTCGAGAGACTAGGGAGCCGTGAGGTCGACCAGATCATTGGTCTTCTTCTTCTTAAGAACCATCTCCTCGTAGTACTCGCGAACCATGGCCGCCTCTTTGGCTTCCTTTCTCTGCATCATTTTTTCATCGCGCGCGGTCTGGGGCTTGTCGCCCTTCTCTTTGACCCGGCTGGCATCCTCGGCGTTGATTTTCAGGGAGTGGTCGTAGTCGTCGAGTGTCACATCTTTTCCGCCCGCAAAAATCTCGTGACGCCCATGCTCCTTGTACCACTTGGCGACGGTGGCATTCATGTGCATGTGCTCAATGATATTTCGCCACCCGTGACCGGTGTTGTAGGCACAGAAGGAAATTTCGCCCTCCTGAGTCGCATAGGGAATAATGCACATCTCGGTGCGGCGGAAGTCGTAATTGAACAGATCCTGGAACCACATACCGGCGATAAAGAGAAAGTTCCACGGGTCTTCACGACGTTCTTTGGACTCGGTTCCGTAGTCCTTGCCCGACAAGCCAAAGCTCTTATCAAATTTCTTGAAGAGATCTAACAGGGTCAAACGCGAAGGTGCCTTAAAGGCTCGGTAATTCTTGAGCAGAGCCAGTGCCATCATGAAATTGGAAAACTTTGTACCTCGCGCCGCATCAGTGATCTTTTGCATATCCTTGACCAACCCGGGGATATTCAGGAACTGGGGAACCGGCACTGCTTCCTTGGTCTCCTTGTCAATCATCATGGCCGTGCCTATACCGCAGTTGGGATGGCAGCCACAACTCACCTGGCCCCAGGCAGCTTCCGGTCCATGGGCCTGATCGGCAAAATCAGCAAAGGCCCCCATCAGGGACAGGGGAAACCAGTCATGGGTGGGTTCCGTCAATCCGGTCTGCTCTTTCACATCCTTCGCCAAATGGGAAAGGGTATAACGCTGTCGGTGCCGTCGCTCATCCGTGATCGCCTCATCCCGTCCGGTGAAGGAAACCGGTTGGAAAGCAATGAAAGAAATCTTTTTGGGGTTGTCCATTGCGAAGCGGATGATGGGGCCGACCTGATCATTGTTTACATCGTTGACTATAGTGATCACCAGGATAATGTCGATTCCCGCTTCATGAATGTTATTAATGGCACGCAGCTTGATATCGAACAGGTTGCCAATGTGGCGATGGCTGTGGGCATCGTTGCCGATTCCGTCAAACTGGAGGTAGGCATAACGCAATCCGGCCTCATGAGCCTTGCGGGCAAAGTCGAGGCTCTTGGCGAACTCAATTCCGTTGGTTGCAGCCTGAACGCTGTTGTAGCCGATTTTACGGGCATACTTGATGGCCCGGAAAAAGTGCGGGGAGATGGAAGGCTCCCCACCCGAGAACTGGACCGACATTTGCCGTCTTGGCTTGATCCTCAAGGAGTTGTCGAGGATCTCCTTGATATCTTCCCACTCCAGTTCATGGACAAAGCCAACCTGGTTAGCGTCCATGAAGCAGGGGTCGCACATCATATTGCAGCGATTGGTCAGATCGACCGTCAGCACTGAACCGCGTCCGTGCTTAATGGTACTGGAGCCATGATTGTGCAGATCTTCATCATTGTGAGTCTGAATATCGCGACCGGGGAAGTTGGCCTCAATCCAGCTCAGGAACTTGGAATCGATGGCCATGAGGTCCTCAAACTTTCCGTGCTCGGGACACTCTTTGATCATCCACACCTCTCCATCGCGTTCCACAATCTGAGCCTTGATTTCACCGACCTTCTCATCGATAAGAATCCGATAATCTTCCTCACCGCTGAGAATCCTTTCCCGTGCTTCAACCACGCATTTAGGGCACAACGAGTCTGTCTCACGCGGCCACCCCAAAACGGGCTTGGTTTTCTCCCAGGATTTCAACAGAGGTTTATCGGACCATTTCGGGGTAAAGGAGGGCCTGGGTCGATACTGGTTGAAAAACTGAATGGAATCGAATGCAACTCCTCCCCCAAAACAGAGGACGGCATCCAGAGATTTCAAAACGCTTGATTTGAGAGTCCTTGGCATGAGTCAAGATCCTTTCTTTCTTTTATACAAGGTTCAGTGAAATCATCTACTTACGCCACCGAATCATCCACTGCCGTTTGCAAATCGCTCCTCCGAACCTCGTCCAGTATGTTGTGCTTGCCGATCATCGTCAACCCTTGTGTGGGGCCCAGGGATGGTCAACTAGACTTTTTTGGGAGAAATTGATCCCACCCTGAAAGACTCCCTTTTCGTGCCAAACGGCAATTTCGTGTAAAATGGTCACTAAGACGACATATTCTCAAGCAAGATATATTATAAGGAGGGAAGCGAAACAAAGATGTTTACTATGACCGATGCAGCCAAAGAGCAAATTTCAACCGCCCTTTCCAAACAGGAAGATAAAGCTGCACTTCGGGTGGAAGTCACAACCAACGGCACCAGTGAATTTTCCTACGGTCTCAAACTGATCAGCCTGGACGAGAAGACCCCTGAAGATGTGACGGTTGAAGGGGGAGAGTTCCAGATCTTCGTTGACCCCAAGAGTGCTGAATACCTGAAAGGGGCAACCATTGATTACGAAGACAAGATCGTGAAAAGCGGATTCAAGTTCCGGAACCCCAACAAGCCGGAGGTCCCCAAGTTGGGCGACGGTCCTCGATCGGACCTCACGGGACCCGTTGCTGAGCAGATCCAGCGACTCATCGATACCGAGCTGAATCCAGCTGTGGCCGCTCATGGGGGAATGATTCAGTTCCTTGGGGTTCGAGACAACAAGGCCTACTTGACCTTCGGAGGCGGATGTCACGGTTGCGGGATGGTGGACGTGACTCTCAAGCAGGGTGTTGAGCAAAGAATCCGAGAGCTCATTCCGGAAATTGAGGAAGTGATCGATTCTACGGACCACAGCAAGGGCGAGAATCCCTTCTACGCCTAGAGGGGCTAAGGACCGGATTGCGAACTGCAAAGGAACACGCCTCTTGAGTGGGTGAGAAGGACCTGTCTTCTTGACTTTCATCCGTCATTATTATTGTGTGAGTAATAGAATGGGTTGAAAACACTCATCTTCTGCAGGGAATTCATGGAAATGATATCTTGCCGGCAACCTTTTGAACTTAGTCCGAAGCTTTTGAGGTGCAGTAAATATGGTTAGAAAACTGCTTCTATTTTTTCTTTCACTTCCCCTTCTAGTCCTATCCTCCTGCGGTGGCGAAGCCTCGACGGCCACCTTTAGTCGTATCAGTAAGAACCAGTTCGTCACCATTGCCTCGGTGCCTTTTGAGGGACCGTTACTGTACCAAAAGAGTCAGGGTTGGGCCGGACCCGATGCTGAGTTGGGTCGGCTCGTGGTGGAAAAGATCTCCGAAGCCATTGAAGGGAGAGACAAGCTTGAGGGCAGGTGGATTGGAATGCAGCATGCGACTCTGGCTACTGCGCTTGCCAACTCGGAGGTGGATATCGCTCTAGGCGTGTTCGGTATCACCGAGACTCGAAAGGAGCTGGTGGCCTTTTCCGAACCCTACTACACCTCCCAGCTGATCCTTGTCATCAATCCCACCCACCGGGATGTCAGGCCCAATCTTTTGGATGGGATAGAGGTTGGTGTTCGGGAAGGTACCGCCGTTGAGGAACTGGTGAAAGAGAAATTCGGCGGAAGCACGATCGTCCCCTTCAAGAGTCTTGACGATGCCATTTTAGCCCTGAGAAGAGCCGAGATCGGTGCCGTCATTGATGATCAGTACATGGCCGCTTTCGCCCTGGACACGGTGCCCGGAGTGGGGCACCTTGAAATCGTTCCCGAAGTCGTAGGGACTGTGGACACGGCAATCGCGGTGCAGAAAAAAGATACTCGTCTGCTGGAAATGGTCAATGAGGTCATTGCCCACGTGAAGTCTGAAGACCTGTACAGTCAGTGGCTTCAAGAGGAAGCCGAGGCTCAGCTGGCTCAAGTCCAGGAGCGCCACCCGGAGAGATTGGAAAGGGACCGTCAGGCCGTACTTCCCCGGCGCGTGGTCATCCAAGTCAGTAAGGATAACAACAACGATTTCGACATCTATCGAATGGCCAACTTGACCTTTACTCTCACCGATGAAAAAAGTGGCCAATCCTACAATTCCTCCCGGATCGATTTCAAAGGTAGTACGGGAAGCGCCAGCGTCACCGTTCGGCCTGGAAGGTACAAGCTTATGGTCAGGAAGATGAACAACTGGTCCCCCGGCATCGTGGTGGTCCAGCCCTCCGATCCGGAGCGACTCACCATTAAAATTCGGCTGCAAATGGGCGGTCAGGTGAGGATGACCAGAGGTTAGGAACCCGTCCCTTGTTTCCCGAACTCCCGCTCCTGCCCGTGTGATATACTTTTTCCAAACTGACTGGGAACTTTTCCCTCTACTGGAAATCTAAATAACAAGGTTGCTTTATGGGAGAACTGACCCATTCCATTCACACCAGGGCAGGATTTGAGGAAGGGGAAAGTCTCGTCCTGCGTTTGAAGGAAAAGGACGAGGCAGCTTTCACCGAGGCCTTCCAGCTTTACAAGGATCTGATCTTTAACCTCTCGTTCAATATGTTGGCCGATAAGTCTGAAGCAATGGATATCACCCAGGAAGTTTTTCTCACCCTCTATCGGAAAGTTCACCGATTCCGGGGAGAGTGCAGTTTGAAGACCTGGCTTTATCGTGTCGCCCTGAACCAGGTCTCCAATCGGAATCGCTGGTGGAGACGGCGCTTTCAACATCGAACGATTTCTTTGAGTTTGAACGGGACGTCCGATGAGAAAAAAACAGTGGATCTGATCTCGGATCTTCCCCAACCCGACCGGCAACTGCTTTCCCTGGAAGTTCGAAAGGCTCTTCGAGAAGGCATGGATCAGCTTCCCTTTGAACAGCGGGCAGCAGTCACGTTGCGGGATATGCATGGATTGAGCTATCAGGAGATCTCGGACGTTTTGGGAGTACACGTCGGAACTGTAAAATCACGAATTGCTCGTGGAAGGAACAGCCTCCGGGAACTTTTAAAACCTTACTGGAACAGGGGGACTGTATGACCTGTCAAGGATTACGCCAACAGATTCACGAGTTTCTGGATGGTGAGTTACCACCCAGGGATTTTGCGGCCTTCAAGGAGCACGTCAAGCAATGTGCTGGGTGCCAGCGCTACCAGGATGAGTTCAGTTGGCTCAAAAACGCCCTTTCCTTTCAGCGCCTGTCGCAATCAGCACAGGAGAAGCTTTGGAAGCGCGTCAGGCTCCGGATTGAGCGCAACTGGAAAACGCGGATTTTGGAGTTTGGTGAGGATTTGCGTGCCTTCTGGCGGGACCTGGATCGTGGAGTCTTGTGGTCAAAACTGACGGCCGCACCCGTCACTCTGGCATTCTTCGCAATGATTCTGACCCAGTTTGGACAGGTCAAGTTTCAGGAATATCCGATGATGGCGATTTCGCCCACTTCCGATCCCCTCTCGAGGCCGGTCATCTCTCATGTTTCCGTTCACTACCGAGGTACGGAGATCGAGGATCTCATGACCGCAGTATGGAAAATCCCCTTCGAGGACTCCTTGTCCCTGGTGGCGAAAATCACACCTGAGGGGTTTGCCACAATTGGAGATATTTTGGAATACCCCAAGAGTCCTGACCTTCTCGAGGCGGTGGAGCTAACTCTTAGTGGCGGCCAGTTTCAGACGCTAAATACCCAGAGTCTTGACGATTCTTTTGTGATTTATTCCTTCCAGAAGGTTGACGTCTATGAGAACCGCAGGGGATTGTAGCCGCGAATGCTGTTTGCGGGTGTTAGCATCATCCGGGTTAGGGAGTACTACGGAATCGACACCACGGTCTTTCCGGTTCCGATGTTCCCTGCCGAGTCCACCACCCGCAGGGTAATGGCATGCTCCCCTGGCTCTAAATTTTCAATCCCCAGTGTGTAGTGTTCCGAGTCACTATCCGCGATTCCATCCCCGGGAAAGAGAATATCCCACGGTCCCGCATCGACCGAATACTCGGCTTGATGGACCACACTCCCTTTGGTTTGAACCGTAAATTCCAGGGTGGCCCGAGTTCCCTCGACTTGCGGCACTCCCAATACCAGGGAAGGGGAGGAATTGGCGATCACAAAGGACTGACTGACCATCTCACTTTCCAGAGCTTGTGCGGACGGGTTACTGGCACGGTCAGAGACCGCCACTTTGACCCAGTAAGCTCCGTCGGGAAAACTCACTCCATCGATGGTGTAGTAGGTCTCCGCCAGATCCTCAACCAACAGTTTCCAGGCAACTTCGTCTTGCCTCCTATAATAAATGGAATACAGGAGATCATCGCCGTTGGGATCTTCTGCGGTCCAAGACACACTCTGAGCGCCTGCAGAATAGACTCTGCGGGAAGGGGCTTGGGCGGGTTGCGTACCTAATTCGCGAACGGATCGGGGCAGGAATCTGATGTGAGCCTGGTCGGGGCCGCCCAGGGAAACTCCAGCAGCAGGATTTGCGACCGCGGGTCGGACCAAGGCGATCCCAGGGGGATGAACGGTAAGAGAGGTGATTTGGGGAGACATGTTGCGTTGGATATAGCTGATCGTTACCGACTCAACGGCATTGCGCTGCGACGTCAAAGCTGTGGAATTCCCCTCCTGGAGGAATTCTATTTTCCACTGGAGAAATCGAGCCGGGGGGCTTTCAATCTGGCTTCCCTCAGCGTCACTGTAGGCGTCACTCCAGTCATACCAGGTCTGGTCCGGCACTCGGGTATTTCCCGAACGAGTGTAGACTCTCACAGGACGCGACCTGGTATTGCTCATCTGCCAGCCAATCACGCCCCACGAAGCAAGCATCTCGGCGTCCCGAACTTTCGATTCGTAGACACCGTTGCTCGACGGCTGGGAAAGCAATTCGAAGACCCAGCCCAAATTGCTGGTTGTGGCATAAATTCTCCCCTCCCACTCGAGCAGTTGAGTGACCTGCTCCTCGGGACTCTCACTGAGAAGGGTTACGAATTTACGGGAATCTATGGATAGAATCCGACCCTTGTTTCCTGTGGCTACCAAAAGGTTGCCGTTGCTTCGGATGAGCAGATCGAAGGCCAGTTCATCATCGGAAGCGTAGAGGAGATTCACCAAGTTCTCCCTGTCGATCTTATAGATCTCCAGCCCGGTCCCTTCCCCTGTGCCTAAAATCACCAGTGTGACCTCTCCGGGATTCCCTGCTGTTTCAGCCGAACTCGGCGTCTCGGGGACAGACTTCTCTTCTGGATCCTCGGGCCTCATCAGGGCAGCGGCATAGATATTTCCGTACCGATCCACGGTAATGGCCTTGATCTCGCGCAGAGGTGAATCGTGAATCACAAAAGGTGATCCGTTGGAGGAAATGCGCAACAGCAAACCTCCCGGTGCAGTGCCAGCCAAGAGATTTCCATCCAGGTCCCACTCCAGCGCGGTAATGTGTGTTTCTTTACTGTCGTAGAAAACGTCACCTTGTCCCTGTGGATTGACCTTGTAGATCCTCCCCTTGGGACCGGTCCCAACGAAGAGATTATTCTGCCCATCAATGGCCAGCGTCCAAATGTACTTTTCGTCTGGATCAAAAAAGACTTCGGCTTCGCCTCGATCGTTGATCCGGTACACCTTGCCACCCGGCCCAGCTCCTGCATAAACCCGACCCAGGGAATCAACGGCTAAGGCGTAGACTGCCGCATCTTCCACCCTCGCCCATTCGCTCCCTTGCCCTCTGGGATTGACCCGAAAAATCTTTCCATTGTTGCCGGTACCCACATAGAGGTTACCGCCTTGATCCACGACAGCTGAGTAGATAAACGCTTCCTCAGTATCGATCAGCGGTTCAAGAGCAGGTGCCAAAATCAGTTTACCGTCACTGGTGACCGAGACTCCTGTGAACTCCCCCTGAAGAAATTCACTCTGTTCGGAGGTCGTCCATCGGGCAGGCTGAGTGGCTTCCAGAAGAGTGGCGGAAAGAAGCAAGAAGATGGCATATGCGGGGAAACTGCTGTGATTCATCACTTGGAGGTGTTCGGAAAAATTGTGTTTACCTGACGTTAACGCTGATCTCCTGCCGGCCGTTCAGAACAAACTCTGTTGCCGGCAATTCGTGCTCAACGTAAATGACCTCACCCATAGGCTTCAGTTCACCAGCGGTCTTCCGCGAACCGTAGAGTGCCAGCAGAGAGGGAGGAAGATCGGGCATTCTCTCTCCTGAAATAATGGCTCCCGCCTGCTCACGGACCAGGCGAATATAGAGGCGATTGTTTTTCTTCAAGTTGTTAATGGCCTCAATCAACTGCTGGAGGCTCTCAGGAATAAACTCGCCCAGGCCCAGTTCGGCATCCTCGCGAGTCAAGGACATGCCGTCGGCGACCACGATTTTCAAAGGGCCCGGGCTGATTTCCTCGGGGATCTTCACCGGGTATTTCTTGACCATCGTGTTCCCGTTGGATTGGCGTAAAAACACCGTTAAATGGACTTCCTCTCCCGGGTCCACTTCCAACCGGTCCTGCCAAATTTTCTCCAGCGTGGCTTCGCGAGTTTGTTCCACCGCGGTAATTTCGACGTCGATTTTCTCCATCACCAACTCATCGAACCCGCTGTTCAAGAGGAAGTTCACCGGAGAAGCCGCAGCCAGAGCGGCAAAAACGGGACTGCCCACCAAATCAGAAACACTGCTCTCGAAGTTGATGTCGCTTTGCCCTTTGATCGATATGGTGCACTTCACCTGTATCGTTTGGTCGCCTATGGATCGCTCTGAGGAAACGATACTGCTATGGACCGTGAAGCTAATCAGGAAGGGAGTCAGAAAGTTGTCCGTCACCACCTCAAAATTCAACTCCTTCACCTCATTCCGACTGGTGTGGAGCCGCAACCTCACCGGGATGAGTTGAGCTTCTTCCCCCGCCACACCCAGGATTCCGGTGGCACGATCCTGTTTGATGCTCCCGATGAGTTCTAACGTGGCCGAGATCTTCTCACTGGTCATCAGGTTGGGGATAATCGTCAGTACGGCCCCCTTGTTCAGCGGTAAATCGGTGTAACCTATGCTCAAAAAAGGGTGTCCAAAAGCATAAATCCTGTCGCCTTCGATGTAGGTGGCCGTCCCACTGGCACTGACATCGATGTCACCTCGGACCAACTGAACAGTGATGGTCGATCCTGCCTGCAGAGGAGCATCCTCATATGCCTCCATACGGGCCGTCCCCATTCCCCGCACCGGTACCAGACCCAAAAGCTCCAACTGAGAGGCAAATTGTTGAATGGATCTGGGGGAAAGGCCGGAGAGGCTCAAGGGCGTGGCAATAGGCTGTAACCTTCCCAGGTCCTGCCTACGGGTAAGTGACGGTTCCACAAAGAATTGGGGAAGTTCGAAATGAGACAAGAAGGAGGGGAGTTGTGTCACATCATACATCTTGTAAGGATTGACCCTGCGAGCGAGGCGAGGCCGAGTTTCCGGCTTCTCCTTGAAAATATCCACCATTTCACGGATGGGTGTGATGCCGGCGAAAGGTTCCTTGGCAAAGGGAAAGGCATATGCAACCGCTCCAATCAGTTTGTCCTCGATGTAAACAGGGCTGCCACTCATTCCGGCGAAGACTCCCGTGCGGGCAATCTGACCACCGGAGAGCCGTGCCAAAATCATATTCTGTTTCGGCCCCACGTTTTTCAGGACACCCAGAATCTCAACCTGGAAGGTGTCGACCCGGGTCCCTTCGAAGACAGTCTTTCCGTATCCTGTTTGTCCCGGTTGGATCGATTCCAGAGGATAAAATTCAACCGACTGGCCGATCAAGGGAAGGGTGACCAGGGAAAATAGGGCCAAGGTATGGCTATATTGCCGAAATTTCATTTGGAAAGCTCTCTCTGCTTTGTCTAGTCCACATGCGACCTAGCTCAAACAGTATACCGAGGGAGAATTCTCCGGGTCAATGCCCCTGAGTCGCGCCCCCTCTCTAACCTCATGTTGGGAAAGGGTTCTTTGTCAGTGGCGCCTGTCAATATCGGGACTCAGGCATCATTCATTCATAGAGAGATCTTTACCGGACTTTGACGGAAGTTCATATGCTCAGACTTGATCGGCTGGAAATGACTGGTTTTAAATCATTTGCGGATAAAACATCTGTTCGCTTCGAGGAGGGAATCAGCGGCATCGTCGGACCCAACGGTTGTGGTAAATCCAATCTCGCCGATGCGATCGCTTGGGTGCTAGGTAGCGGAACCGCCCTCAGCCTTCGCGGCGAGAAAATGGATGATGTGATCTTCAGTGGAACCCGCACGCGTCGACCCTCGGGAGTCGTGGAAGCCACCCTTGCCTTTTCTCGAACCGACAATGAGCCCATCGTGCTGAAGGAAACGGAGTTTTCCGGCGAAGTCTTGGAAATCAGCCGCAAGCTTTACCGCTCCGGAGAAAGTGTCTACACGGTCAACCAACGTCGTTGCCGTCTCAAAGATATCCATTCGGTGTTGGAAGAAGCAGGTCTCGGGTTCGCTTCTTATGCCCTCATTGCCCAGGGGAAAATCGGTTGGTTCCTGCGCGCCAAACCTGTGGAGCGGCGTTCCGTCATCGAAGAAGCTGCCCGGATCACAGGATATAAGAGTCGACGGCGCAGTGCCGAATTGAAACTGGAACTGGCCCAGCAGAACCTGCTTCGTGTCAACGACATTATCGGCGAGATCGAACGGCGACTCCGGTCGCTCAAGCGTCAGGCCGCCACAGCCCGCCGCTACCAAAAAGTGAAGGAGGAGTTCCGACAGGTTCAGCGCCAGAAGTTCGTCAAAGAAGCCCATCAGTTGAAAGTTCGGCTCGAGGTTCTGGAGCGAGAGTTGGAGCAGCTGAAAACTTCTGAAGACGATGTGGGCAGAGAGTTGGCTCAGGGCGAGAAAGTTCATCACCAGACTCTGGAACAAAGAGAGCAATTGGAAGCAGCACTGGCTCAATTACGACAGAGTCTCTCGGAAACCCGACTGGAAATGGACCGCACCGAGAATTCCATTCGCTACCATGGTGAGCAAATCGAGGCCAGCCGGAAATCCCTGGACATGAACGCTGCAGAACAACAGGCCATCGCCCAATCTCTGGAAAAGGTTGGGGAAGAATTGATGCGTTTTCAGTCCGAATATTCCGATCTGGAAGAAGAGGAGAAACAGATTGAAGCGGCAATCCAAGAGCAGACTGAGCGGGTTGCCCGACATGAAAATGAGGTGCGAGAAGCCGAAAACCGGGCGGCAGAACTCCAAACAGGCCTGCTGCAACTCTCGGCAGAGACCGCTTCTTTGAATAACCTCAAAGGACAACTTGAGCAGCGGCTCAAGACCGCCCATGCCAACCGCGAGCGATTGGAAAGAGACCGAGCCCAGCACTCACTGAAATTGGAGGAAAGCTCGACTTGCTTTGCAGACACCCAGGTCAACCTGGAAAAGAAAAAGTCGGAAGCAACTCTGCTGAGCCAGCAACTCAATGAGCAAAGGGCCAGGAAGACGGAGCTGGAAGGCCAGCTGGAAGAAATCAGAGAAGAAGCGACTGAAACCCAGCGGCAGCTGATCGCCCAGGAGGAGCGACTGCACTCCCTTCAAGAACTCCAACTCAGTCATGCCCAATATAGCGAAGGAGTGCAGAAGATTCTGAAGCATCTCAAGTCCACCGATCGCATCAGAACCGAAGGTACCCTTGCTGACTTCATCGAGACAAAGCCTGAATACGAAAGGCTGGTAGAGGAGTTTCTGGATGAAGAGCTGGAGTACATTCTCGTCGATTCCCTGGAAGAAGCGGTACTTGGAGTCTCCGAGTTAAGGACGCTCAAGAGCGGGAGGTGTACCTTTCTGACTCTTTCTTCATCCAACGGATTTCAGAAAAGCAATGGTCCCACTCCAGTTGTTGGATCGGTATCAAGAAACGGTGTTCACGGCACCCTGGCCGACCTGCTGCAGATGAAACCTGAAATCAAAGATGCCTTTACCCGAACCCTACCCCAGAGAGCCGAGGCCATCGTCGTTTCCGATCTGGAATGCGCTTTCCAACTCGCTCCCCATTATCCTGAGCGCACTTTCATCACCTTGGCTGGCGAATCCCTCACGCCCCGAGGATTGCTGTCAGCCAGCACTGCGCAGGCCAAGAAACTGGGACTGCTGAGTCTGAAACGACAAAAAAGAGAACTGGAAGACCGCATTCTGACGGTGCAGGCCAAACTCTCTGGGCTTCGAGAACGAGAGGAAAAGCACCAGGCGCAGCTCCAGGCAGCTCTACAGGATTTCACAACCCGGGAAGAATCCCTTCGCCAGCTGGAAAAGGAGATGATCGGCCTGACCCACCAGAAAGGACAGTGGGAGGGAGAAAAAACGCTCCAAACTCATACACTGAAGGGTCTCACCGACGAGTTGACTCAGTTGCATCTTGAGCAGGAACAACAGGCCGGGAAGGTTCAGGAAGTCGAACAGCAGTTCGTCGAAAAACAAGCCTCGCAGGCCGAAGACGAGAAGATGCTCTCCCAGACTCAAGAATCCCTGCAGCAGCTCAGGTTAGAGTTCGGAAGAATTCGCGAGCAGCTTCATTCGGTTTCCTCGGATGGCAAGGTTTTGGATGAACGGCATCTGGCACTGGACCGGACGGTGGAACGGATCGAAGAACAGCGAAAGGGTCTCGAGGCTCGAAAGGAAGCCACCCAGGCAACCCGTACACAGACCGAAGAACGATCGGAAAGAATGACGGCGAATCTCGAAAGCCTGGCCGCAGATTTCTCAAGTCACCAGAAAACCGTGGGACAGCTCACCTCCTCTCTTGAGGAGCGGGAAGAGGAGTACAGCAGGTGGAAGGAAGATTATCCGAAAAGCGAGAAGCAATTGGTCGACTTGCGAGAGCGCAAAGCAGAGTTGCAGGAAGAGCGGGCCCAGGTGGATGTCGGTCTGGCACGAGTGGAGACTCAACTCCAGAACATCAACCAACAGTGCATGGAGCGACTTCAAATCTCTGTGGATGAAGCTGCTGTAGGAATCGACCCGGACGAGGTCCCTGCAGAGGTTGTCCGACAATACGATGAGCTCAAGCAACGCCTGGACGAATTCGGTCCTATCAATATGGCTGCCTTGCAGGAATACCAGGAAATCGAAGAGCGCCACAATTTTCTCGAATCACAGCGTCAAGATATCGAAGGGTCGATTGCCGACACGACGCGGGCCATTCGGGAAATTAACCGTCGCAGCAGTGAAAAGTTTCGCGAGGCCTTTGAAGCGATTAATCTCCACTTCAACGAGATCTTTCAGAAACTCTTTGGAGGTGGAGAGTGTGGAATGCGGCTCCTGGATGAAGAGGATCTTTTGGAGAGCGGTGTGGATATCTACGCCCAACCTCCCGGGAAAAAGCTCCAAAACGTCAGGCTTCTTTCGGGTGGAGAGGAAGCACTCACCGTCTTTGCCCTTCTAATGGGGATTTTCACTTACCGGCCCAGCCGCTTTTGTGTTCTCGATGAGGTCGACGCACCTCTTGACGATGCCAACGTCACCCGCTTCACCAACCTGATCCAGCAAATGAGCGAGCAGACTCAGTTTATTGTCATCACTCACAACAAACACACGATGAAGACAGCCAACACCCTTTACGGAATCACCATGGAGGAAGCGGGCGTTTCTCAGGTGGTGTCAGTGAAATTTCCCGGACAGGAGAATGGGGACGGGAGTTAACTCTAAGAGAAACTCAAATTTCAAATGTTCCAAACGGGCTCTTTGGCGAACTCCAGCGCTGCGTGGTTTTGGATTTTGAATTTGTTTTGAATTTCTCTTAGAGTTTCAGGATTTTCTCTTTTTATTAATCCCGTGTTCTCGGAGCTTCTTGGAGAGGGTATTTCGATGAACGCCCATGGTTTCAGCCGCACGGCTCAGGTTTCCGTTGCTTTTCTCTAGAGCACGCAGGATAAAGAGTTTTTCAAACTGGGCAACCGCTTCCGTCCAATAAATTCCCTTGCCTACCATCTCATCAATAATCTCCTCGAGGTCCTGCTTGATTTTAGACCGTGCGGCGCTCACAGGTTGGCCTCTATAGTTTGCTCCAGCAGCCCTCGATCATTCATAGGACTTCATCCAGGTTCTTGCCAGTGAGGCGACGAAAAGCCTCCAGATAACGCTGGGAAGTGGCTTCCACGATAGCGCTGGGAAGTTCCGGTCCGGGAGGTGCCTTGTCCCAATCGAGCGTCTCCAGAAAATCACGAATGAACTGCTTGTCGAAGGAGGACTGAGATTTTCCCGGTTCGTATTCATCAGCCGGCCAGAATCGAGAAGAGTCCGGCGTGAGAACTTCATCGATCAGGAGCAGGCGAGATCCTTCCATACCGAATTCAAACTTGGTATCACAGATGATGATCCCTTTCTCCAAGGCATATTCTCGGGCTCGGTTGTAGATACGAAGGCTGAGATCCCGAACCTGCTCTGCCAACTCAGGGCCAATGATCTGGGCGGCGCGATCAAAACTAATATTCTCATCATGGCCCTTTGTAGCCTTGGTGGAGGGGGTAAAAATCGGTTCAGGGAGCTCAGCCGACTCAACGAGTCCGCGGGGCAACCGGTTTCCGCAAACCGTTTCACTCTGGCGATATTCTGCCCAGCCCGATCCGGCCAAGTAACCCCGCACCACACACTCGATGGGCAGAGGAGTGCACTTGCGAACCAGCATGGATCGACCCGCCAGTTCCTCCCTGAAAGGCTGTAAAAGAGCTGGGAACTCATCCACCCGGACCGATACGAGGTGATGAGCGACCACCCCTTCAAGTCGCTCAAACCAGAAAGCCGATAGTTGGGTGAGAACTTTACCCTTGTGAGGGATCGCATTGGGTAATATGACGTCAAAGGCGGAAATGCGATCCGTGGCCACCATAAGAAGCTGGCCATCCACTTCAAACAGCTCCCGGACCTTCCCTTGACCCACCTTGGGAATTCCGGGCAGATCCTGCGTCTTAATACCCCGTTCCAGCCTCACCGATAGCTCCTCTTGGCACCCCTTCGATTACAGAAACACTTCCATCCCAAGAAAGCACATCTTATACGATCACTTGACACCTGGGAAAGGGAGTTGTACTATTTGGCACTCAACCAAGGTGAGTGCTAACACTCACCGCATTGACTTGTGAAACCTAACGTTTTTCAAGTTTCCGAATTTTTAGAGAATTAACCAGAAGATGTAGGTAAGAAAGGAGTTTAGAGCGATGAGTATTAAACCTTTACATGATCGAGTTCTGATTAAACGGCTGGAGGACGCCGGCGAGGAGATTCGTGGCGGCATCGTGATCCCCGATACGGCCAAGGAAAAACCCCAAGAGGGAGAAGTGGTTGCCGTCGGCGAAGGTAAAGTTCTGGAGAGCGGAGAGACGGTTAAGATGTCGGTCAAAGCGGGAGACCGGATCCTTTTTGGAAAGTATTCCGGCACTGAAGTGAAGATTGACGATGAAGAATACCTGATCATGCGAGAAGACGAGATCCTGGGAATTCTGGTGGGGAAAAAAAGTAAGGTCAAGGCATAAGAGAAACGGACCGCAATTGTGTTAAGAAGCCTCTAGAGGCTTCTTAACACTTGAAGGAAAAGGAGAAAAGCATATGGCAAAAGAGATTACTCAAGGCGAAGACGCACGCCGAGCATTGATTGATGGCGTCAACAGGTTGGCCGCAGCGGTCAAGATTACACTTGGCCCCAAGGGGCGCAATGTTGTTTTGGAGAAAAAATTCGGTTCTCCGGTGGTCACCAAGGACGGCGTGACCGTAGCCAAGGAAATTGAACTGGAAGGCCGGGAAAAAGTGGGCGCTGCCATGCTTCGTGAGGTGGCCAGCAAGACCAGTGATGTAGCCGGTGACGGAACCACAACTGCCACGATTCTCGCCCAGGCAATTGTCCGCGAAGGGCTCAAGACGGTGACCGCTGGCGCCAATCCCATGGCGGTCAAGCGCGGCATTGAAAAGGCCACCAAAATAGCGGTCGAGGAAATCCAGAAGATCTCCAAAGAAATCAAGGGTGAGATGATCGCTCAGGTGGGATCCATTTCCGCTAACAACGACCATGCCATCGGGGACATCATTGCCGAAGCCATGAAGAAGGTGGGTAAGGATGGTGTCATCACGGTGGAAGAAGCCAAATCGATCGAAACCTCTCTGGAAGTCGTCGAGGGCATGCAGTTCGATCGCGGTTATCTCTCTCCCTATTTCGTGACCGATCCGGAGCGTATGGAGTGTACCTTGGAGGACTGCTACATTCTCCTCAACGAGAAGAAAATCAGTTCTATGAAAGATATGCTGCCTTTGCTGGAGCAGGTTGCCAAAACCGGCAAGCCCTTTTTAGTGGTGGCCGAGGACCTCGAAGGAGAGGCTTTGGCTACTCTAGTGGTGAACCGGCTCCGAGGCACACTGCAGGGTTGCGCGGTCAAAGCACCCGGGTTCGGGGATCGTCGCAAAGCCATGTTGGACGATATTGCCATTTTAACCGGTGGTAAGGTCATCTCCGAAGATCTTGGAATCAAACTGGAGAATGTTCAGCTCAAAGATCTTGGCCGGGCCAAGAAAATCACCATCGACAAGGACAACACAACCATTATCGAAGGGGCCGGGAAAAGCGCGGACATTGCCGGCCGAGTCAAGCAGATCCGAGCTCAGATCGAAGAAACAAGCTCCGATTATGACCGCGAGAAACTTCAAGAGCGCCTTGCCAAAATTGTTGGCGGAGTCGCCGTCATCAAGGTCGGAGCAGCCACCGAGATTGAGCTGAAAGAGAAGAAAGCCCGGGTTGAGGATGCCATGCATGCCACCAAGGCGGCAGCTGAAGAGGGCATCGTGCCAGGCGGAGGCGTGGCCTTTCTGCGTGCTGTAAAGGCCCTCGAGAAGATCAAGCTGGAGGACGAAGACGAGCAGATTGGTGTGAATATCCTCAGGCG
>JADFOI010000112.1 GCA_022562935.1 Acidobacteriota bacterium
TTCCGCCGTGCCCCAACCGATCAGTTCGGTGTAAAAGCCCGTGGCTGCGTCGGGATCGGAAGTCAGGAGTTCGTACCAGATAAAGCGTCCTTGCAAGGTATCGTCAGACATTTAGATACACCTACTGAAAAGGGCAGGGTTGGGTATAAAAGTCCCAACCCGGGGAATCAGCGCGAGTCAATCCGAAAAAACCAGACCCGAGCCAGCACAGCTAGCTCTTCTGGTGTTTTCTCCTCCGGGTTTGGATTCCTCCGCTCCCTAACCTTACGAAGCTCATTCACCAGCTCCGGATCTTCCACCCGTGTGGCACGTACCCTGTAGAGTTTGTCCCCCAATCTAATCCTCATGTTCGGATCCTGGAGCAGGAACTGGGACCAACGGCTTTCCCCTCCTTTTCCTGAAATCACATAAAGGACCCCATCATGAAAAACATATCCGGTATTGACCGAATAGGGATCCGAGGGCCGTACCTCATTGGTGACGATGCGATACTGCAGCACGAAGCTCCAGTCATCAATCGGCCCGGTGACTTCCTCTCCCCTGAGCTGTTTGCCTGGAATAATAGCCCAAGGATCACTGCGGTTGAGGTAGAAAAAGAGGAGGGTCGCCACCGAGATGGCCAAACCAGCCGCTACCCACTTGAGTACTTTCTTAATCATCGTTTCTCCATGTTCCCGGGTAAAAGGAAATCCATATCAACCTTATCTCAGCTTGGAGTTTGCTGGAGTGAACGAGAGAACTCCTACATTTCTTCTGTCTGGGACTTGTTAGCGTTAAGGGCAGTCACAAACTCATCCCAACCCACCAGACGGCCATGTCCAGGAACAATCTGATTCACTCTCCAACCTTCTTGGGTCACAACATCATATAGAACCTTTGCATCGGGTCCAACCCTCGGCGGCCCTGTCTGACCTTGAAGAATACTGAACAGGTCACTTTCAAAGATCAGTCGCTCCCGGGGAAGGTAAATCACTAAAAAACTTTCTGCGTGAGTGGAGGGAACGTGCAGAAGCTCCACGGTGCGGCTCCCATCTTTAATGGTCCTGCGGTCCTCGACCAACTCGACTTTAGGCTCCACCCCGGATTGAGCGAGTCGATCCGGTTTTAAGGTGAACGGATAGTTCAACATGTCCCAAACCCAAGTTTCATTCTTGGCCTGAGTGATAATGGTTACCCCATTGGCAGCATAGGTGCGGATTCCCCCGTTGTGATCTTCGTGATGGTGGGTGGTCACCAGATATCGGATGGGCTTCTCTCCGACAGTTTCTCGGATCTGGCGAATGGTTTCCAACGACTGTACCTCGTCGTTGGGCCCCTCCACTACCAGAATAAACTCCTCAAAATCCACCCACATGGTGTTCATCCCCTTGCCTTCTCCGAAGTACACCCCCTCGGCGAGCTCGGTTGGTTCCACAGGCATCGTGTCCAATTGAGTGAGGTAGGAAACTCTTTCCTGAATTCGCTCAGGAATCTGGAAAAGATCCTCCTGAAGTTCATTGTTAATAGTGACCTCAGACCATTCCAACACCTGAGTCGTCAGGCCCATTTGCCTACGCTCCTCCGAGAAAGGAAGCTTGACGCTGTCCACTTCTCGATAGTCTGAAAAGATCAGCTCTTTGGCCAAATCCCCAAACCGATAGTGAGGCTCCGTGAACTCCAGCTTCGAGACTAGGTGACTAGAGTCCTCGACGTAGACCTTGTAGAGGACGTTGCCCATACTGACGCTGACCACTTGATGGGGTTGTCCCTCCAGAACGCCGTCGCTCACCCCTTCGACACTGCTCCCCTCTCCAAGAGCAGCAACCAGAAACTTGACTATATCCTTCTCCCATTCGGTGCGATATCTATCCAGTCGAGCAGCTTCCATAGGTGAGAGCGCCCCCCTGCCTGCGCTTCGGTAACCCCCTTTAACCGAGTCCACCATCTGAACAACGGCGCCTGTATCACTCAAAACGAGTTCTCGAGGAACTGTGAAATCGACGGTGTGATTGTAAGGACGAGCCGGCTGCACATATAACGCCTCCGAAGTAAGCCTGCCATGGCCAAATGAGGATATCTGACGTGTCCCAATACGGGTAATGTTCTCAATCGCCCCCAGTGCTTCAAGTCCGCCCATGGCTAGTGCTGCCTCTTCAAGGACTTGCCGACCTTCCTCAGCCGGAGTTTGTGGCGTGCACTTTAACTGAGTGATTACAGTCAGTAAGATAAGCACAAAAAGCCAGTTCCGAGATTTCAATTCAGAATATTTCATATCTCTCCTCCCTTACCGTGTAAGGACCTCGAGTTCTGGAGCAAGTCCTTGATACCAGCCGATGTCGTGGTTGGTGCACATAGGATGATGGTCAGCGCGAGTTAATTCGAAAAAACCAGCGCTCGGCGATCTGTTCCGGTGTCCTTCTGGGATTCTTTTCGGAATATGCCTTTTGGGCTTGTTCCAAAGCTGCACCTTCCATCCGTGTGGCCCTTACCCTGTAGAGTTTGTCCCCGATCCTGATTCTTATATTCGGCTCCTGAAGCATGAACTGGGCCCAACGGCTTTTTGACGAGGATATATAAAGTTCCCTCTCGTGAACAAAATATCCGGCATTGACGGAATAAGGATCAGCAGGACGCACCTCAACGTTCACCCTGCGGTACTGTTGGGCGAAACTCCAGTCATCAATTGGCTCGGTGACTTCCTCTCCCCTCAGTCGTTTGCCTGGAATAGTGCCAAAAGGATCACTGCGGTTGAGGTAAAGAACAAGGATTGTCACCATCAAGAGGGCCATACCGACCGCTATCCCTTTGAGTATTTTCTCAATTAAAACTTTGTTGAAGCCACTCATCGAAGTCACTCATGTTTTCAGGAGCCACAGCCACATAGCACAAACGGCCGCTACCATCAGATAAATGAAAAGCCAGACAGACTTTGTATTGAAGCGCCAGTTTCGCTGGTCGTCTCTGGACACTGGCCAGGCAAGAAAATAAGTGGATGCGGTCAAAGAGAAAAGAATGAGTCCAGCCGCAAGCCAATCATTGCGCTCGTTCACGTTATCTAGAATGACTGCGAGAAGGACGACAAGAGCTCCCACCAATAGGATGACAAGTTTCACGGCCCGTATACTATAACCCGGATTATGCATAAATTCTCTACTGCACCGGGTTGCCATCCGCATCAACGTGATGGATCTGGCCCAGGTTCAATTCACGAATTCCCTTTTCGATCCTGGAAAGATCGCCGACCACCACCCAAAGCAGCCGATCCACGCTGATAAGACGGCGTGCAGCCAGCGAAACTTCTGCCAACCCGAGATTTCGTAGTTTCCGGGGATAGGTCTCGTAGTAATCATCAGGAAGACCGAAACGAATCAGGTCCTCAAGGGAATCACCCACCTCGGAAATGGTTTCCCAGGAGCCCGGAAGCCTGAGGATACGGTTTTCCCGGATCTTTACGATTTCCTCTTCTGTGGGAGGTCGCTCACCAATAATCCCCCGCAGCTCCTTCACAATCTCCACCATCGACTCTTGGGTTCGGTCGGTCTGAACCGGAGCACGGACAATGAAAGGCCTTTGGCCACGAGCGTCGAGGAGGCGTGTTCGAGCCCCATAGGACCAGCCCTTATCTTCGCGCAGGTTCATATTGATGCGTGAGGTGAAGGTGCCCCCGAGGATATGGTTCATGGTTTCAATGGCGATTTCATCCGGATTGTTGGCCGGAGGGGCAATCTGGGCAACAAAGATCATCGATTGTACAGCACCCGGTCTGTGCACCAGGTAGACATCAGATTGGGAGCGCTGCTCTACGTGAGGAATTTTCTTGGCCGGGACAGGACCCGCTTCCCAACCCTGAAAATGTTTCGACAACTTGGCAACGATTTCCTCCAGGGTGATGTCGCCGACAACCACCAGGGTGGCATTGTTGGGCTTAAACCAGGTCTTGTAGAAACGGATCAAATCCTCATGGGTTAATTTGGCTACCGTTTCTTCTGTCCCGGAACCGGTAAAGGAATTACCGTAAGGGTGATCCCTTCCATAGAGCAAAGGCGGGAAGACCCGAAGGACCATGTCCCTCGGATTGTTCTTCTCACGCTGGATCTGGGCCAACCGCTGACGTTGAAGTCGCTTGAATTCCTGCTCCCTAAAGGCTGGATTGAGAATCACGTCGGCATAGATCTCGAGTGCGGAGTCCAAATTTGACTTGAGTACGGCAAGAGAGACCGAGGAGAGATCCAGATCGGAGTCGGTTCTCAGGCGGGCACCCAAATGGTCCATTTCCTCGCTGATCTCCAGTGCAGAACGCGTTGAGGTTCCCTCATCCAGCATGTCCATAGCCAGGCTGGCCACACCCGGGACTGCGTGCTGATCGGCAGCATAACCCGCATCCACCAACAGGTTAAGATTCAGCAGCGGAACGGAACTGCGTCGGGACAAAAGGACCTTAAGCCCATTGGGAAGCGTGGTTCTGCTGATCTCGGGAAAGTCGATTTGGGGAGGACTTCCAGGCTGAGGGAGCTGGGAGCGATCCACATCGCTTTGGGTTGTTTTGAAATCGGGGAAAGGGTGAACCTCAAGAATGTAGACCCCATCGGAAAGCCACTGATGAGCTGCCCGGGTCAAATCATCGGGTTGAGCACTGACGACCCGTTGCAAGGTCGTCTTGTAGTAATCGGGACGGCCACCATAGACCTCGTTTCTTGCCAGAATATCCGACTTTCCGCCAAAGCCTCCCACTCGCTCCATGCCTCGGATGAAGCGGGACACAAACTGGTTCTTGACTCTCGACAGCTCCCTCTCGGTTGGTCCCTCTTGGAAAAATCTCCTCAACTCTTCGTCAATAGCAGTCTCCAGCGTGGCCAGCTCTTGTCCGCGAAGGGCCGTGGCCTGGATCCGGACCTGGCTGCCAATCTCCCGAGGATTCACGGAGACGGACACTTCCGTTGCAATCTGGTCGTCGTAAACCAGCCGCTTGTAGAGTCGTGAAGTTTTTCCCGAAGCCAGAACATTTCCGGCCAAGCGCAAATAATCGGCATCAGCCGTACCCCACTCGGGAACGTTCCAGACCTTGTAAATGCGAGCCTGGGGAACATGATCCTGCATGATTTGGCGTTTGCTCCCGGTCATCTTGGCCACCCAGACCTTTTGGCGGGCCACCGGCGGACCGGAAGGGATATTCCCAAAATACTCTTGGACCTTTTGATGGACGGTTTGCACGTCAATGTCCCCGGCAATCGCGATCACCGCATTGGCGGCACCGTAGTAGCTTCGGAACCACTCATGGACATCTTCCAGTTGGGCTAAATTGAGATCCTCCATGGAACCAATCACGGTCCACGAATAAGGATGGCCGGCAGGATAGGTGTTTTTGGCAATCAATTGGCGGGCCAGGCCGTAGGGCCGGTTCTCACCCTGACGTTTTTCGTTTTGAACCACGCCCCTTTGCTCCTCCAGCTTCTCCTCGGTGATGGCCCCCAGCATATGTCCCATGCGATCCGATTCCATCCACAGGACAAGATCCAGCGCCGAGGTCGGAACATTCTGGAAATAATTGGTGCGGTCGTTGTTGGTGGTTCCGTTCAGGTCGGTAGCTCCCACTCGTTCCAATGCCTCAAAGTAATCCTTGTCGAAGTGTTCACTTCCGTTGAACATGAGATGTTCAAACAGGTGGGCAAAACCGCTTCTGCCCGGATTCTCGTTCTTGGAGCCGACGTGATACCAGACATTGACGGCCACGATGGGTACCTTGTGATCCTCGTGAACAATCAGAGTCAGTCCATTGTCAAGCACAAATTTCTGATACGGTATATCGATCTCCCCGACCATCTCTTCCAGACCCGTGGAGGAGGCCAGGAGCAGGGTGGGCAGGCAGAACAGGCTGAAAAGAAAACTGGTTATCGTTTGCGACTTCATTCTCTTCTCCCTTTCAGGTCAATGCTAAGAGTGTAGGGGAGGAAAGGCAATCAAAATCCATTGTCCCGGGGGCGAGCTGGTGGCTGGCCCCTACGAAGGATTTTAGACGACCGCACGAATGTACGAACGAGATTTATCCGACAGGGATTCGGCACCCTCAGTTGCCTCCCACATTCCAGAAGTGCTCCGGATTCGGTGCAGGTCTTTGCAGCGTCCGCTCTGTGAGCGGACGGAGAGTGGATGGAAAAATATCTGAGGTGAGTCGCACACGCAAGCAGCATCCAGGCAAGGGAGTCAAATGCCGTGGAGTTGCCACCAGTCTTTGGCCTGTTGCTGGTCCCAGACCGAATCCAAATTGCAGGCCTCCAGCTGGTTATAGAGATCCAGTGCACTGGAGGGGCGGGCATCCGGTTCCTTCTCCAAACACGACAGGATCACTCGCTCCAGTGCCTCAGGGACGTCGGTTTCAGTCCTCTGAGACGGAGGCGTGGGAGACGTACTCACATGGTCGACAGCCATGGCGACAGGATTACGGTTTTCGAAGAGCAGCTGTCCAGTCAAGAGCCAGTAGGCGACACATCCCAGGGAATAAATGTCGACTCGAGCATCCACATTCTCCTTCCCCATGGCGAGCTCAGGCGCCATAAAGGCCGGTGTGCCGGTGGCGGTGCCTGCCAGAGTAAGAAGGGTATCCTGGCCATTGATGCCCCCGCCTTTGACCAGGCCAAAGTCCAAAACCTTGACAAAATCGTACTCCAAACCCTGTCGGGTGCTGTAAATATTGGCCGGCTTGACGTCACGGTGAATCAAGCCCGTGTGATGGGCCTCTGCCAGTGATTTACACACCTGTTTCAGTAGATATACAGCCCTAGCAGGAGATACCGGACCAAATCGCTTAACCAAGGTCTCCAAATCAAGACCCTCTAAGAGTTCCATCACATAGTAAAAGGTCTTGTCGGGCGTGGTACCAAAATCGTAAATGCTAATGGTGTGCGGAGAATGCAGTACAGCAGTGGCCTGGGCTTCTCGCTCGAAGCGGCGCAGTGCCAGGGCTGATCCTCCGTTGGTCTCACCCAGGACTTCAGAACGGATGAGCTTGACGGCCGCCGGGCGAGCCAGCAGATCGTGTTCCGCTCTCCACACTTCCCCCATACCTCCGGTTCCAATTTTCTCTGTTAACCGGTAGTGTCCCAGTTGCTTGGCCTCAAAGAGTTCCTTCCGAGCTAAATGGGTGGTGTGAGCACCATAGACGGAAACGAGAGCACCGATCAAAAGCATCACCACGAGAATGCTAATGTGTTCAAAGGTGGTCACCCTTTGGATCGCTTCTATCAGCTCTGGATGGCGGTAGCGTAAGAGAAGATTTGCGGGAATCGGAATCATCGCCAGGGGGATGACCAGTAATGAGGCTCGGCCCCAATCGTTGGGGATAAATGTCCCGTAGACCACCATCAGCACGAAAAGACTGAAGACGGTGGTGCTCATGACCACCACCATGATGGCCGTGCTCTCCGCCTGAGCCGCAGCCAGTAAGGCGGTGTAGTATTTCCCGGCCAGCAGGAGGGCGGGCAGTCCAAAAATCAGAATGCCCATCCAACGGGCTATTCGGAAGGAGACTTCTCTGCCCGTACACAAATAGCCGGTCAGAGCTGCCAGGAGGACCAGCACCAGAAAGTGGAAGGCCAGCAAAGCGGTGTCTCCAATGAGGAGAGCCCTCACAAAAAAAAGTGCCGTACCGGCGGTAATCACCATCCCCGCCGCCTTGAGACGACCGCACAAAAGACACTTCGTCTCGGAGGACAGGCCAAGGCCAGTTCCCAGGACCAGATCCGCACAAGCCTTTCGGGGAGAGGCACTGTTGCCCGGTTCAGAGAAGGGGAGAGACAAACTGGTCATAGGAGATCCCTACTTTGTAAGACGAACCCCGGTAGCTCCAGGTTTCACCTTATTCAATCTAATTCTAAGGCGATGAATCTCAGAGTTCCCCCGCGCTGTACCTGAACCGCAACGGGATCTCCGGTTTTTAAATCAGCCAGCGTGGCACGCAAGCCTGAAAGGCTGGTGATTGCTTTTTCATTGATCGCGTAGATCACGTCGCCTGGCAAGAACGCTTCCTGCCAGTAAGCGGAATGCGCTGAGCGGGCGGCAACTAAGACACCTCCCAGTTTTCTTGGTGGGAGAAGCCTCTTGGCAATCCGACTGTCGATTTCGATGCCCAGAATCCCCAATTGAGGCACCAGGTTGTCGTCCGGGGTAACCATCCCGGCAAGACTCGAGAAATCATCTTCTCTCAAACTGACACGGACCCGAAAGACAAACCTCTGGGAATCTCGCAGCACATCTAAAGTCACGATGTCCCCGCTGGCACGCCGATAGAGATTCACGTCAAACTGGCGGCCATTCTCCATGACTTTGCCATCCAGGGTTAAGATCAAGTCCCCCACTCTCAGTCCAGCCATATCAGCCGGGCCCCATGGAAAGACGTCCCCCAGTATCACGCCCCACTCCTGGGGTAGCTTCAGCCCTGCGGCCAGGGCGGGTGTAACGGTTTGAGCATGCACCCCGATCTCTCCACGACCCACACGACCGTTTGTAAGGATCTGTGTGAAGACATTCTTCACGATGTTGCTGGGGACTGCAAAGCCAAGCCCCTCGCTTCCTCCTGACCGGGAGAAAATAAAGGTATTGATGCCCACGACCCTACCAAGGGCGTCAACCAGCGGGCCGCCGCTGTTTCCCGGGTTGATGGGAGCGTCGGTCTGAATATAGACCACAGGATCTTCCGGCCGGAACTGGCGCGCCACTGAACTCACTACGCCCAGTGTGACAGAATTCTCCAAACCGAAAGGACTTCCGAAAGCCAGCACCAGTTGCCCCTGCTTCAGTTCGTCCGAATCTCCCAGTTCTAGAAAAGGGAGGTCTCGTTCAGGGATTCTTAAGATGGCCAGATCAGTCTCCCGGTCGATCCCCACGATCCGGGCTTCCACCAACTTGCCTCTAGATTTCAGGATGGATGATCTTTGAGACATATCCGACGGCGAGATGGCCAACAGGACCTGGACGCGCCGGGCTCCTTCAACCACATGGGCATTGGTGACGATGTAACCTTCCGGGTCCACGATGACACCGGAGCCACCACTCCGTCGCTTGCTCAAAAGACTGGACTTTGGACCCGTCACCGGTCTGTAGCCGGTGGCAAAAACCTGTACTACGGCTGGTCCAATTCGCTCTGATAGAGTCTCCAATGACCTGCTAAGATGAGCTAATGCTATCTCAGGCTTGGCTGAAGAGGGTGCCAAATCCGTCCCGCCTATCTGGTCGCCATCGTCAATCCCAAAGGCAGTACCACCGTAGACGATCAGAAGCACTAACCAACCGGTAGCCATCCATCTTCTCAACATAGCTTTGCTCAACCTCTGGAATCCTTTGTCCTCTTCAAGGTGGGGCGGTCCTTCTTCAAAGCAGGCTCTTCCTTCTCCGTCCCACCTGTGTTGGTTTTCCTCTTCAAGGTTGGCCGCTTGGCATCTGCCTGTCCCTGAGAATTACCAAGTTGTGCTCTCTGATTGTCAGTCTCGATCAAGCGGGCCTTGACCCGTTCAAACTCAGAACTGCTTACAATGTATTCTTCCTTTGGTGGCAAATAAGAAATCTCCTTCTGGACCTTTTCGATCCGACTCTCCGGCGTGGGGTGGGTTCTAAAGAAACTCGCGAATTTACCGGGCTTGTCCTTCTGCCGGGCCTCAAGCTTTTCAAAGAAGGTAATGAACCCTTGAGGATCGTACTCCGTGTTCCACAGGTACTGTGTCCCCAACTGATCAGCCTCTGCTTCAGACTTTCGGGTAATTCCCAGGATTGCCAGATTCAAGCCCAGGCCCAAGCCATTTTGAATTCCATACCCAGCCAGGCCTCCTCCCACGAAAAGAGCAGGAATGGCGGCGAATTGCAGCAGCTGAGCTTTTGACATTCTTTCGGTGGCATGACGGGCCGTCACGTGAGCAATTTCATGTGCCAATACCCCCGCCAATTCAGATTCGTTGTCCGCTTCGAGAATCAGTCCCTTATTGACATAGAGATAACCACCGGGCAAAGCAAACGCGTTCACTTCGTCGGTGTCCACCACCTTAATCACAAAGGGGACCTTGGCATCCGAATGTTTGACAATTTCCTGTCCAACTCGATTGATATACTCCGTTACCACCGGGTCTTCCACCAAACGCGCTGTCTCCTCAAAGAGCTGAGCAAACTGGGCACCCAGCTGAATCTCTTTTTCCTGGGAGACGAAATTAGGAAAAATACCGAGGATCCTCCCATTGATCTTGCGATTGCCGATATTCTCCACGTCCTTGTGTTTTCGACCGGCAAAAACACTGGCCGGGAACATCATGACCAGGATCATCAGAATCGATGTAATACGTGACATTCTTCTCATTGGCTTGCTCCTATCTAGCAACATGGTCGAATCTTCTCCGGCATCACTAAGTAAGTGCTGTGAAAGCCCAAATTGTTACTCTTAATTTGCAAACGAGGTGGGTCAGCTGCCAGACTTGCCAGGACCGAAATAGCCCTCTTTGGCGCGCACACTGAGTTTTGGCAAGCCTTCAGGTGGTTCCAGCCGGACCCTAATTTTTCGCCATTTTCCGTCGAGGTTCCGGTCTGTAGGTCTGTAACCCAGGACGTATTGATTGCGCAACTCCGCGTGAATCAAATCGATGAGATAGTCCAACTGCTTAAAATTGCTTGGGAAGAAGGCACGACCGCCAGTCAGCCGACCAAGGTTTGCTATGATCCCCCGGCCGTATCCCAACTGGCCACGCGCTCCAATCACGTAGATTTGCACGTCCGATTCCTTCACAAATTCCTTGACTTCATTGAACGTGTAACGGCTGCTGTTATCCTCCCCGTCTGTAATGATGATCAGGGCCTTTTTGTCCTGGCGAGCCTCGCGCATTTTCTCCAGGCCCAGATAAACGGCGTCGTACAAAGCCGTCCGGCCTTTGGGGTTGGAGATCGAAACCTGATTTTGAATATTTCCGGAGCCGGGAGTGAAGTCCTGCACGAGAGTGATCCGATTGTTAAACGTGATCAGGAAGTATTGGTCGCCCGGACCCCCACGTTCCAGGAATCGAACCACTGCATTGCGGGCACTTCCGATATTGATCTTCATTGAACCACTGACATCCAAGATAATTCCAGCGCTGATGGGAGACTTGTCACTGAAGAAATGGGTGATGGTCTACTCGACCTTGTTCTCGAAGATCTTGAAATGCTCCTTTTCCAGGCCCACTACATAGCGGTTGAGGGGGTCGCTCACCGCCACTTGAACCGTCACCGTGTCCACACCCACCCGAAAACGTGGTGCAGACCTTTCTTGACCCGAGGCACCAGCGCCCAGGAGAACAAACAGAAATAGAAGGTTGAAGACAACAGGCCTCATTGTTTCACCACCGGTTCGACGGAATTTCTCCACTGAGCTTCTTTGACATTTTCTCCACCCGGTACAGATAAATCATCATGTTTTGGCCTTGAAGGTCTTGCAAGTGAACGGTGTGGGTGGGAGCGAAAAGGTAATCCTTGATTCGCTGCTCCGCTTTTTCAATCTGTTCCTCGA
>JADFOI010000113.1 GCA_022562935.1 Acidobacteriota bacterium
CAGCGCCAGGCCAAGGCCATCCTGGAGCTGCGCCTCCAGCGACTCACATCCCTGGAAGTTGACAAGGTGGTGGACGAATATGCCCAGGTCATCAAGCAGATCGAGCAGCTCAACAGCTTTTCGCTCCTGTTTGGGACCCGGTTGGCGGACGTTTAGCATTTGCGTCCGAGATCGGTGAGGACACGGGGGAGCTCGGACCGGGACTAGCCTGGATCGAAGGATCAAGTGAACATCCCGAGCAGCTACTACGGACCCCTGAGATGGGCGATTGGGATTTCCCGTCCTCGTGGTCACCGGACGGACAATGGCTTGCGTTCCTCGCCATACGAGGAGGAACATCGGAAGACATCTACCTCCTACCAGTTGGTGATGAACGTGAACCGGTTGCTTTCTTAACCACACCTGCTAGTGAATTTGCCGGGATGTTCTCACCAAACGGTCAGTGGATCGCATACGTGTCGGATGAATCAGGTCGATATGAAGTGTACATGCGGCCGTTTCCCGGTCCGGGCTCACGGGTCCAAATATCGACCAACGGAGGCGTTGAACCACTTTGGTCCCGGGACGGCCGGGAACTCTTCTATCGGGAGGGCAACAGGATGATGTCCGTCAGTCTCAGTGTGGGATCAGCGCTTGAAGTGAGTGCGCCCGAGACCCTGTTTGAGGGCCGATTCGAGTACGCCCTATCTGGAGGGCGAACTGCCAATTACGACGTGTCTCTCGACGGCAGTCGCTTTGTAATGGTGAGAAGGAAGAACCCGGTTACGCCGACGGTCATTCAAGTGGTGTTCAATTGGTCTGAACAGCTCAACAGCCTGGTTCCTACGGAATGACATGATCGGCCAAACCGTCTCTCATTACAAAATCACAGAGAAACTCGGCGGCGGGGCAGAGAGGGTACAGTCGTGAGGATGTGGCCAAGATCATGGGGGAAAACCTGCTGCGGATTTTTGATGAGGTGGTGAGAACCGCCAAACATCAGTCAGGGGATTAGTCCCCTCCGCGACGACCCTCGCTTCCACGACCTACGGCGGTGGATGAAGCTTGAGGCGTGAAGCCTGCAAAACCAGACGGGATTTTTAGTGGTCATGACTAGCCTTCAAGAAGAGGAAAAGGAAAAACACATCCAGGATGCAGCGAAAAACGCAGCCAATGCTTTTTGCCAGATGCCTGCACTTGAATGGCTGATGGAATGGCAAGAAAAACAACGCACCAAAGGGAGTTCCTACTTTATCCCCCACGACAATGAATTGAGGGGAGCGAAACCGTTGGTGGAGGCTATCAAACAACGTAACCTATGGCCTTGGGACTAACCCCGAAGGCGTATCATGAACGAGAGACCACCTAAACCGCCAGCGCCACCTCCACCCATACCTAAACCCCCCAGCCCGCCTCCTGGACCGCTCTCCGCATCATGAAAATAAAACACATCAGTGCGGTCACCCTGGTAGTCCAGGACATGGGTCGATCGGTGGACTTCTACAAAAATCTCGGACTGGAACTTCTGTATGGTGGAGAACATGCCAGCTTTACCAGTTTTCGTGCAGGTGAAGGCTTCATTAACCTCATCCGTACTGGCTCCGAGACTGGAAGATGGTGGGGGCGTATGATTCTGCGAGTGGAGGACGTGGATTCGTTATTTAGCAAACTGAAGGAAAGCGGTTTGGAGCCTGAGTCTCCCAGGGATGGTGATTGGGGGGAGCGCTTCTTTCATCTCAAAGACCCTGATGGGCATGAATTGAGTTTTGCCCAGTTACTGCGCTGACAGACGCTTTGAGTCGAAGTTATGCACACGAATGGTCAGTTTAATCTGACCACTCATTACCGACACTTTGGGTCTTATGTAGCAAGAAGGGTCTGTCGAATTTTCTCCCTTGGAGCTGCCTGGCCAGCAAAATCCATCATCCGCTCCCAAGATTGCTGGAGCTGGCGCAGGTGGTTGAATACATTGAAATTCGGAGAGGCCTCTACTGCTGCAATCTCAATGTTTTTTAACGCTTCCTTCGCGTCTGCCTCCTTCCCCTCCTTGCGATATTGCTCCGCAAGCAGCGCAGAAGCCTGGCTGATCTTTTCCTCCAAGTCATCTCTAAGAAATGCACCTGGGTAGGGATCCAGGTCTTCAGCCTGAATACAAACCATCCCCTCGACAGGTTCCTGCTCGCGTATTTTTGCTCTCTCGTACATGAATCTGTGAATGTCTTGCCGCAGTTGCTTCCAGACCTGGTGAGGTTTAGGTGGAGGCAGATGTTTGATGGAAAGGGTGTTGTCCAGGAAAAACTTGTAGCCAAACATCCGCATATTGATGAGGAAGTCTATATCTTCTCCACGGGTGATGTTTGGGTCAAAGGGAATATGAGTGAAGACCTCTCGGTGAACAACCATGTTTCCTCCAAACACAAAGGGTGTTTCCTTCAGACGAGGCTCTCTGCCGATTATTTTCTCAAAAGCTTCATTCATCCGGTCCATCTGATCCCAGTGCTCCATCCAGGGCATCTTGGGCCTTGAAAGCCTCCAGTTCCCGTCGGGTTGCAAGTAATACCCCGCTACTGCACCCACCAAGTTTCCGTCCTTTGATCGTGCGATAAATTCTTGAGCTTTGCTGAGGTATTCCGGATCCTCGAACACCTCATCATCGTCAATGAGTATTGCGATTTCCGAGTCGAATACATGGGGGATGAACAGACACAGGTTGCGGATGTTTGAATACCCTTGGAGATTGAGAAGCGTAGAGAAGCTCTCCTCCCCCGCTTCTTGCATTACTTTCTGTACTCCCTGGAGGTGTGCGTGGCTGAAGAGATGAATCTTTACATCGGTATTCACGGAGGCGATGATGGTTGCCACTTTATGCTCTACTTGATCTTCAATCTCCTCACTGTTGGCGGCTGCAATCACAACCACCTCGAAGTCTTTATCTCTCAAAACATTAAGGCTCTCCAGAGTCCTTCGGAGTGTTCCTTCGCTGTCCAAGGGAGTGGGATGGTCGTAAATAACGTCTGTTTCCCTCATTCCCAAGGAGTGTTCCCTGGACCAATAGGATGGAATGACCATCGTCGTTTTCATCAGCCATCTCCCAGTTGATAGTTGATACTAACAGACCAGGGCGGGGCTGAATCGGTCCATCTGGGCCCTGGGTGAGTGTGTTTTTGTGGGGGTATATTCTGAGAATTCGACCGATACTCTACACATTTTGGAAGACGATTTCGTCATCCCATACCCCCACTCTCTTAGCCAGATAGGGTACAGTTCGACTCTCAGTCAACACCTTAATTGGAAAGAAAGGGCTGTGTACAGTTATGGGCTTTTCGAAGCGGCACAGGCTTTTTTCACTCAATCTTTAAATCCATAATCCCGCTATGTCTGGCGGTTCATCCTATCACCGGTAGCGTGGTCATTCCTGCCCTTTCCCATGGTCTTTAGCAGCCTCACGTCGTAACATTGAGCATAGCTGCATTGCATTGAGCGGGGGAGTGCGTGGGACGCGTACTCAATGACATGATCGGCCAAACCAACTCCCACTACAAAATCACAGAGAAGCTAGGCGGCGGTGGAATGGAGATCGTCTACAAGGCCGAGGACACCCGCTTCCACGACCTGCTCCGGCGGATGAACCTTGAGCCGTAGCCCCGTCCATCAGTCACTAGCGTCTCTCCTTAGATTTGTTTTTCTTAACTCTCAACCCATGCCAAATAAAAAGTACTACAGCAGCAATAACTACTATTTCCATCATTCCCATAGGGAAACTCCTGTTAACGCTCTTCTGTCACCTGGGAAAGGTGCTGTCAATCTATTTGTACAGCATCCCCTACAGCATTTCCACTTCGGTTGGAACTTTGAGCCATAGTGCCTTGAGGGACGTACTGACCAAACTGCCAAAAGCCGATTTTCCCAAAATTTCTCTATTGTTTTTCGCGGCAGGAGTCCCAATCGTGGGTGGGTGGTGCCCAGAAAGTATCCGAGAGTCGGCCCATGGAACGGGACTCAAGGCAAAGGGGGTTTTTCTTACCTGTGTCAGGGTGATGCTATCTGAATCGCTTCCTTACCCCTGCTCCAGCACTGTTGCATCACCCCATTTCCGGGCAGCCTGCAACTATTTCTTTGCCAAGTATGTCTGTATAACATTGCAGGAGGATTATCCCCCCGGAATTGCCAAGGCCACGATTCTGGGCCTACATGACTTGTAATGACCCAACTGGTATGAATGGGTCTTTTCACAAGTTGTCTAAGTGTTTCTCCTATAAATCTTACATTAGTAAGGATTGCTTTCTTTAACTTTTCGCGCCAATGATCCGCAGAAAAACGATAATCTTCTGTTGCCTCAACTTCCTTGACAAGTGTGAACTCTCCACTTGCACATGCCTCTAATTGCCCCCTTATGGGGTAATATCCTCCATAGCCACGATGAAGAATTGAGAAATGAAAGTTCTCTGGATCAAATATTTGTAAAAATGGGTTTCTCAAAAGTTTTCTTGGATCGATATGCTCGCCTCGAAAATGAATTGCAGTTGTGACAACCCTTTGAGAATCAGAATCAGAATCTAAAACTCCAGCAAATATTTTAAACATATGTTTATAAATACTATTTTGCTTTCCAGCCATTGCTTCTTCAGGCTGACAAAAATGTTCTAAAGACCCATTAGCAATAATCCCATCAAACGACTTATCAAACTCATCAGGAAGGTCTTTGTAATTTAACAAATGGACCTTTAATCCTTTTGCCTTGCACTTTGAAACTTGATCTTCTGAAATTGTGATTCCGGTACCTATCACTCCTCTTTCTTTAGCTGTTTCAAGTAGTGTTCCAAGGCCACACCCCACTTCTAACAGTCTAAATCCCTCTCCAGCTCCAAGTTCATCTAAGAGATAATTATGCTGATTTGTTTGGGCAGTATCGTACGGTGTGGAAGGATCCCCATCATAAATACCTTCAGTGTAGTCTTGAATGCCTGCAAGAGGTGTTATTCCTGCTAGATCATATAAATGAACTACATTTTTTGGTGAAGTGGTTTTCCTTTCACCCTTATTTTTAGAAATCAAAGAGGTTGAGGTGTGAGATAGTCCGAAATTCATAGTCCACCCAAGCTGGTGACCTAGGGGGAAAAGCCCTGCCAAGAGGAGAGGAGAAATGAAAAATAACTCTAGTTGGTGTACAGGGCTTTCCCCTGTTTTGTCATCTTGTGCATTCCATTGGAACAGCCAGCCGTCTGAAAGTCAATGAGAAGACCCGTCAGTTTTTGGGAAGTTTGCGAAAGGTTGGGTGGGGTCATCAATGAGTTCTAGTGTGAAGTTTCTAAGCCTGCGAAAATTCGGGCTCTTGTCAGTTGGGTGCTCCTGGCCTTCCATCGACATTAGCCACCATCACTGTGTCGGTTTCTATGAAGTTTCCGACGGCTTTGTGGGTTCTGCATTTAGAAGTGGTAGAAAAGCCACCTCCAGGAGAGGAAGACTGAAAAAAAGGATAGCTCTAGCAGCTCGTTAAACAGACTGAACTGTCTCCCGCTTGACCAGGTAGTCATGAAGTCTTTTCCTGAACACTGCCCGAGCCAGGAGTCCAGCCCCAACTCCAACAGTCAGCAAGATAAATAACTTGGATTTCATTAGCTCTCCCTTTTCGTAGGGCAGGCCGTATGGGTGACCCGGACCAATCAAATTCCCCTGATAGGTATGCCACTTCATCTGTGCATTTCATTTGAACAGGTAGGCCATCTGAGTGTCTCGTCAGTTTTAGGGAATTGCGCGACACAGGTTGGCGCTACGGTAGTTCAAGTGGTAGAAAGACCCTGTGTGGTGAGACTAGACACCCCGATTAAAACGGGGAGCTTTTTGGCTGGATGTTTTTCTTCGAATGATCCTCAGGCGTGTATGCGATTCTGACCACAAAAAGCCAAAGGCTAATTTGTTTTCCTCTGGAGTAGAGCTGACATCGGTCACAATGGTGGGTGTGATCTCTTCTAGTGACCTTTTTCCCCACACTTCGAGCAGCGACGATGCCACTTTTCATTGCTTACTTAGAAATTCTTGAACTTTTAGAAGGGTGCAACAGTGACGGGCGTCACTTAGAGGACGAAATGCAGAGTTGGAGAAAGGGGATGCGTCGCCCTAAACTACACATTGAGGGAGAGTTTCAAGGCGACTTACCGCATCCCAATTGTACTGGATTATGCAGGAGAAGGGACTTGGTTGCAAGGGGGCCTAGAAGGATTGGTGCTGGGTCCCGGAATGCGTCTGAGGGGGGCATCTAAACCTCTCAAAAGGGGGACCCAGCTTCCACTTGTTATAAACGTACAAAAGGTAAGTTGGTTCCAAAAATCGGGCCCACTTATTTCTTGCTCAACTCAAAGGTCAGCTTGTGAATCGCCTGTCGTACATATCGCTCTGTGACAACATTGGGCCGCTTGACTCTTTCGCTGGAGTACCTGAAGAGAGTGGTGTGCGATGGGCCTTCTTCGCCCATCACTCGATGAAATTCACGGCATATCCTTTCCCAGCTCCAAGAAGTCTTCTTCCTGAGGCTGAGCAGTTTCTTACTGAGTGTTGCCTCTCTCATATGTATAGATATAGTTATATACGAAAAGCAGCCGAGAAGTGGTCTTGCGGTGCCGTCGCCATGGGACTGGTAGAAATGACAAGGTAAAATGACCCGGCATGATCATGTTAAAGTGACCCACCCATGTCCTCAACAAGTGCCCCCAATCGACTCCCAGCTTCACCCTTTGGCCCATTGCCATTGTTCCCCTCCAGGCGATAGCATCGAGTGCACCACATAAGGGAGGAAAGCAAGATGAAAATTGCCGCACTTGTTGTCGTCAGCATGTTCCTGACGACTGTCGCCATGGCCGACGATGTAGATGATGTGAAGGCGGCGGTGCTTAGGCACTATGCTGCATTGAACGCTGGAGATGCAGACGCATACATTCAATCGCGCGCGCCGGAACACAGCCTCTTCTCCGGGGGTGGGCTTCTCTCCAGGTCGACTTCTCTTGAAGAACAGCAGAGTGCTTTCAAAGCCGGGATTGATGCGGGTCTCAAGCGCAATGTCAGTGCCCGACATCTTGAGGTGAGAGTCTATGGAAACACTGCCGTGGCCACCAACTACACGATCGGGACGATCGCCCGACCGGATGGCTCGATCACTCAAGTCCGAGTACAACGTACGGTGGTATTGATCAAGCAAGGGAGTCAATGGAAAGAGGTTCACCAGCATAGATCCCGGTTGAATATCGCTCCCCCACAGTAGAAACGACTTCTGTTTCTGTCGATATGGATTGTCTTAGGTAGCCTTACGGCGTAACATCTGGGGCAAATCTATTTACAGTTGGGGGGAGGAGTACTAGGGTCGAATCGTTTCTTAACAATTCAACAGGGAGGTATGGGATGAAAACACTGATGACGACACTGACAATGACCTTAATGAGCATGTTGTTGACGACTGGTGCCTTTGCCGACGCTGCCGATGATGTGAGGGCTGCAGAGATGGATTCCAGGGCCCAAGAGGACGCCGGAAATGTCGATGGCTATTTCAAGTACATGGTTCCGCAGTTCACCATCTTTCCCCCGACCAGCGGACTCCTCTCCGAAGCACCGGACAAAAAAGTGACCCAAGCGAGACTTGACGCGGGCATGAAGTTCGATATGCAAATGCGGAATTTCAAGGTAAAGGTTTATGGGGACACAGCCATTACCACCTATTACTCAGTGGGGACAGTCCAGCGGCCAGGCAGCAGTACGTCTGAGCGGTGGAACCTGAGAATGACCGGAGTGTGGATCAAGCAATCAGGTGAATGGAAGTTGGTTCACCGCCATGAGTCCCCGCTCGTGTTACGCTAGGATGGTCCCATTGCCATTGTCTTTAACCTGCTCCAGGCGTACACACACTGAAGGGGGACTTCAATGCAGAAGGTTCTAAGTGACTACAATCTATTTTGGAGGATTGAACCATGGGATCAGACAAATTTCGTGCGCTCATTTTAGCCTTCATTTTTATGGGTGCTTTTGTGATTCCGCTCTTTGGGCATGTGAGCATCAACCCGCCCACTGCCGAGGCAGGGGTTCGCCACTTGCGTCTTTTCATTCGGGCGCCGGTGGAAAAGGAAATTCCAGTGGTTGAGTTGGGCATCGAGGTGTCTCCGGAATGGCGCGAAAACGGAGGAGACCTCGGTTTCTCGGAGCACATCGCCGGCTGGAACCCGCATCGAGAGTTAGACGAAGACGGGAAGGTCCTACGACTCTGGTGGACGGGTGATGAAGCTGAGCCTGAGACCTTTCAGATGATTTACTTCACTCTGACCATTCCTGAAAAACCAGGAGTCTATCCGTTTAAATCCTGGCAGAAGTACGCTGATGGCAGCGTGGTCTGGTGGAACGAGCCCCGGGGCGAGGGTGTGCAAAACCCCTATCCGGTTGTGACCGTGTCGCGAGCACCCTTCCTAACAGCCGGAATCGTCCAGGTGAGCTCAACCACGATGGCTCTGCTGGCGCTTGCGATTTCCCTGCTTTCCCTCAGGAATAATCGCAAGAACCATGCTTGATGGATACGTCTCTAGCTCAAAGGAGGTGGCACCAAGAGGAATCTTCTGCTGAGGCCTTCCAAGAATATCCGTGGAACGTGACTCCTCGCCTCTGGCTTTTTCCCATTGCCATTAACCCCCCCCAGGCGTAACATTTGTGGGAAACACGCATTGAGGGGCAAAGAGCATTCAATCCATGCTCTTGAACCCTTCTCAGCAAAGAGGGAGGTTTACCATGAAACGTTTTAGTGTTCTGGCAAGCATCACGGCTACCCTGCTTCTATGGTCCGTGGCCGGCCATGCCCAAAGCCCGGAGATCAAGAAGTTCTTCGTCTTTGATGCCCACATGCACCCCATGGCCAATGCCTATCGCGGTGGATGGAACGTCGGAGACCCCAATGATCCTCAATTCTCGCTCTCCATGGCCCGGCAGGGTGGACTGGGAGCCGTGTTTGCGAACACGTCCGTTGACGAGTTCTACTCAGTCAACCACATTGCCGTCAAAGAGGTCTTGAGACAGTTTGATCACATGTATCGACAAGTTGTGCGTTATCCCGACCAGCTTGGGATAGCCAGGGATGCCGACCAGGTGCGGGCCCTTCAGAAACAGGGCAAACTGGCGATCATCCTGTCGATTTCCGGAGGCAGTGCTCTGGAAAGCGACTTGGCAGCGCTGCGGATGCTGCACCAGCTTGGGCTGCGCCTCATCAGCCCCATGCACTTCTTCAAAAACAGCATCGGGGATATTGCCATATCCAAGGAAAACAACGGCAAAGGGTCGGGGCTGACCCCGTTCGGACGTGAACTGGTAGGTGAGATGAACCGACTGGGAATCATCATTGATCTTGCTCACGCTTCGGAGCAGACCAGCAGAGATATCATTGAGGCCAGCACTCAGCCGGTCATCAATTCTCATGTGGCCGTTGAAGCTCTGGTGGATGCACCGCTGAACTGGAATGATGCGATGCTACGATTGCTGGGAGAAAGTGGGGGACTCATTGGTATCCCCTTCATCCCCCAGGTGATCAGTCCGGAGTTTCACAAGAAATGGCCGCCCAGGAGAACGGCGAATCCCAGTTCCAGAATCACGGAAACGGATCCCATGGAGTATATGGGGGATCCTGCCAAGATCTATGATTTCATCAGAGAACAGACCCAGGGAAGCGGGTCAGGACGTGCCGAACGAGCTCGCCGGCAACGAGCGGATCTTCCGCCGCTTTCTGAGTACATCAAGCATATTGACCACGTGGTCAATCTGGTGGGAATCGATCATGTCTGCATCAGCACAGACTGGGGAGCCACTGTGGTGTCGGCGCAAGGGATTGAAAACGCAGCAGAATTCCAGAACGTGGCCCAGGCTCTCCTCGACAGCGGATACAGCGAAGAGGATGTGGCTAAAATCATGGGGGAAAACCTGCTGCGGGTTTTTGACGAGGTGGTGAAGACCGCTGCCAAGCCGACGGATTGAGAGTCTCAAGGATTCCCGGGCTCCCACAAACTCATTGACGGAGGAAAACAAAATGAAAGTGTTGGTAACTTTATTTTTGATTGGCATGTTTGTGACAGCCGTCGCCATGGCGAATGATGTGGATGATATCAAAGCGGCAGAGCTGGACTCTCGGGCCCAGGAGAAAGCCGGAAATGCGGATGGCGTTTATAGTTACATGGTTCCGGAATTCAGCATTTACCCCCCTACAGCCAGACTGGTCTCCCACGGATGGGATGAAGAGAGTAAGAAGCGCATGCGAGCGAGACATGACTCGGGTCGTCAGTTTGATTTCCAGGTCCGGCATCTCGAGGTCAAAGTCTATGGGGACGCAGCAGTCAGCACTTATTACTTAGTGGGGCCGGTCCTACTGCCCGGCGGCGAACGTCAACGACAGAGCCTTAGAATGACCAGTGTGTGGATCAAACAAGCCGGCCAATGGAAGTTGGTTCACCGGCATGAGTCCCCACTGAAACTACCCTGAGCAGGTCGACCGGGAGCCATGTAAGGGTACCGGCTGTTGGCAGGCCTTTTTAAAGAGTTCCAGAGGGGGTTTGATCTGGGGAGCAGTGAGCCTCTTTCCTCCTGAGCTAGGCGCCTCTTCCCCCTGAAATCATTAACACAATCACAACGAAAACGAACCAGCCGATCAGGCAGACCCCTACAGCTCGACCCGTGCTCTTATAGTCCAATGCTTGCCGCACCGCGATGATCATGGCAAACAGCATCCAGATACTCACCGCAAACATGATCACCCCACCGAGGAGCGGGATGACTCCGAGCACCCGCAGCAGACCTGGGGAGGCAGAGAAACCAGTGGTGCGCAATAGTTCTCCCAGGTCAGAGCGGGTCTGCGGCTCGGGAAGAATTTTGGTTCCGATGATGTACACGAGAAAGGCCCAGATGAACCAGCCGATCAGAGCCCCCATTGCACCGGCAACAAAGCCATAGCCACCACCTCCCTGGGTCAGGCCCGCTATGCCCTGAGCGATGCTGGAGAGCACCACGACACCCATGGCTTGGGTCGTGGCCGTAGCATCTGCTTCCACCTCCTCATAGGTATGGACATCGAGTGAAGCCGCTCCAATCATGCGCTCAACAAAAGTGCTCATCTTTTCCTCTCTTTCACTCTTTATTCTTCTACGCACCGGTGACGTTACTGGAGACCACAGACAAGAGGAGTTCGGGGACAGGCCCACAATACAAGACCTAAATCCCTACGGATAAATACCTTTTTCTGGGGCTGGCACGGAATGAGTTTAGACAGGTGAAAAAAATATCCAAGATGGAAATGGGGACGACAGTAATGAGGACGAGTAGGGGACGGTAATCTTTTAGGATACGAACCGTTGGGATTGCAAAGGCCTCCGGAATGTGGGAGGCACCTCAGGTGCCGAATCCCACATGTGAGGGAAAATGATGGGGCCAGTCCTCCTGTGCCCGATAAAAGGGAGCCATTTCAG
>JADFOI010000012.1 GCA_022562935.1 Acidobacteriota bacterium
GGCCTGGATGAACCATCCATTGCGTTTATTGTGAAACGTAAACGGATCAAAGGGTCCGGTGAATATGACATCGTCCGTATTGACCCATATCGCCTCGGCGCGGAGATCCAGACGTCCCTTGATGGCCTCAAACTCACGGGCGTAACTGAAGTCAATTGCCTGCATGAGCGTATCCGCACCGCTGTATCGTGAGCCGCTATCGCCCACCCGGCCGGCGAGAATTGAATAGCCAAGCTCGAGTTCTGGGATGGGCAGAAAGCCGATCCTCCCGCCGACAGACTTGTTGTTGTTATTGTCTCGGAAATTATTGAAGCCCAGTTGGCCCGCCGAGACCAAGTTGGAGTTGAAATCCGGGCCATTGATTACATAGGCAGCGTAGTTGATCTTAGTTGGGCCAATGGGGGCCCCGCCACGGATCTGTAATCCTAACCCGGTCTGGCCGACCAGACCTTCCTGGTACAGAAGTGGTATGGTCGGCAGCTTGTTGACCCATGCGGGGTGCCATCGTTCCCAGAAAGTGGCGAAGGGCAGGAGGAACTTGCCTGCGCCCAGGGTGATGTAGTCGTTCACGAGGTAGCTGAACTGGGCGTATTCCAGTTCGACTTCGGTATCGTTTTCGGTTAATGCGAACCCGACCTGAGTCTCAAATAGCAGCCTGTCGGTGGGTTGCCACAGGAACACGGGGGCGAACCCGGCGCCGAAAGTGGAGTCGACCTCCTCCCGGTTCTGAGAAGTGAGTTCATCTAAGATACCCTCAATCAAGAGCTGCGCATCACATTCTCCGGCGAAAGAAGGAACCCCTTTGATGACCAGGGTCTGTTCGCCAAACCACTCCACTTCAAACCCATTGGCGTTGAGCAGATCCAGAATTTGCTCACAGATAGTTTTCTGGTGAAAATTCAACTCATGAGTCAAGGGAATTAAGAGCCGCTGGGTGGCGCAGGAACGGGGAGATTCCATTTGACGAAGGGCCTTATCATAGAGAATTCTCTCGTGAGCTACGTGCTGGTCCACCAACAGGACTCCTTCCCGATCGACCGCCACCACGAAACTCTCTACGAACTGCCCCAGGACGACGGGGACGGGGTCAATATAATCGGTCTCAGGAATGTCCTCGCCATGGACATCCCCGTTGCCGGATGGGCTCAAAGAAGGGAGCATGTTTTCATGGACGACACCGCTGAGCGTTGGATTCGGACTCCCCAGCATTGGTAGAGGGTTCCCCTGGAGAGAGTGACGCTGAAAAGCCGTGGCCGTGTTCCTGGCCATCCCATGAGTGGAATAGGGGCTAAGCGCGCTTTCCGGCAGATCTCGAGCCAGATGGGACAGGCTCCTTCGCTCTCCCAGCAGGGCTTCCTCAATTCCGTGGCGAATGGCCTGGTGCACCGAATTGGAGTGTCTAAAGCGGATCTCGGTCTTACAGGGATGCACGTTGACATCCACCTGCTCGGGATCCACTTCCAGGAAGAGAATGACGGCAGGATAGGCGTTGGCCGGTATCAGATCCTGGTAAGCCAATCGGACGGCATGAGTCAGCATGCGATCCCTGATCATGCGTCGGTTGACGTAAAGATATTGTGACCGGGAGCTGGTGCGCTGTTCGTGGGGAAGGGAAACGAAACCCGAGAGTGCAATTCCATTCTTTTTGTAGTCCACCTGTACTAGATTCTTCAGAAAGGACTCCCCAAAGACCTGGTGAATTCGATCCTCGAGATTCTCCACCGCCGTGGCTTCCACAACCGATCTGCCTTGATGCTGAAATTGAAAGGCCACATGGGGATAGGCAATGGCACAATTCATCACTTGACGGCTCAAGTGGCCGAGTTCCGTGCTGGTCCTCTTCAAGAACTCACGCCGAACCGGAACGTTAAAGAAAAGGTCCTCCACCCGCACTTCTGTCCCTGTGGGCCAGGAAATCTCCTTCACCTCCTTCAACTCTCCTCCCTCGGACTCAATCTCGCTCCCTAAGGGCGTGGGCGAGCCTCGTTCAACCGTTCTTAAGCGGAGTCGAGAAACGGAAGCAATGGAAGGTAGGGCTTCGCCACGGAACCCCAGGGTTTGAAGATGGCTGAGGTCTTCGAAGCTTTGAATCTTGCTGGTGGCATGATGTTGGAAAGCCAGACGAGCATCCTCCGGACTCATTCCCATGCCATCATCGCGCACGACAATCAGCCGCTTTCCGCCCTCCTCGGCTTCTACCACGATTCGCCGAGCCTCGGAATCCAAGGAGTTTTCAAGCAGCTCCTTCAGTACCGATGCAGGGCGCTCCACAACCTCACCGGCTGCGATTTTGTGGGCCAGGATGTCGGGAAGAAGTCGAACCTTTGCCATCGCCGGCATTATAGCTCGCCTGGATGACAGGCCAGCTCGCCAGAACTGTCAGGATCTAAGAGACTCCGGAAGGTGGGAGGCACCTCAGGTGCCGAATCCGAAAATCCGGGGCTGTTTTGTGGCTGTTCGGCACCTGAGGTGCCTCCCACATTCCGGAGGTGTCAGCGTGTAAAGGATGTCTTGGCACAACTCAGCCGTCAGCTGTCAGCTATTTTTCTAGCTTCAGGCCCAATTCCTTGAGCTGCTTCTCGCTGACCGTGGAGGGGGCACCGCACATGAGATCAACTGCTCGGGCTGTCTTGGGAAAAGCAATGACGTCGCGCAAGGATCGTTCCCCGGCAAGAAGCATGATAATGCGGTCCAGGCCCAGGGCAATACCGCCATGGGGTGGAGCTCCATATCCCAGAGCTTCCAGCAAGAATCCGAATTTGGCCTGCGCCTCTTCCGGCTCGATCCCCAGAACTTTGAAAACGCGGGTTTGCAATTCGCGTTGGTGGATACGGATCGAGCCACTCCCGAGTTCCACTCCATTCAAGACGACATCGTAGGACTTAGCCCGTACTCGGGCCGGATCGCTCTCCAGAAGATCCAGATCCTCATCCAGGGGGGAGGTGAAGGGATGACTGCAGGCAAAGTAACGCTTCTCCTGCTCGTCCCATTCTAGAAGGGGAAAATTGTACACCCACAGAAAGGCGTGGCTCTTTTCCGGAATCAAATTCTCCTGGAGGGCCAAATGTTCGCGCAGCCGGCCCAGGATCAGGTGAACGATCTTCTGGGGGCCCCCCAGCATCAAGAAAAGGTCGTTCTCCTCAAGCTGGGCTGACCCTCTCACGGCTTCCAGCTCCTTCTCCCCTACGGCCTTGGGCAAGGAAGACTTCATCCCTTCGGTCGTCACCTTAATCCAACTCAAGTCGGCACCCTTCCCCTGGTCCTGGACAAAGCCCCGAAGATCATCGAGTTGTTTGCGAGAGAAACTCGCACGCCCGGGAACTCGAATGCCCTTGATCAGACCGCCATCCTCCATAATCTGGCGGAACACTCGAAAACTACTCCGGGAAAATGCAGCGGAGACATCCAGCAGCTTCAGGTCGTATCGAATGTCGGGGCGGTCCGTCCCATACTGGGAGATGGCCTCAGGGTAGCTTAGCCGCGGAAAGGGAGTCGAGACTGAGATCTCAACCAGGGAGAAGATTCTCTCCAGTAACCGCTCCACCACTTTAAAGATGGTCTCTATCTTGGGAAAAGAGATTTCCAGGTCGATTTGAGTGAATTCCGGCTGCCGATCCGAGCGCAGATCTTCGTCTCGGAAGCAGCGAACGATCTGAAAGTAGCGGTCAAACCCGGCCACCATCAAAAGTTGCTTGAAGAGCTGGGGCGACTGGGGAAGCGCATAGAACTGACCTGGGTAGAGGCGACTGGGCACTAGGTAGTCGCGCGCTCCTTCCGGTGTGGATCGGGTTAAGAAGGGAGTCTCAATCTCCAGAAAACCCTCTTTGTCGAAAAAGTTGCGGATCGCCATGGTGGCTCGATGTCGAAGCTGGAGATTGCGCTGCAAACGCTCTCGCCTCAAGTCCAGAAAGCGGTAATGAAGGCGTGTTTCTTCCGAGGCCGAAGCGGGAGAATTGATCGGGAAAGGTGGCGTTTCAGAGGCGTTGAGCAATTCAATCCTTTCCGCCCGAATCTCCACTCGGCCCGTAGGAATCTCAGGATTGACCGTTTCCTTGTCTCGCCACACCACCTTGCCCGTGACGGCCAGAACATCTTCGGGACGAGCTTCCTTGGCTTTGGCCAGGGTACCGGCATGTTCGGGGTCGGCCACCACCTGAACAATTCCTTCTCGGTCACGCAAATCCAGGAAGATCAAACTCCCCAGGTCGCGACGACGGTCCACCCAACCCATCACCGTGACCGTCTGATCGACGTGTCCCTCCTTGATCAGACCACAGTGGCAGGTCCGTTCCAGGTCAGCTGGTGAATTCATGACGTTGCCGCCCCATCTTCTTTCACATACGAGGCGATCGCCTCTCGGTCCAGCGTCACCTGATGACCGTCCTCCATGCGTTTGAGGGGAAATTGACCACTTTGTATTTCATCCTCACCGATGATGCAGGTGAAGCGACTTTCAAGCCGATTAGCCAGCCTCATCTGTGCCTTCAAACTGCGACCCTGGAAATCGATATAGGCGAACACTCCCTGGTGACGAAGTTCCTGAGCCAATCCAAAACTTTCCTTCAGAGCCCCTTCATCCAGGTAAGCCAGGAAAATATCCGGTCGCGGCCGCCGTAAATCCAGGCTCTCCTCGAGTAGAACCACCAGCCGCTCGATTCCCAAGGCAAAGCCGAAGCCCTTCCCAGGCGGCCCCCCCAGAAGTTCCGAAAGACCGTCGTAGCGACCTCCACCGACCACGGCATTCTGAGTGGGTCCCAGATCTGAGCTGACCATTTCAAAGGTGGTTCCCACGTAGTAGTCCAGACCACGCACCAGGCGCGGCGTGACCTCATAGCTGATCTCCTGAAGATCCAGATAGCTGCGCAGTTTCTCAAAGTGCTGCCGGCAGTTGTCGCATAGATAATCGAGAATGGAGGGCAGCTCGTCAATCACGGGCTGACAAGCAGGAACCTTGCAATCGAGTACGCGCAGAGGATTGGTCTTGCTGCGGCGCTGACATTCCGGACACAACTCGTCCTGACGCTTGTTCAATTCTTTCTGCAAAACCTTCACGTAAGCAGGGCGGCAATGGGCACATCCCACCGAGTTGAGCAGCAGACGAAGCCCCTTGACCCCAAGCTTGTGGAGAAAGCGCTCCAGCATCTCGATCACCTCGGCTTCCAGAGCCGGATGATCGGAGCCCAGCACCTCGACGCCCACTTGATGAAACTGTCGGTAACGTCCTTTCTGAGGTCGCTCATGGCGAAACATGGGGCCAATGTAGTACAGCTTGTGGATCAGCCCGTCATGGTCAAGACCGTGCTCGAGGTAAGCTCGAACCACGGGAGCGGTGCCCTCGGGGCGAAGACAGATGGTGTTCCCCTTGCTGTCGCTAAAGGTGTACATTTCCTTCTGAACGATATCGCTTTCGGCTCCAATGCTGCGCGCGAACAATTCTGACCTCTCAAGAATGGGTGTACGCACCTCCTCGTAGCCGTAGAGCTGAAAGACTCCACGAGCTTCAGCTTCGATTTTTTGCCAGAGTGCCACCGACTCCGGCAGCAGGTCATGAGTACCGCGAACCGACTGGATCTTCATGTGATGCTCTCGATGCCCTTAGTGCCTCGTTCAAAAATAAGGGGATCATTATAGACGTGTCTTCAAGCGCTGGTAAATGTTCAGGCGATGGGTGCCGCCCCAATAGATCCGCTGGCAGCCCGGACATCTCTTGAAATGGGATTGGGTCTTGCAGACGTAGGCGGGAACTTGGCGCCGAATTCTTGCCTTGTCCACACTCTCAAGAAGAGAGTTGCACTCCAGACAGCGGGACAGCAGTCGATTCAGGTCAATCTCGTGGCCGATAGCTTCGAGGACTTCCCGAAGCTGCTCGAACAACTCCTCCCGCTCGATCAGGAGGCAGCCACGCAGTCGGAACCGCTGGGTGAGCCGCCGATCCCGGGTTAGAGCAACCCGGCCCTCTAGACGGCACCGCTCTATGATCTCATCATCTTCGATCCGATTGTCATAAGCGGTGTCGTATCCCAGGATGCGTAGCCACCTGGCCAGACTGCCCAGCATGACATCGGCGAGGAATTTGACACTGCTACTCGAGGTACTCCCCGATGCGGCGGAATTTCTCAAATCGTGCCGTCAGCATCTCCTCAACACTTTGATGGCGTATTTCTTCCAGATTGCGCAGCAACGGCTGCTTGAGGAGGGCCGCCGCCTCATCCCAGTCGGTGTGGGAACCTTCTGGGGGTTCCGGAACGATCTCATCAAGGATCTTGAAGGAAAGCATATCCTTTGCCGTCAAGCGTAGAGCCTCGGCCGCCTCCTTGGCGTGGTCTTGGTCCTTCCACAGAATGGCCGAGCAGCTTTCCGGAGAGATCACAGAATAAATCGAGTGTTCCAGCATCAAAATTCGATCTCCCAGACTCAGAGCAAGGGCTCCACCACTGCCCCCTTCCCCCAAGACAGTCACTACAATGGGTACTCGAAGCCGTGCCATGGCTCGCAAATTGCGGGCAATGGCCTCAGCTTGACCTCTCGCTTCAGCACCAATACCAGGATAGGCTCCCGGCGTATCCACGAAAGTGAAGATGGGACGATTGAATTTTTCCGCCATGCGCATCAGGCGAATGGATTTGCGATAGCCTTCGGGTTTGGCCATTCCATAGTTGCGATAGAGACGTTCCTTGGTGTTGCGGCCCTTCTGTTGGCCAATCACCATGACCGGTTCACCCTCAAACAGAGCCATCCCCCCAACCAGGGCCGGGTCGTCACCAAACTTGCGGTCACCTTGAATGGGATGAAAGGATGTGAACAGACGGGAGATGAAGTCGAGCGTGTAAGGCCGCTCCGCGTGGCGGGCAAGCTGGACATGTTCCCAAGCGGTCAATTTGCCGACAGGATCGGATTCCAATTGGGCGATGAGTTGTTTGAGGGTGGCAATTTCCGCTGTCGCATCTGCAGGAAGCTCTTCGACGCGCTCCTTAAGATCCGTCAACTCTTTAACTTTGGTGTTCACGTCCTTAAATCTTGCTCTGAAGTGCCTCGTTCCATCAATACGGTGACGTTTGTGGCGAGCGCGACGGCGTCGAGTTCGCGAAACGACGACGATGCGATGTCAGTGACATCGGCGACGACGAGCGACACAGAGATCACCCGCAACCTCCATCAGCAAACATCATCGTATTGATGGAACGAGACACTAAGTATACAGGGCTACGGAGTTTTCGCCAAAAAGCTTTTCCACGTCCTGGATAAAAGAGGGGATGGGATTAATCAGAAGATCTTCCTGGGGAATGACCCGAATACGGTATTCCTTAAGATGGAGGAGTTCAAATTCCAGGGGGCAGGTCCCCTGGTTATGACTCACTAGCGCATGAAGCTGGGAAATCTTCTCGGAGTTCAGAGAGGGAAGCGAAATTCGAATTCTCGCTTTCTGAACAACCGTATTCCAAAGAGTGTCCAGGTGGAAAAGTTGCGAGCAGAGCAGACGAATCTCCCCCTTGGCATCCAGCTCACAGCGTCCTCGAACCAATACCGGCACATCGTTTTCCATCAACTGGCTGTTCCGCTTGTAGGCATTGGGCCAGACCAGGACCTGGACGGTGCCCGAAAGATCCTCCAGTTCAAAGGCGGCCATCGAAGCTCCCTTGCGGGTACGGAGCTGTCGAAGGCCGGTGATCATTCCACCCACGGATACTTCCTGGCCCGCAATCTCCTCAGTGATATCCAGGGTAGAAAACTTCGAAAACTTCTCCAGTTCTCGGACGTAATTTCGAAGTGGATGGCCGGTGACGTAATAGCCCAAAGTCTCCTTTTCATAAGTCCACTTCTGGCGATCCGGCCATTCTCCGGCATCGGGTATATCCCCAACAGGGCCTCCGGCCGAAGTCATCTCTGGGGCCATAAACAACTTCTTTTGACCGCTGAGACGATCTTTTTGAGCCTTCTGTCCAGACTCGATGGCACGATCCAGAAATTCAAAGAGCGACTTGCGATGATATCCCAAGGAATCAAAGGAGCCGGCCTTGATCAAGGACTCCAAAGCCCGTCTGTTCACGACCCGCAGATCCACATTCTCACAAAATTCGGAAAAACTGGTGAAGTCATTGTCTTTAGGCCGACACTTCAAAATGGCACGAATGGCCGACTCTCCGACGTTTCGAATGGCGGCCAGGCCAAACTTGATATCTTTTCCGGAGGCCAGAAAATCGAGCTGGCTGGCATTGATGTCAGGAGGCACAATGCGAATGCCCATTTCTTTGCATTCGGCCAGATGCTTGACGATCTTGTCCGTGTTGGACATCTCACTGGTGAGTAAAGCCGCCATAAACTGCACGGGATAATGGGTTTTCAGGTAAGCCGTCTGGTAGGCCAGCAGGGCGTAAGCGGTGGAATGACTTTTGTTGAATCCGTAGCCGGCAAATTGCTCCATCAACTTAAAAATCCGTTCCGCTTTGATGGCCGGAATGCCTCTTTCCTTGCACCCGCTCAAAAACTGCTTTCTCTGGGCTTGCATAGCCGTTTTCTTCTTCTTGCCCATGGCCCGCCGCAGAAGGTCCGCTGCTCCAAGAGAAAAACCTGCCAACTTGCTGGCGATCTGCATCACCTGCTCTTGATAGACAATCACCCCATAGGTTTCCTTGAGAATTTCATCAAGCGCCGCTACTTCATATTCAATTTTTACCTGCCCATGGCGACGTCCGATAAAATCGTCGATCATCCCTCCCTGAATGGGGCCCGGGCGGTATAGAGCGTTCAAAGCGATGAGATCTTCAAAGCGGTTGGGTTGCAGGCGCCGTAAAATATCGCGCATACCCGAAGATTCAAACTGGAAGATGCCGGTCGTTTTTCCTTCACAAAAGAGCTTAAAGGTTTCCTGCTCATTAAGATCGAGCTCGTCCAGAGCCAGGGTCACCCCGACCTGATCTTTCACTTGCGTCACGGTCTGATGGATGACGGTCAAGGTGGTCAGGGCCAGAAAATCCATCTTCAATAGACCCAGACGCTCCAGATCCGTCATCGAATACTGGGTCGTGATCTCGTCCTTGGTGCTCTTGTAAAGAGGGATCAAGTCGATCAGCGGCCGGGGCGCGATCACCACTCCAGCCGCGTGGGTCGAGGCGTGTCGAACCAGCCCTTCCAGCTGCTGGGCAACCTGAATCAATTGGGCGTAAGGGGAATCGCTATGGGCGGCCTCTTTGAGCTCCTTGACTCGCTGGACCGCCTTTGCCAGTGTGGCGTCCGGAGTTTGGGGAATCAGGCGGGCGATTTTGTCCACTTCCGCATAGGGGATGTCCAGCCCACGTCCCACATCACGAATAGCCCCTCGGGCTGCCATGGTGCCAAAAGTGATGATCTGGCTGACGTTTTCACGGCCGTATTTGGAAGTCACATAGTCGATCACTTCCCCGCGTCGCAACATGCAGAAATCGATGTCAATGTCGGGAGGAGTGACCCGTTCCGGATTGAGAAAACGCTCGAAGAGAAGATCATATTGAAGGGGGTCCACATCGGTGATTCTCATGGCGTAGGAGACCAAAGATCCGGCCACCGATCCTCGGCCCGGACCCACCGGAATCTGATTTTCTCGTGCGTAGCGAATGAAGTCCCATACGATCAAAAAATAGCCGGAAAACTGCATCTTCTTGATGATTTCCACTTCCTGCGACAACCGCTTCTCATATTGAGAGAGTGGGTGGCGCAATTCTCCAAGACTCTCTTTCTGTTTGAGACGTTGAAGGCGGCAGTCAAATCCGTCCTGGACCACTTTCCCGAAATAGCTATCCAGGGTGTGGCCGGAAGGAACTTGAAATTCGGGAAAGATATTCTTCGGTTCACCGAATTCAAAGGTACACTTCTCGGCCACCTCAAGGGTATTGGAGAGCGCTTCGGGCACATGAGCAAATATGGAGTCCATCTCCTCGGCATTCTTGAAATAGAACTCATTGGTGCTGTAGCGGAGTCGGTTTTCATCGTGAATGGTCTTGCCGGTCTGGATACAGAGCAGAACATCGTGGGCGAAAGAGTCCTCTTGAGTGAGATAGTGGCAGTCGTTGGTGGCAACCAGAGGAAGATCCAGCTCACGGGCCAGTTTCATCACATGGGAATTGACCTTTTTTTGCTCCTCCAGCCCATGGTCCTGCAGCTCCAGGTAAAAGTTACCCGGCCCCAAAATTTCCGCCAGTTTTCCCGCCTCTTCGCGAGCTTCCGAGTACTGATCCTGGAGTAGATTCCAGGCCACAATTCCCTTCAGACAGGCGGAAAGTCCCAACAATCCTCCGCTGTACTCCTGGAGAAGCTCCAAGTCGATGCGAGGACGATAGTAGAAGCCTTCCAGGTAGCCCAGTGAGACCAACTTGACCAGATTTCTATAACCGGTGGCATCCTTGGCCAAAAGCACCAGATGGTTACTCTGGTCGGAACGACCGTTTTTCGATTTACGCCCCTCCCTGGCAACATAAACTTCGCAGCCAATAATGGGCTTGACTCCATATTTGAGAGCCAGGTCATGAAACTGAACGGCTCCGAACAGATTGCCATGATCCGATAAGGCAAGGGCCGGCATCTTCAACTCTGCAGCACGGCGCACCACGGCTTCGAGCTGATTGGCACCGTCCAGGAGACTGTAATGACTATGCAGGTGCAGGTGAACGAAGTGACTCATGGATGCTTTTGTTCAGGCGCGCTTTGCGCGCCCGTGCTTTCGTGACTTCGTGAGGTTGTCCGGTTCTATTGTTCTTCTCTAACTCTTGTTTCTTTTTTCTATTTTCTATTCTCTACGGAGGAGATGAAGAGTTTGGGGACAGTCCCCGAATTCTAGGAGAATTCTTAGGACGGTCCCCAAGATTCCCATCCCCCCTCCGTTTACTCCCATTCGATGGTACTGGGAGGTTTCGAACTCACGTCGTAAACCACACGGTTGACCCCTCGGACTTCATTCACAATCCGGCTAGAGATCCGCCCCAGCAGTTCGTGAGGCAATGGAACCCAGTCGGCAGTCATCCCATCCACGGAATGTACGGCACGGATCGCAATGACATTCTCATAGGTTCTTTCATCTCCCATGACACCGACACTCTTGACAGGAAGCAAAACCGCGAACGACTGCCAAATCTTAGCATAGAGGTCTGCACCTTTTATTTCCTGCTCTACGATCTTGTCCGCCTCTCGCAACGTGTAGAGACGAGCTTCCGTGACCTCGCCGATAATGCGTACAGACAAACCCGGCCCGGGGAAGGGCTGCCGCTGAATGAGACTTTCCGGGAGTCCCAACTCTTGGCCAACGCGTCGCACCTCATCCTTGAACAGATTCTTTAAAGGCTCAACCAGGGAGAGATTCATTTTCTCGGGCAGTCCCCCCACATTGTGGTGGCTCTTGATGGTAGCAGAGGGGCCTAGGACGGAAACTGATTCGATCACATCCGGATAGAGGGTGCCTTGAACAAGAAATTGAATCCCGCCCAACTTCTTGGCTTCCCGTTCGAATACGCGGATGAACTGCTCCCCAATAATTTTCCGCTTTGCCTCAGGGTCTTCGACTCCGGCCAGAGGTTCCAGAAATTCACGGCCGGCGTCGACACCCACGACATTCAAAGAGAGCTTCTCCTGAAGTTCCTGGAGTACTTCCTCGAATTCATTCTTTCTGAGTAATCCATTGTCGACAAAGATGCAGGTGAGCCGATCACCGATGGCGCGATCAACCAGCGTCGCTGCCACCGTAGAATCGACCCCGCCTGAGAGGCCACAGACCGCTTGAGACTGACCGATTTGGGCGGAAATCTCGGTGACCGCACTTTCTGCAAAAGAGGACATCGTCCAATCTGCGCGGCACTTACAGATCTCAAGGAGAAAGTTTTTCAGGATCTGTTTGCCGCAGGGAGTGTGAACGACTTCAGGATGAAACTGAATACCATAGATTTTTCGATCTTCATGGGCCATGCCGGCAAGGGCATTCTCACTTCGCCCGATGACAACAAAATCGGGTGGAAGAGTTTCAATCCGGTCTCCGTGACTCATCCACACCTCAGTTTTCTTGGGCAAGTCCTGAAAAAGAGGGCTCCCGTCAACGATCTGGAGTATGGCCTTGCCGTATTCTCGATTCTGCGAAGGAGACACCTTTCCCCCGTAGTGGTGAGCCATGAGCTGCATTCCATAGCAGATCCCCAGGAGGGGGCCTTGAAAGTCGTAGAGTTCTTTCTCGGGATGGGGAGCCCCTTCGGCGAACACCGAATCGGGTCCTCCCGAGAGCACAATTCCCATGGGATGACGGGCTTCGATTTCCTTCCAGGAGGTGTTAAAAGGCAGGATTTCCGAGTACACTCCAGCCTCACGAATGCGGCGGGCAATCAGCTGAGCATACTGGGACCCAAAGTCAAGGATGAGAACGGTTTCTTGAGTCATAAGTCAAAATGTGAAGTTTGAACCTCGAATTTAAAGTATAGCATGGCAAATCTTGACTTCTCGCTCGCAAAACTCGACCCTTAGCTTCCGCGATGCCGACGAATGCCTCCATACAGGCTCTCTTTCTGGGTATCCTCCAGGGGATTACCGAATTTCTTCCCATCAGCAGCTCTGCTCACCTCATTTTGCTCCCTTGGCTGGCGGGTTGGGAAGCCATGGGGCTGACCTTTGATGTGGTGGTGCATGGGGGAACGCTATTGGCTTTGGTGATCTATTTTCGCCAGCAGTGGAAGGAGATTGGAAAACAGTGCTTAAGATTTTTGATGAACCCATCAGTCCCCCCGCAATCTGGGCTCCTGGGCGCGCTTGTGGTGGGCACGCTGCCGGCTATTCTGGTTGGAGGTCTGTTTGAAGGCTTCATCGAGAATCACCTACGCACCCCTGGAGTAACGGTGCTCACTCTTCCCCTGTTCGGTCTTCTCCTGGGGTGGGCGGATCATCAGGGATCCCAATCGCGCGACCTGAAGAGCATCCGTCTTCGGGATGGCCTGATGGTAGGCCTTGCACAGGCTCTGGCGCTGATACCCGGGGTCAGTCGCTCGGGTGTGACCATCACAGCGATTTTGATGCTGGGGCTGAACAGGGCCGACGCCGCCCGATTTTCCTTTTTGCTGGGGACGCCGGTGATCGCCTTGGCCACGATTTCTCGTCTTTATCTGTTGTGGGGGTCTGCGAGCAATGAGACGGGCTCTTTTTTAACTCTTCTTGTTGGTGTAATATTTTCCTTTGTCAGCGGCTTTTTATGCATCAAGTATCTTCTCCGATTTCTACAAACTCGTACTTACCTTCCTTTCGTCGTCTATCGATTTTTGTTGGCTGCCTGTATCTTTGTTTTGCTGGTTCTGTGAGCTTCGCTCCGGGTGCCCAGGAGGAGGAAGAACCCCCACCAGCCCGCCAAAATCCTATCCTCAGAGCCCATTTTCGCCGCCAGCTTGGGAATTTGAGGTCCTTTGGTACCCGAGGAACGGGACGCCGCGACCCCTTCCTGGACGACTACGTCGATCGTCAAATTGATCACTATCTGTCGGAACTGCGTGAAAAACTGGCTCATCTAAACAACCATTTCGCCCAGGTCGAGCAGGCCCAGGAAACGATCCTTCAGGGTTCTTCCGCGCAGGTCATCGGACAGGCCCGAGTCCAGTGGAGGAACGCTCTCAAAGGTGTTCAGGACGAAGCCAGTGATGTCTGGAACATGCTTCGTTTCGTTTTGACGGTTCTGAAAGACAAAGGTGATCTCAAGCCTGTCGAACCCCAGGAGCCTGACTCCCTATATGAAAAGGAAACACAATTCATAGGCGAGCAGATTGGCAAAGCGGAGAAGAGAATCACCGAATATTTGTTCCGAGTCGAGAGCGTCATTCAACTGGAAGACCTGAAAGGGGAGAATATGCTGATTCACCTGTACCTGGCGCGCGAGATGGCGAAGAAAATCAGGAAATTGAGCCGGTAGAAGAACAAACCGCAGCCGGGAGACCGGCTGAAATCCAAAATCACCGGCCGGAGGCCGGAAATTCAAAATCCCAAACAAATTCAAAATCTCAAAACCCAAGATAAATGAATTTCAGTCACAGAACGCAGACCAGGATCCAGAATCGAGAAGTGGGGATTCAGACTTCGGACACCTCTTGGTACTGTGGGCTAGGAAAGCTGCCCGCTGGGTGCCTTTGTCTGTTGTCTGGTGTCTGTTGTCTGTTGTCCGGGAAACACCAGCTTGTAGAGCACGCTGTCGATAATGGCTTGCCAACTGGCCTCCATGACGTTTGAAGAGACGCCCAGGCTGGTCCAGCTTCGGTGACCATCGGTGGACTCGATCAGTACACGTACCTTGGCGGCGGTTCCGCTCTGAGCATCCAAGACACGCACTTTGTAGTCGATGAGCCGAATCTCCTCAATCTCGGGGAAGAAGCGCACCAGCGCCTTTTTAATGGCGCAGTCCAGGGCGTGAACAGGTCCGCTGCCATCTGAAACAACATGTTCCTCGATGCCGTCGACACAGATCTTGACCGTGGCCTCGCTCACAAACTGGCCCGTGTGATTCTGGTCGACCAGCACCCGAAAACCTTTAAACTCAAACGGTTGATTCTGGTCCTTTCCAAACTTGCGGAAAAGGAGCTTCAGGCTGCCATCGGCGCCTTCAAACTGGTACCCGTTGTATTCGAGTTTTTTGATGTGCTCCAGGAGTGCGTCCAAGTCAATATCTTGTTCATCCAAATCTCCGAATTCTCTAACTTTGTAAAGCAAATTGCTTTTTCCCGACAAATCCGAAACCAGGACGCGTCGAGTGTTTCCCACAGCATCCGGATCCATGTGCTCATAAGTTTTTGGGTCTTTGTTGATGCCGCTCACATGGAGTCCGCCTTTGTGGGCGAAGGAACTCTTGCCCACAAAGGGAAGATTATTGGGCACCACCATATTGGCGGTTTCACTCACAAAATAGGCAAGGGAAGTGAGGCCTTTGAGTTTTTCCGGTCCGACCGTCTCTTTACCCAGCTTCAACTCCAACGCAGGGATCACGGAACAGAGATTGGCGTTTCCAGCACGTTCCCCATATCCGTTGATGGTTCCCTGAACCATACGGGCTCCAGCCTGGACTGCGGCAATGGTATTAGCCACTCCCAGCTCGCAGTCATTGTGGGTATGGATACCCAGGAAGGGGAATTCCGGGCTTAACTGGTGGACCAGCGACTCAATGCTGGAGGGGAGGTTTCCTCCATTGGTATCACACAGGACCACCCAGTCCGCCCCCGCCTCGCGGGCTGTTCGAATGACCGACTTGGCATATCGAGGGTTGGCCGCATGGCCGTCAAAGAAGTGTTCGGCGTCAAAGATGACCTCTTTGCCCTTTTTCTTCAGGTAAGCCACGCTGTCCTGGACCATGCGTAGGTTTTCCTCCAGAGTGGTCCCCAGAGCACGCTCCACGTGAAAGTCCCAGCTTTTACCGACCAGGGTTACCACCGGAGTATCGGCCTCGAGCAGGGCGGCAATATTGGGATCCTCTTCCACCGAATACTTATGGTGGCGAGTGCTTCCGAAGGCCACGATTTTGCTGGTCTTCCAGGATAAATTTCGGGCACGCTTGAAGAACTCCACGTCTTTCTGGTTGGAGCCTGGCCAGCCGCCTTCAATGTAATCCACACCAAAGGCATCCAGCTTCTGAGCAATGTGGATTTTGTCCTCAACGCTCAGTGAGATCCGCTCCCCCTGAGTACCGTCTCGCAACGTGCAGTCATAGATGAAAACTCGTTTGCTCTCGCTCATAAGTCACCTAGTCGGAAAGAGTGGGTGAGAATTCGGCGGGTGTCATGGAAAATTTCAGTCATGTTTCGCTTTGACCTCCGATTTGGAGGGGGTTTTCTGATTAGGATCATTGACCAGCGCCGGCTTCTCCCGGGCCGAGGAACTTTGTTTCTTTCCCACTTTCCCTCGGGACAGGGTGAGCTCTCCCGTACGGTGAAGCTCCCGGACTCCATAGACCTGGGCATTTTGTAAAAAGGCGTCGATTTTCTCGGCCTGTCCGGTCACTTCAAAGATATAACTCGTGGGTCTCACGTCGATGACACGGGCCCGAAAGACCTCGGAGAGAGCCAAGACTTCAGTCCTGTTGCTTTCGTTGACCTGGATTCGCACCAGTGCCATCTCTCTGAGCACCTGGGTTGCCGAGTCGTAGGGCGTTACTTTAACGACATTGATCAGCTTACTGAGTTGTTTGACGACCTGTTCGGTCCCGGCTTCATCCGTGATTGTGGTCAGCGTTATTCGAGAAGCGTCGGCCTCCAGCGCTGGAGCCACGTTCAAGCTTTCAATGTTGTAGCCACGCTGGCTAAAGAGTCCCACCACGCGTGACAGTACCCCAGCTTTGTTTTCAACCAATAGTGAAATAACCTGTCGCATCTAGTCTCCCTTGCTGTTATTCGCTTCGCGCCCGAGTTCTGCTAAGCGAAAGCCACGAAATAGCTCCCTTCGGGACTATGCATAATACGGGCTAGCTTCGTTAAGAACACTGTTTTTGAGGATTGGGAATTTCAGGTTCTTTACGGAGCTTAGGGAGTTTAACCCGTAATGGGTAAATCCCTCCGCAAAGAACCGGAGAGAATAATGTCGCTGATAATTACGAGGCCGAGCAAGCCGGGGAAGAAGCTCCTCTCGGAGAGCCTGACCCTGTGTGTTCCCTCGATTGTAGTGCTCATCTTTTCCTCGCCAGTCGACTCAAAGCATAAGAGATACGAATTGTGCAAGTCAAGCCATAGCCTGGATTATTCATAGGTTCTCGTGGCGAAGCGGCGTAGGGCGAGCCGGTGGCTCGCCGAGACCGTCAGGCTTGCAGAGACCTCCGGAATGTGGGAGGCACCTCAGGTGCCGAATCCGAGAACAAATGGGGGTAGTCACCTTGTGCTGGAGGGTGACAGCTATTTCAGGAATTGAGTTGTTCGGCACCTGAGGTGCCTCCCACATTCCAGAGGTTCTCGCCACTCGTGGCAAACAGCACGGGCAGGGCGGATGGTTGCAGTAGAGAATTGATGCAGAGCCCAGGCTACTCCTCCGTTTCCATAAAGTAGTAACCCACTAGATGCTGAATGAGAAAATGACCCTCTTCGATGTGTCCCATGTGGGAGGATTCCACAAAAATCGGATAACCTGCCATCTCTCCCAGCTTTCCCCCCGGTCGTCCCGTGATGCCCACCGTTATCACGGAGTTTGCATTGGCCCACTGGACAGCCTCCAGCACATTAGGGGAATTGCCGCTGCCACTAAAGGCGATCAGGACATCGTCGGGGCTGGCGTAGTTTTTTAGCTGTTCCACAAAAATTTGTGAGTAATCCATGTCGTTGGCCAGCGCCGTGATCCAGGAAACGTTATCGGTCAGAGCCAGCACACGAAATCGTTCGTCCCGATTCCAGGAAGCCCCTTTACCGAGGTCATTGGCAAAGTGCGAGGCCGTGGAAGCACTCCCGCCGTTTCCGCACAGAAAGATATGACGGTTAGCCTCACGGGCATCGGCCAGAAGGGTAATCAACCCGGCCACCTCCTCCTCAGAGATCCTCTGCATCACGCCCAGACTCTTCTTTTTGTAGGACTTCAGATAACTCAGCGGCTGGTCCCGGCTCACCTTCTCACTCATCGTCCCTCCTCGTCCTGCTTTGATTTTCCTCATAGTATACCTGATAGCCATCCCCGACTTGTGAGCGAAGAGAAAGTGAGCCCCGGCTCGCCCATTCCGCCTGGGATCATAATATGGTAACGTCTGCGGATTGAACGAAATTGTAGATGTTTGGCCAGAATGGATCAGGGGAGAACGCCATGAGTGAGCCCGTTGCGGAAATGGAAAAAGGTCCGAATGAGAAGATTTTTTTCAGTTTGAGTGAATATAAGGGCAAAAAATACGCCGATATTCGCGTCTATTTTGAGAACGACGAAAGCGAATGGAAACCCACCAGGAAGGGTCTCACCATCAGCCTGGACCGGTTTGCTGAATTCAAGGAACATGTGGGAACCTTGGAAAAATTTCTCACCACTCAAGGACATCTGCCTGTTGATCAGGAATAAGCCGTCCTTTTATCTTTACCCGTGTGAAAAGGAGCACTTCTTATGCCAGATACTGAAATTCTTTGCCGAAATAACGGACCGCTCCGGGTTACAGGAAATTTTGCGATTCAGGATGCCGAAGGGAACCTCTTTGACCTTCGCGGACGTACCGTGATCTCGCTTTGTCGCTGTGGCGCCTCCGAGAACAAGCCCTTTTGCGATGGCAATCACAAAAAGGTGGGCTTTGAATCGGAGGTCAAGGCTCGCCAACTCCCGGAGCCGGCCCCGAAGAAGTGACTTCCTGCGTTCGTGCTACCCTCACTTTGTGACGCGGTGCGTTCGTGCTGTTGGACGGGCATCAGGCCCGACAAGAGCTGAACGACAACGAGATGCAGGAAGGGGATCTCCTGGATTCGCATCGAATTGACGACTGGTAAAACCGTGTGGAGTATGGTGGGACTGGGATACCCGGAAAGTCGGATAAGAAATATTATGTAAACTTTTAATTCACCCAACTTCTCTCTTCCGTCCTTCCAGTACCTTCAAGATCGAGTTCAGGACGACCCACTGCAACAATATTATCCTGTATTTAAAGGATCTTACAGGGTGTTTCCTAGATGTTGACTTGAGAAATCGCTAGAAACCCTGCTGTTTTAGGTGTTCTCTCTTGCCCGGGGGATTCTTGCACCAACTTCACAACAGCACCACTGTGACGAAGTCACGCCACTTCGTGGCCCACTCACATCTTATATCTGCCCATATCGTCGGGATTGAGGCTCTCCAGCCACTTCTTAATGTCCTCTGAATCTAGATTCTCTTTTTCCAGGCTGATGTTTCGGCTGTTGTTGATGACCTCTTCAGTGACAAAAATGGGCGCGTCGGTCCGCAAGGCCAAGGCGATGGCATCGCTGGGGCGACTGTCAATGGTAATGTGATCGCCGTTCATTCGAAGGTGAATGACGGCATAGAAGGTATTTTCCTGGAGGTCGGTGACCACAATTTTGTCCACGTTGGCGTCGAGTTGCAGCAGAATATTCTTGATCAGGTCATGGGTCAGGGGGCGAGGGGTATCGATTCGCTCAATCTGCAGGGCAATGGCATTGGCCTCGAAGATTCCTACCCAGATGGGCAATAAGGTGTTTTTCTCCAGGCTCTGCAGGATCACGATGGGAGAGTTGGTTAGGGGGTCCATAATTAACCCCTTGATTTTAAATTCTCGTTCCATAATTCTGCTCCCTTCGGTTCTGTTCAATTTCCTCAAGCTTTTGGCCGACCAGGCTGTTGGGACCCACATGGGTGACAAGTAACTCAGTGAATGTCCCTGGCTGGTCGTTTCCCGGGAAATTCACAATCTTGTTGGTCGTGGTTCTCCCATAGCGACGCACACCATCACGTGCTGTTCCTTCCACCAAAACATTCCAACAGCGCCCCAGATAACGTTGGCGGTGTAGGCGCAGCTGAATTCCCTTCTGAAGACGCTGCAATTCCATGATACGACGTGTCTTTTCCTCCTCGGGAAGATCACCCTCGAAGTGTTGTGCTTCGGTTCCAGGACGAGGAGAGTATTTAAACGAGAACATGGACTCGAACTGGACCTCCTCGACCAGGCTCAGGGTCTCTTGAAAGTCCGCCTCCGTCTCACCTATAAAGCCTACGATGATGTCTGTAGACAAAGCGATGGAGCGACCGCAGTTTCGAAACTTGTCCACCAATTCAAGATAGCGCTCTCGGGTGTACTGGCGCCGCATACGCTTGAGGATGGGGTTGGAACCCGACTGGACGGGTAGGTGGACCTGGTTGCAGATGGTTTCCTTTTCACCGATGACGGAGATGGAGTCATCGTCAAACTCACGCGGATGAGGTGAAGTGAAACGAACCCTCCGAAGCCCCGGAATGGCCGCCACCTCAGAGAGCAGGTCGGCGAATTTGAAGCGCCGGTTGTGGGGATCCTTATAGCTGTTGACGGTCTGTCCCAACAGGAGAATTTCCACAAAGCCTTGGTCGACAACCCTTCGAGCTTCATTCATTACTGCCGTGGCAGGACGGTTCCTTTCCCGGCCTCGAGTGTAGGGCACAATACAAAAGCTGCAATGCTTGTTGCAGCCTTCCATGATGGTGATGTTGGCACGGAAGCTGTTCTGGCGCATCACCTGAGGAATCTCTACAGGTGCCGGACTCTCCATAAAGTCCGTAGCCACACGTGTCCTGCCTCCGCGCTCTTGCTCGATCTCCTCCAGCAGGTCGGGGAGGGCGTGAATCATATGGGTACCCACCACCAGATCCACGAACGGCGCCTTGCTCATCAGCGCTTCACCTTCCTGCTGGGCCACGCACCCCAACACTCCGATCAAAAAATTAGGGTTTGTGCTCTTCCGCTTCTTGATTTCTCCTAAACGACTGTACATCTTCTGGGCAGCTTTCTCGCGGACGCTGCAGGTATTGAGTAAAAACAGGTCGGCCTCCTCGGGCGAGTTGACCGCGACCATACCGTGATGGGCAAGCAGTCCGGCAACTTTCTCCGAATCGTGCTCGTTCATCTGGCATCCGAACGTTTCGATACAAAATTTCTGAAGCATCATTAATGAGAGCTATTCTATCGGACTTCAAGCAAGGGATACAAGGATTTGTGCTGCCGTCCCTTTGTGACGGCAGCACAAAGGGACGAAGTCATGAAGTAACGAAATCCTTCCCTCTCCGCAACAATTCTCTAGCCTGCTTACGGGTGGTTTCCGTTAAGGCCTTCCCTGCCATCATTCTTGAGAGTTCCTCCACTCTTGCCCTCTGTTCAAGAGGAACAATCTCAACGATGGTTCGCTCGGCGCTGTGGCGCTTGGTGACATAAAAATGCTGGGAAGCATATGAGGCGACTTGTGGAAGGTGGGTCACGCAAAAGACCTGGTGCACAGTTCCCAGACGGGCTAGCTTTTCTCCGATGGTGGAGGCAACTCGGCCGCCAATGCCTGCATCCACCTCATCGAAAACCAAGGTCTTCGAATACTTCTCCAGAGTGAGAATCGATTTCAGAGCCAGCACGGTTCGAGACAATTCTCCTCCAGAAGCGATCTTAGACAAGGGTTTTGAGGATTCACCTAGATTGGCACTGATCAGAAATTCCACCTGGTCCATTCCCTGTTCAGTGGTCCTTTCATCTGAGGTGTTTACCTGTACCGTGAAAGCGGCGCTTCCCATGTGCAAATCGGTTAGTTCACGTTCCACTTGCTTGCTGAGCATCTTAGCTTGCTGGTGTCTGCTCCTGGAAAGGCGCTGGGCCAGTGCTCGATATTTGCTCTCCAGTTGACTCTCCTTCTCAACCAGTTGCTCTATTTCGGCTTCACATTGGGAGAGCTCGTGGACTTCCTGTTGGGCCTTTTCGAGATAAGCCAGAATCTCATCCACGGTTTCCCCGTATTTTCGGCGGGCCTTTTGAATTTCCGAAAGCCTCTCCTGAACAGCGTCCAGGCGTCCCGGGTTGGACTCAATTTGATTCGTATAGTCGCGAAGCTGGTAGGCCACCTCTTCCAGCAGGTAACGTGAATCACGCAGTTTCACCATCACCGGCTCCAGCTGAGGGTCCATACCACGAAGTTCTTCCAATTCTTTCATTGCCCGATGCAGCAGACTTAACGAGGACTCTTCTCGTTCATAAATGTCCTGATAGGCCCGTTGCGATGCGTTCAGGCGTTTTTCTGCACTGGCCAAAAGCCCTTGTTCTGCTTCCAGCTCCACGTCTAGGCCGGTTCTCAACTGAAGCTTTTCAATGTCGGCAGTTTGGAACTGGAGGGTGTCGAGTCTCTGCAGTCTTTCCTGCTCGCTGGCCTGCAGGCGCTCCAGTTCTGAACGAACTCCCTGGAGCAGATGAAAGGCCTCTCTTACCTGTTGTGACAATTGTTCGTGAGCGCTGAAGGCATCCAGAAATTGCAATTGAACGCTGGGTCGCAAGAGGAGTTGCTGCTCGTGCTGTCCGTGAATATCCGCTAAAAGTGCCCCCAGCTGGGAAAGCGTAGCCAGTGGACTCAAAACCCCGTTGATAAAGACCTTGTTGGAACCCGACCGGGAGATATCCCGGCGGATAATAAGTTCCCCGCCCTCCAGCGGAATCCCCGCATCAGCAAGACACACTCGTGCCGGATGTTCTCTGGAGAGCTCAAAGATTCCCTCCACTCGGGCCTGATCAAAGCCCTGACGAACCATTTCCTGAGAGGCACGCCCTCCCACCAGCAAGCCTACAGCATCCACCAGAATGGATTTCCCCGATCCGGTTTCACCGGTGATCAGATTCAGCCCCTGGCTGAATTCAATTTCCAGACGATCGATCAGAGCAAAATCCTTAATGGAGAGGAACTTCAGCATGACAAAAAGCTACTAAAAAGCTGATAGCTAACAACTGACATGAATTGTACACGAGCAGGGTGTCCTCAGCGGGAGCCTAGCGGCTATGGGGATAGGCCGGCGCTGGAACAGACGTTTCCGCTATTTATGACCTATGAAATAAGGCACTTAATCAAGAGATGCCCGCTTTGGTTGTTTTCGATATGGCTGTCGATCCCCTGCTCTCCCCCATTTCTTGGTCTGTTGTCTGTTGTCTTCTGGTCTGTGGTTTGTGGTTTTGACAGGCCATTTGAGTACCCTCTAGAGTTGGTGGTTGATCCAGCAGTAGCTCAATCGGTGTTTGGTATATGATTACAGGCAGGTCATGATGAACATGAACCGGATCGAGAGTGTAGGAGGTTGGAATTGGCCCTCTTTATAGCTCAGGGGAGCTTTGGCAGTTTCTGGTCACTGGTGGGCAATAGCGGTCCGATCGCTCAAATGGTTTTGCTGATCCTTCTCTTTTTCTCCCTGTTTTCCTGGGGCATCATCTTCCAAAAGGTTCGCTTTTACAAAGAGGTGGGGCAACAGTCCCAGGAGTTTTATGAGCGCTTTAGAAGAACCTCCAGCCTCTCGGAACTCTACAGTAAATGTGAGCGGTTTCCGCAGTCCCCTCTGGCCGGGATATTCAAGGGTGGCTATGAGGAGTTGAGCCAGCAGATGAAGTCCCCCGAGTCCGAAGACGATTCTTCCCAGTTAGCCCTCAATCCGGGAACACTCAAGAGTCTCAGCAGTGTGGAACGGGTCCTGCAAAAAACGGCCCACACGGAGATGACTGTACTGGAAACCTTTCTTCCATGGCTGGCCACCACTGGGGCCGTCTCTCCTTTTATTGGATTGTTCGGCACGGTGATCGGAATCATCAATGCCTTTCAAGGTCTCGGAGAGGGCGCTGTGACCACTATTCAGGCCGTTGCTCCGGGAATCAGTGAAGCTCTCGTGGCAACTGCAGCTGGACTTTTTGCCGCCATTCCGGCAGTTATCGCCTATAACCACTTTCTCAATCGGCTCAAACTTTTTGGCGTCGAAATGGATGATTTTTCGGCAGAGTTCCTAAACACCGTCGAACGCAGTTTTGGAGTAAGTTGAAATGGCTTTTGGTAATCCGCTCAACCCGACTCGACCTTCCATATCGGAGATCAACGTCACTCCCCTGGTGGACGTGATCCTGGTTTTACTGATCATTTTCATGGTCACTGCACCCATCCTTCAGACCGGCATCGAGGTGAATCTTGCCCGGACGCGAACGGTTGAGCCCGTCGATCCCGAACGGGCGGCTGTCATCACCATCAGTCGAGAGGAGATGCTTTTTTATCGGTCTAATCCTATCAATTTCAATGAACTGGGTGAGTGGCTCAGGCGCGAGGTTGGAGACAGTGGAGAAGCCATCTTTCTTCAGGCCGATGAAGACGTACGATGGAAGACGATTGTTGCTGTGGTGGACGAGGTGCGAGTCTCGGGATACCATCAAATTAATTTAGTCACCAAACCCTATTTGGAGAAGTGAGACGAATGTCCCCAGGGGTCATCAGCCCGCACGTGCGTGAAGCAGGATATCGAGGGGCATTCACGGTCTCAGCCGTGGGCCACGTCCTGCTTTTCCTTTTTTTCCTCCTTTCCTCCGAGTTGTTTCCCAGGGGTGCACCTATAGTCATTGGAAGCGGCGAGGGAGGCGGCCAGAGAGAGAACTTCGTGAAGGTCGGGTTATCGGCTGAGCTCAGCGGCGGTACCGGGATGCATAAACCCGCCATAACTCCCCGGCCCGAAGCGGTGACCACGCCCGAGCCGAGCAAACCCGATCCGCCGGCTCCCCAGAAGGAGGAGCGCGTCTTGGTGGAAAAGCCGCCCCCCCGGGAAACCCCTAAAACGCCTCCTGCCTCCCCAGCGAAATCCCAAGCCGCCACTGAAAACCCTCGGCCCAAACCGATCCCCCGTGAGCCGGAACCAGGAAGCGGCGGACCCGGTGGGCAGAGTTCGGGATCAGGTGGGGGCTTTGGAGGAGGACAGGGCGTCACCATCGGCACGGGAACGGGCGAGGGAGCCATGGACTCCTGGTACGTGCGCCAGGTTGAACAGCGGATCGGACGGAACTGGTTAAAGACTTCGTTGGGTCAGCTGGCGAATCCCGTTCGCACCGTCATCAGTTTTGAGATCCGAGCCGATGGCCGTATCGACAAAATCCAAATCGAGCACAGGAGCGGCATTGGAAGCATTGACCTGGCTGCTGAGCGAGCCGTTCGTGCCAGCGATCCCCTCTCTCCGTTGCCCTATGAACTCCGCAATCGAACGGTGAAATTCACTGCCTACTTTGAGTACCCTCCCGGAGGATGAAGGAAGAGGATGAAGGAAGAGAATAGAGGTCGATTGACCAAAGAAGCTAAAAAGAAGAAAGACACTCGCATGACTGGAAAAATCCTTGTCCTTTGTTTCATTTGCCTCCCCTCCCTTCTCAAGGCTCAAACGCCTGACGTGGTGATCTATCCTCGTCCCAGAGAGGATACCAAGCTGGCCGTGGCCGATTTTGTAGCCCGAACTTCAGACACCTCGGAAGTTCGGGCAGCCTTAAGGATTTTTGATCGGGTCTTGTGGGATGATCTGGAGTTCTCCGCTTTCTTTGAGATGCCTTCCAAGAGCTTCTATCCTTTGAAACCGTTACGATCTCCCACCGATGTCAGATTTGACAACTGGAAAATCCCCACTCTGGACGTGGACTTTCTCATCTTTGGCAACCTTCAGGTGGATAGCGGACTCGCCGTGGTGGAGGCCTATCTGTACGACGTGCGGACACGAGAACAGGTTCTGGGAAAGCGCTACAACATCTCAGATGAGGCATTGATTCAAAGAGTGGCTCACGAATTCGCCGATCAGGTGGTTTTCCAGTTGTCTGCTGGAACCAGTCGCGGCGTGGCTCGTGCGCAGATCGCTTATAGTTCTCTCAAAGGTCAAGGCAAGGAGATCTATGTGATGGACTATGATGGAGCGAATCAGCGGACCATCACCGCCAACGGGGGGTTAAATAAATTTCCCGAATGGTCCTCTGATAACTCGAAACTGGCTTTCATCACCCATCTTCCCCGTAGCAACCGATGGGAATTGTGGATTCAGGATCTGGATGGAGGCCGAAGAGTGGTGCCGCTACCGAGCTCCTATGTCGCATCCCCGGCCTTTTCCCCCGATGGCAAACAGATGGCCTTTTCAACCCGCGAAGTAAATGGCACGGATGCAGGCATCTACATCTCTAATCTTGACGGCGGCCGACTCAAAAACCTGAGCAACCACTCAGCCATAGATTCTTCGCCTACCTGGAGTCCAACGGGACGGCAAATTGCTTTCATTTCCGATCGCTCCGGTTCCCCTCAATTGTGGGTGATGGATACTGATGGATCAAATGTGCAACAACTGGTTCGAGAAGGGGGTCACTGCGACAGCCCCAATTGGTCCCCGGACGGCCGATTCATCACCTATTCCTGGCAACCACGCGGCCAATGGAATCACCAGATTTACGTCATAGAAGTGGCTACCGAAAGGATTTTCCAGTTAACTTCAGGTCTTGGCAGTAGCGAGAATCCGCACTGGTCCCCCGACGGCCGCCATATCGCATTCCAAAGCAGTCGAACCGGATCCAAACAGATCTTCGTCATGAATGCCGATGGGAAAAATTTAAAACAGATCACCGCTTATGGCAGCAACGACAGTCCTGCATGGGCGGGTTATCCGGTGACTGAACCCCAAGAATAAAGGGTGGAGGAAATCTGACATGCGACGCGTCTCTCTTCATAATCTGAGTTGGCTCCTTTGTTTCGTCTGTCTACTCACGGCGGCGGCCTGCCAGAAGAGGCCTCCCCCAAGGGCGCCCTCGCCAGGTCCTTCCCGTTCAGGTGACATAGCCCGCGCCCGGCGCGCTGGTCCCTTACCTACCGTGACCCTGACCGCCTCGCCTAGCAGCGTTGAGCGCGGAGAGCAGACGACGCTGAGTTGGACAACAACCGAGACGATGTCACTTTTAATCGATAGCGGTATCGGAAACGTCGCCGACAGCGGATCCTTAGTGATCTCTCCTCGAGAGTCCACCACCTATACCGCAACGGCCACCGGTCCCGGAGGACAAGCCACTGCCAGCACTCGCGTGACTGTCGTTCCTCGATCGGCCCGGGGAATAATCACCTCCACGGACCTGGACGGTCTTCAACAGGCCCTCGAAGAGGGGAAAATCCAGCCCCTGTTTTTTGACTACGATCAGGCGGGAATCACTACAGAGGGGGAGCGCGTTCTCAAAGAAAACGCCCGCTGGTTCCAGCAGTTTCCGAACGCCACCATTGTGATTGAAGGCCATTGTGACGAACGAGGAACCGAGGAATACAATCTGGCCTTGGGGGATCGGCGAGCACAGGCGGTCAAAGCCCATCTGGTGCAATTGGGAGTCGATCCTAACCGCATGGAAACGATCTCCTTCGGCGAGGAGCGGCCCTTTTCACCCGGTTATGACGAGGCCGCCTACCGGCTGAACCGCCGTGCTCATTTTATAGTAACCCGGTGAAGAGACTGACAACTGACACGAGCTGGTAGGAACTGGAAACCTGTAACCTTCATTTGATTCCCGCTCTGCTCGAGGATAGAATTTGTTAGCGGGGGCTATTCTAATCCCGGCTAATGGAGACGATCATGAAGCGAATCCAACCGATCATGAGTTTTCTGATGGTTCTGACGGGATCTTTATCCTGGGGGCTGGCAGGAACAGAAGAGGAAATTATTCGTCTTCAAAACGACGTCCTGCAGGTGCAGAATCAGATTCGATTACTTCAAAAAAGCGTTGATGACACCACGGCCATCTTGAAGTCTTTGCTGGAGCAATTAAATGACCAGATGGCCACCAGCAACATCCAAATGGCCTCGGTGGGGGAGATCCTTCAAGCTCAAAGTATTACCCAGGAGATTGCTTTGGATCAGGTGCGACAGGAAGTCCAGAGTTTGAGCATTAAATGGGACGATACCAACACACGCATTGCCGCACTGCAGCTAAAGCTGCAGGAGAATCAACTTCAAGTCCAGTCATTGCGCAACGTCCCTTCAGCCGGAAGCACCATCCATCCTGACCAGGTTTATAGTTCAGTTTACAACGATTATCTGATGGGAAACTATGATTTGGCGATCGCCGGATTTCAGGACTTTCTCACCAATTATTCGGACAGCGAATATTCAGACAACGCCTCTTACTACCTGGGGGTCTGCTATAACGAGAAGGGATACTACGAGCAGGCCACTCGGGCCTTTGATCAGGTGATCAACCTTTATCCCAATGCCGACAAAACCCCGACTGCTTACTACAAAAAAGCCTTCGCCCTGCGACAACTTCAACTCGATGTCGAAGCGGTTGAAACTCTAACCAAATTGGTGACCATTTTCCCAGACTCCCAGGAAGCCCTCCTGGCCCGTCAGGAACTGCAGTTACTGGGAATCGAAGTTCCCTGAGCGCTATCGCACCTCGTCACAAAGTGACGAAATCAAAAGGGGATGTCATCCTCGGTCACTCCGGCATCCATGGGTTCTTCTGTCGCTTTTCCACCTTCCGCCACGCCTACGGGCTCTTGCTCCTTCTCCTGCTCCTGAGGACCGACCCCATCGGAAGATCGAGGACTCATCATGCGCATGTCTGAAGCGATAATCTCCGTAGTGCGGCGTTTGTTGCCATCGCGATCGTCCCACTCTCGAGTCTGGATCCGTCCCTCGATAAAGACCAGCTGACCCTTGGTGAGGTACTGATTAGAAATTTCAGCCAGCTTATTCCAGGTGACGATCTTGTGCCACTCCGTTCTCTCCTGTCGTTCGCCTTTTTGGTCGTTCCACCGTTCATTGGTGGCCAGAGAAAAGTTGGTTACAGGAGTTCCCGAGGAGGTGTATCGCATTTCTGGATCCCGCCCCAAGTGTCCCACTAAAATGACCCGATTCACCATAATGTTTACCTCCAATTATGTCTCTGCCTACTATAACGTTGTCCTCTGAAAAAATGCGAACCATCCCTTCGGAAAAGACCCTGAACCTCGAAAAAATCCAGATCAGCCATTCAGAAGGGTCAGGAGGTCAGAGTCTCTTCCGGTGGTCAGGTCAGAATCGGAACGTCCCCTGGAGCCGCCTTCCCTCTAAACGCATTTCTTTCTCAATCCTTTTCTCACCTCTGTAATAGACCACAGAGATTGTATCTCCCGGGCGCTTGTCCTCCAGAATACTTGCGATGTCCTCCATTGAAGTGACCGGCTTACCTCCCAAGGCAACAATCACATCTCCTCCGATCATGAGAGGGACATTGCCGAAGAAGATGCGTCTTTGGCCCCCTCGGATACCGGTCTGATCCGCTGAACTACGGGACTCAACCTGGACCACCAGCAGCCCTTTCTCAACGGGAAGCCGCAGTGCTTGTGCCAATCGACGGCTCAGAGGTTGTCCTTGGACGCCCAACCAGGCCCGCAGGACCCGGCCATGCTCGAGAAGGTCGGGGAGTATTCTGCTCAAAGTATTGACAGGGACGGCGAAACCGATGCCGGCACTTTCTCCGGTCCTGGAGAAGATGGCGGTGTTGATACCGATGACCTCACCTCGCCGGTTCAACAAGGGGCCCCCGCTGTTTCCCGGATTAATGGCCGCGTCGGTCTGAATGACATCTTCGATGAGCCCAAAGTCGGTCCGCAGGGTTCTCTGCAGTGAAGAAATGATGCCCGTGGTGAGGGTCTGGTCCAAACCGAAGGGATTCCCAATGGCCAGGACTTTTTGTCCCACTTTCAGATCATCACTTCGCCCCAGTTGGACGGGGTACAACTTCTCCTCAGGGCAATCAATCTTCAAGACCGCAATGTCGTTGATGGGATCAATGCCCACCCTCTCCGCTTCGTATGTCTCCTTGTCATATAGGGTCACCTCCAATCGCTCGGCATCTCGAATGACATGGTAGTTGGTCACGATATGCCCTTTTTTATCGATGACAACACCGCTCCCCACGCCCTGACGGGGTACCACTTCAAAAAACCAGGTGTATTCCAGCGTCGTGGTGGTGATATTGACCACTCCGCGACTTCGTGACTCATAGATCCTAATGTTGATTGATTCGTCTTCCGTCAGTGGAGTGTCGAAGGTGGTGCCGGAGGTGGTGCCGGAGGACTGCGCAAACTCAGCCTGAGTGGAAGGTGGAGAGGACCAGCGCAAAAAGAAAAACACCACTCCTGCCGAGATGAAGCTGCTGAATAAAACGATTTTCCAAAAATTACGGTTGGACATGCGAGGCTCCTGACAATTGACAGTAAATCACAGACAACAGACACTTGACAATTCACAGCTAACCGTAAACTTCTAACTTGTGAGTTTTGGATTTGTTTCGGATTTTGAATTTTGGATTTTGAATTTCAGCCGGTCCGCCGGCTGCGTTCTATCGGGTGGTGGCGTAGTAGAGGCTATTGAAGAGAAACTTATAAGTTCCTCGAGTTTGAGCTCTAAACTGGGTTCGAAAACCAATCAAGATCACTTTCCCCTGATCCATTGGAAATTCAGCAAGGGCGGTTTTGTCGACCAGATGCTCCTCACCATGGATCCAGCCACTTAAAAGCGGGTCTTTGCTGCTGTAGCGAACCACCGACAAGCCTCGGGAGAGATCAAAAACAGGAGTGTGACGGAACATCACTGCCGCCTCCTCCATCATTCCATAACCGATGGGATGACGATTATTCACGCTTACCCGCAGGAGAGAACCGGGAACGGAAAATTCCCGTGAGGTAAGCTTCTCGGTAATATCGACTCCACCCAACTGCCAGCGCAGAAGCGGCAATCGAGAGGCCGCCCCAAGAAACACTACGGTTCCACCCTCGGAGGCAAACTGCTGTAAGCGAGCCAGTCCTTCCTCTCCCAGTCCACCACGATATTGCTCGGGATAAGAATCTCCCAGTCCCTGTTCGATTTTTTTGGGCTCCTGATGGGGAAAGAGGATTACATCATAATCAGACAGATCCGCTTCTCGAATATCCTGGTCATGCAGGCTCTGATAGGGAAATTCGTAGCCCTCCAGGATCCAGCGTGTCCACCCTTCGTCAATAGCACTTGAGAAACTCCTGTACAGGCCAATTCTGGGCATCCGGATCTGTTGCCATGCCAACTCCGGCCGCTTCTTCACGAGCTGAATCTTCAAGGGAATGTCCTCCAGCAGTTGCGGTAAAGCAATCTGACCCTCGTCGAAGTGGACCATGAGTGTTCCCACCGGGAAACTCTCCCCTTCGGCACGAAATCCGTTTGGCGCCCAGAACACTGCTCGATTCTGTTTGAACAGTCGGTTCACAAGGCGGGCAAAGGCATTGTCGGTATGGGAAAACAACCCGTATATTCCCTCTCCTTCGATTTGACCTGAAGGAACTCTCACCTCATCGACTTTGCTCAGAAATGCCTCAAAAGGCTCCATCACCTGATAGTTTTCAACTCCCAGTTGAATTCCCAGCGTCTGAGCAGTGACATCGAACGGGCGCTTGAAGGGTCCGCCCGGATACTCTCGAGATCCAGGATAGCGCTGAATCTCCAAGAGGGTCTTGGCAAACGCCCCATAGGGCTGCTGCATTAAAATCACGTAACTGCCTGCGGGAAATTCCCGTCGGTTGGGGAGCCCCAGAGGAGCAGAAACGACTGTGGATGACCGAACCTGGAACGGTTCTTGGGCGCGCTGGATTTCCACCCCGCCAATGTCCAGGACCTCCAGAAGATCATACAGACTCTGAGAGTCCCGTTGCTCGGGAGGAAGGACAAAGGCATAGGGCTGACTTCTTTGGATACTGCGAAGCCCTACCCGATAAAAATTCTCAAGCCACGATTTCCGATGGCGGGCTCCATGAAGAAGGGCCGCTCTCAGAGCGATTTTCTGGTATTCGACGATGTCGCGCAGTCGCCACACGCCTCCTTCCCAGGGAACGGGAAAGTTCCAACTGGGCCGGTGCACGGTATAGTTTTCTCCCGACCGAAGCTCTTCTCTGTTGAGGTAAATCGGTGTGGCCAGGTGGACCCTGGCCGTCTCCAGGAGGATCCGGACTCCGCCGTGATAGTGCTGATAGGCACGGGCCGGTGTGTAGGCGTCATAGATGGCCTGGGTCACAATTCCCTTCTTCCCGGCCGCGATAAGGGCTGAAAACAGGCTTCCCCCGAGGGAGACAATCTGGGCCTGCAAAATGGGATCCACATTGGGATCGATGGGATCCATGAAAGGAGGTACAAACATACGGGCCCCATAGGCACTCATCTCGTGCAGGTCGACCACAATCTGGGGATGCCAAACATTGTGAATCTTTTCAACGGCCAATCGTGTTTCCTTCTGGGTCAACATGTACCAATCCCGGTTGTTATCGTGTCCCGCATAGGGATGGTAAAGTTGAGGTGGAGACTCTCCCTCAGCGGGTGTTCCCAAAGTCTGACGGTACCAATGAGTGACCATGTCAACGCCATCAGGATTCAGCGAGGGCACCAGCAGGAAAATGACGTTTTTGAGGATTTCTTCCGTTTCAGGATCTTCCCCCCGGGCCAGATCATAGGCAAACTCCATGGACATTTGAGCTGATGCCACCTCGGTGGAATGAATGGCACAGGTCGTCAGCAGAACGGTTTTACCTTGCTCAATGAATTTCTGGGAATCTCCCACAATCTTGCGGGGATCAGCCAGCATCTCCTGAATTTTCTGAAAACCCGCCAGGTCGGCCAAGGTATCAGGATGTGAAATCACCACCAGAAGAAAAGGGTTGTCTTGACTGGTCTTCCCCAGTTCCTGGACCACAACCCGGTCACTGTTCTGTTCCAGTTCCCTGAAATAGTCGACGATCTGTTGCCAGTCGGCCAGTTTCCGATCAGCTCCCACCTGAAATCCCAACGATTCTTCGGGCGAGGGAATCTCTCCCCAAACCGAAAGAACCAGAAAGTGCAGGATCAGAGCTGGAATGATGATTTTTCTCACTGTTTCTCCATCGGTTCCTCAATGAGAAAATAGAGGATCGCGCTGCTGGACAGAGTAAGTAGAGCCGCCCAAACGGTAACTCCCCTGTACCCTACCTGTGAGTATAGATTTCCCGCCACCAAAACGGAAATAGAAATTCCTAATTGGGAACAGGCGTTCCTCAGGGCCAAAAAAGTCCCCCGCTCTTCCCCTTGAACAAGCTCGGTTTGAAGGGTGTGAAGGGCAGTCTGGCGAAACGAGATGCAAAGAGAGATGACGAAAAACAGTCCAATCAGGGGTGTCCCCCACGCCACCCGGTCGAGCGCCAGCAAAGGAACAACGAGTAGGGTATTGGCTGCTAAAAAGACTCTTCTTTTGGTGAAGCGGTCGCTGATCCATCCAGAGATCGGACTCCCAACAGCCGCCGCTACCCCGGCCGTCATAAAGAGCCAGGAAATCTGAAGGGGTGAAAGTCCAAAGTTCTGATCCAGATAATCGGAAATAAAGGTCAAGACAGCCAGAGTGGCCCCCGAAACCCCAAAGGAAACAGCTACAGCCGCCGCCGTTTCACGCTGCAGGATGAGGCGAGGATAAACACTCCATCGTACGCTGGTCGATCGGGCCGAAGAGAATCTATCCCCTGGAAAGAAAAGAAGCGTACAAACGAGCAAAAGCACGGCCAGGAGTGACGAAGCCAAAAAGATGCCTTTCCAGTTCCATATCTGAGCCACCCACGCTGCCAGGGGTACCCCCAGAATCAAAGCCGCAAAGTAAGAGCTTAGAACCACCCCCATAATGCGCCCGCGACGCTCATAGGGGAAAAAGTCTCCTACCAAACTGGCCGTGCAGGTAGAGAGCAAACCGGCCGCTAAACCGGTCATTGCCCTGAACCAAAACAACTGAGAATATCCTTGAGAGAAATATGTAGAAAGTGCTATTAAACAAAAGAAGACGAGCCCTAACCGAAGGAAGACGACTCTCCCAAATCGGTCCGACAGCGGACCCAGGAGCAGGCTGCACAGACCCGCTGCCAGGGCATAGCTACTGAAGAGCCATCCCAAGTTCTGGACGGAAACACCGAATTCGCGGCCCAGGGTGGGAAGCAGCGGAATCAAAAGCTGATTGTCGACCGTGGCCAGAAACAACACTCCGAAGAGGGTGGCAATGACCATTTTTTCGCGCTGAGGATTAGACATGGACGGCTTCCAGGTGAGCGCGCTTCGTGCGCGTTCATCAGGGTTCAAGTTCCAAGACTTTAGAGAACCTATCTTAATTCCGGATTCTGACTTATCCCGCTCGGTCTTTTAACTTTCTGGATATCCCGCTATCCACCTTGGTTCTTTCGCCAGGAACTCGGAACTTGAAACTTGGAACTTACTTTTTCGCATCCGAGGGGCGAATATAATTGGCCTTGAGCTCCTGTGCGGACTGGGTTTTGGTCTCCTGGAAACGTTGATAAGCAATCTGGCACAGCGATTCCAGCACCCGGTTATCGGTCTCCAGCACCCGCGCTTCAGGATGGGTAGCCACGATGGTCTCCTTATAGAGTTGCGCGCCATCACCCACAAACACACACTCCTGCCCGGATATTCCCTGGAGCCATTGTGCGGGAGAACTGACTTGTTCCTTTTGTTCCAACTCCATCTGGGATCCGTTGAACCTAAACATTGCTCCGTAGATCTGATGGCGACGGGCATCGATCATGGGTGCCACCCGAGAATGAGCCCAGCGAAAACGATAGGCGAGTGCCTCGAGAGTCGAAATTCCGACAACGGGTTTGTTGAGCCCCTGGCAAAAGCCCTTCACGGTGGCTATCCCGATGCGCAGGCCGGTAAAGGAACCTGGGCCGTTGGCTACTGCAAAGCAGTCCATCTCCTCGAGTTTGAGCTTGTGTTGATCCAGCAAAAAGTCGACCAGGTAAAGAATTTTTTCTGCGTACTGAAGGGGCGCCTTCACCATCAGTGAAGCGATCACTTCCCCGTTTCGACTCAGGGCTGCCCCTCCACTATTGGTGGCCGTATCAATGGCCAGGATATGAATGGGGGTCTTCGTCACATCGCGCATTCGTGCATTTGTGCTGTTGTGCTGTCGTAAGATCGCAGCCTTCCGACTTCGTGTTTTCTTTTACCCTTGCTGTGGGTTACGGATACCCGACAGCACGACCGCACGATAGCACAACAGCACGCCCACCGAAAAATTCATACCCCCTTGCTAGAGTAAGGCAAAGGCGAGAGAGGCACCAAGAGAAATGAAAGATCTGAGTCCCATGATGCGCCAGTATCATGACATCAAGCGGAAGCATCCCGGCATGCTGTTGTTCTTCCGCTTGGGTGATTTCTATGAGATGTTCTACGAAGATGCCATCTTAGCTAGCCGCGAGCTGGAAATCACCCTTACCTCCCGCAACCGCGACCGTAGGGGCGATCCCATCCCTATGTGCGGAGTGCCCCATCATGCAGTCAACAACTATCTGGCCCGGCTCGTCAGGAAAGGTCACAAGGTGGCTCTTTGTGAGCAAACCGAAGATCCGCGTCAGGTGAAAGGGATTGTGCGTCGTGAGGTTACAAGAATTGTTACCCCGGGAACGACCATCGAGGAAGGCCTGCTGGATTCCAAAGAAAATAATTTCATCGCCGGTTTGGTGGAGAGACAGGAGCGCGTGGGCGCTTCTTTTCTTGATCTCTCCACCGGAGAGTTCTTGCTGAGTGAGTTCTCAGGTACCCAGGCTTGGGCAGAGATGAAGCAAGAACTGGTGCATTTTCAGCCGCGCGAACTGATTCTCTCCGAGGAACAGCAGGAGAAGCTCTCCGGTCAAGTTCCCGCTGACTTGCGAGACCGGACTGTCAAAACTCTTCAGTCTCAGTGGACCTTCAATCTGGATTACTGCAAGCGCATTCTGCTCGAGCATTTTCAGGTATCCACCCTGGATGGGTTCGGGCTCAACGGACACCAGGCGGCCATTTGTGCGGCGGGAGCTCTGCTGCACTATGTGAAGGAGACCCAGAAATCACAACTGGCTCATATCACCCATCTGAATCTTCTTGAAACCAGCCGGTATCTGAAACTGGACGAATCCACGGTTCTGAATCTGGAGTTGGTCCAAGGTTTTGACGGAAACAAGCAATGGACTCTCCTGGCTGTTATGGACCTGACGGAAACGGCCATGGGAGCGCGCCTGTTGCGAAGCTGGTTGCTGAGGCCAAGCCTGGAATTGACCCGGATCAATGAACGTTTGGATGCCATTCAGGAATTGTCGCAGTCGGTAGTGGGCATGGACCGCCTTAGCCAGGTCTTCAAAGCCATTCAGGATTTGGAGCGGCTTCTCTCCCGCATCACCATGGAAACGGCAAACGCCCGAGATTTGCTGGCTCTGAAAAATTCTCTACAGCAACTTCCGAAAGTCTCTGAACTGCTGGATGGTTACAGCAGTCGCCTGCTCTCTTCCCAGCTGGATCTCCTGCAAGATCTGGTTCAGCTGTTGGAAAAGGCTATTGCCGAGGATCCTCCCGTGGGATTGAATGAAGGAGGTCTGATCCGGAGCCGCTTCCACTCAGAATTGGATGAACTGCGCGAGATTACACGTTCAGGAAAGTCTTTCATTGCCCGTCTGGAATCCCAGGAGCGCGAGAAAACGGCTATTCCTTCCCTTAAAGTCAAATACAACAAGGTGTTTGGTTATTTCATCGAGATCACCAAAACTCACCTGGCTTCCGTTCCAGCTCACTACATCCGCAAACAGACACTGGTGGGATCCGAGCGTTATATTACCCCTGAACTGAAAGAGTACGAAGAAAAGGTCCTCACCGCCCAGGAGAAGATCTTCGAGCTTGAGAAAAAACTGTTTTTTGAGCTCCGCAAGCAGGTGGGTCAGCAGGCCCAACGTATTCAACAAACGGCTCAGACCATCGCCTGCATCGACTGCTTAGTGGCTCTTGCACAAGCGGCCAAGAAATACCGTTACGTTCGACCCCATTTGGATGAGAGCCACGAGATGGCCATTCGGGGAGGACGCCATCCGGTTGTGGAGCTTCAAAACAGCGATCCCTTTGTTCCCAACGACCTACTCTGTCAGGCCGACGGGGATCAACTGTTGATTCTAACCGGACCCAACATGGGTGGAAAATCAACCTATCTTCGTCAAAATGCCCTCATCGTGATCATGGCTCAGATGGGCTCTTTTGTTCCGGCTGATGAGGCCCACATCGGCGTTGTCGACCGAATTTTCACTCGCGTGGGTGCCAGTGATAATCTGGCCCGGGGACGATCCACTTTTATGGTGGAAATGATTGAAACAGCCACCATCCTGAATTCCGCTACTCCGCGGAGTTTTATCTTACTGGATGAAGTAGGCCGCGGAACCGCCACCTTTGATGGGTTATCCATTGCCTGGTCTGTAGCGGAGTATTTGCTCACCCAGGAGAAGCGAAAGGCTCGAACCTTATTTGCTACCCATTATCACGAGTTGACCAAACTGGAGGCACTGTATGCAGGAGCAAAAAACTATTGTGTGAGAGTCCAGGAATCCAACCAGAAGATCGTTTTCTTTCACCGTGTAGCCCCGGGCGTAGCCAGCAAAAGTTACGGTATTGAAGTAGCGCGTCTGGCCGGCTTGCCCCAGGGGGTCATCGGCAGGGCTCGAGAGATTCTCTCACGCCTGGAGCGCAAGGAGCTCAAGCTTTTGGGCCACTCTCACCCAACCGCTGCCGCCATAACCGACGAGTTGCAGAAGAAGCTGTTCTAGGAGAACCTGACCTCCTGACCGGCTGACCCCCTGACCCGCTGGCCATCCGACACTGCTCGGTGATATCTTCTGGATCCCGATGAGCTTCATCCGCCAGTACTGGCTTCTACTTCTTCTCGCTCTTCCCTTTTTCGTGGCCCTGGATGACTCCTCGCTTTGGGACAGTAATGAAGCCTTCTATGCCCAGACCCCACGCGAAATGCTGGAGCAGGGCAATTGGTCCGTCCCTTCCTTCAACGGGAAACCCCGACTCAACAAACCTCCCCTTTCCTATTGGGTGGTGGCCCCTTTCTACAGCCTTTTCTCTCCTTCCGTTTTCTGGGAACGTTTTCCCATGGCGCTACTGGCCTATGGATCCGTTCTGGCGGTTTTTCTCATCGGCACGATTCTCTATGACCGGCAAGTGGCGCTTTGGGCGGCAGGCATCTTTGCCACAACTTTTCGTTTCCTTATCCTGTCACGCCGACTTCTGATTGACGTCCTGCTGTTGTTTTGTTTGTTGTGGGCCATCGCCTTTTTTCTTTCCTGGGTCCACTCGCATAAAAAATATCATTTTCTTCTGGCCAGCCTTTTTTTTGGCCTGGCCTTTCTGACCAAAGGGCCCGTTGCCTTTCTTCCCCTGTTCTTTCTGGGGCTCTATCTCTGGATTGGCGGTCAAATACGCCGACTGGGTCAGTCTCCCTGGGTGGCAGGCGGTTTGATCTATTTATTTCTATGCTCCTTCTGGTTTGTACTTTTAGGAATCACGACCGGTTGGGAGCCCGTTCTGGAGTTCTTCTTAAGCGAGAATCTCGGTCGCTTCGTCTCAGTGGACTTCGGTCCTCAGCGCAGTCCCATCTATTATGTGGGAGTTTTTCTGGGCGACTTTTTCCCCTGGTCGTTCTTTTTCCTCGCGGCCGTGATTTGGACTCTACAGAGGAAAAGCGGAAGCGGCGGAGAAGAAAAAAAGGACCACCACTGGATATTGCTCAGCCTCTGGATGGGGACCTATTTCCTTCTCTTTTCCCTCTCCCACAATAAACAGGAATACTACATCTTGCCCCTCTATCCAGCGGCAGCCCTGTGGGTGGCGCTTTACTTGAAGCGGGCTCGGGCCCCCATGATTTTGTCGGCAATCGTAGGCACTTTGTTTGCCCTTCTTGCTCTAGCCCTTTTTGGGATCCTGCGGGTACTGTTTGAGGAGCCCTGGCTTTGGCTCCCGTTGCTTTTTGTTCCTGTTTTGGTGTGGGGCTTCGTGAGACGACGCTATACCTTGGCCTTGGCTTCCCTGAGCCTTTTTTACTTCACCTCCTTCGCGCTTTACCTCCAACCACTGGAGAAATATAAACCGGTCCATCATTTCGCTGAGAGGATAAGAACGGATACAGAGCAACAGGATTTCCAAGCCGGCTACTACAAATTCGCGGCTCCCAGCCTGGCCTTTTATCTGGACCAGCCTATTTTTGAACTGGGCGATCTTCAAGCCGCTGTCGCCCTTCTGGAGTCCGAAGTTACCGTCTACATGATCGTGAGCGCCGAAGACTATGCGGAGCTGACCCAAGCCACTTCACAACCCTTGCAAATTGTGGAAGAGCGGCCGAAGTTATATACTACGGCACGTACGCTGATCGAAGGATTCCGACGTGACCGAAGTGATACCCTCCGAGAAAGTTGGACCCGCTCCATCTACCTCATCACCAATCGAGGAAATCTCTGAGACCGGGCTTGAGCTCTCCATCATCATTCCCGTTTTTAACGAACTCGAGACGCTCAAACCCCTGTACGACCGTCTCAACCAAAGTCTGATCCCCTGGAAATCCAGTTGCGAAATCCTCTTCATCAATGATGGAAGCTCCGATGGAAGCTCCGAGGAACTCCATCGCCTGGCTGCCCTGGATCAACGGGTTCGTGTCCTGGAGTTTGTTCGCAATTTCGGGCAAACCGCCGCCATTGCCGCCGGATTTGATTATGCCCGGGGGGAAATCATCATTCCCCTGGACGCGGATCTCCAGAATGATCCTCAGGATATTCCCCGTATCATGGAGAAGCTCGAAGAGGGTTACGACGTGGTCAACTGCTGGAGGCAGGACCGCAAGGATCCCTGGCTTACCCGAATCCTGCCCTCTCGCCTGGCCAATCGTTTGATCAGCTGGATCAGTGGAGTCCATCTGAACGACTACGGCTGTACCCTGAAAGGCTACAGACGGAACATCGTGCGGCACATCCGCTTATACGGAGAAATGCATCGTTTCATCCCCATCTTTGCCAGTTGGGCGGGAGCACGGGTAACGGAAATTCCGGTTCACCATCATGCTCGCCGTTCCGGCGAATCCAAATACGGGATCACCCGAACCATAAAGGTCCTCCTGGATCTCATCACGATCAAATTTCTGGGCAGCTATTCCACTAAACCGATGTATCTTTTTGGGAGCCTTGGATTGCTCTCTTTCCTGGGAGGATCACTGCTCAGTGCGGTGACGCTGTACCAAAAATTCTTTGAGGCCGTAAAGGCCCATCGCAACCCCTTACTGCTGCTCTCCATCTTCCTTTTTACAGCAGGAATCCAATTCATTCTTTTCGGACTGGTGGCTGAACTCATCGTGCGCACCTATCATGAATCCCAGGATAAGCCGATTTATATCTTGAGAGAGGAACCGGAAGGTAGGAGACAGGAGAGCGGAGGTAGGAGAGAGCATCCGAAGCAACTAACTATAAAACAACTGACAACTGACAAGAGCCGGAAAACCGGCTGATATCCCAAATTCAAAATCCCACATCTCAAATCCTAAATTTCAAACAAATTCTAAATCTCAAATCGAACTCGGAAGCTGGGACGTGGAAGGGGCGCGAAGCGCGCTATTTCTGCCACGGTTTTCTTTCAAAGTAACTCTTGGTGAGCTTCACCACCACCCCTGACAGGAGGAGCAAGGCAATCAGATTGGGAAAGGTGACCATTCCCAGCGCCACGTCTCCCAGGGTCCAAACCGTAGAGAGAGCAAAGACGGCACCCACAAAGTGCATGATTACAAAAACGATCTTATAGGGCAAAATGGCCCTGGGCCCCAGGAGATAATTCGCACAACGGTCTCCATAGTAACTCCAGGCAATTGCCGTCGAGATAGCAAAAAGGAGCACGCTGATCAGGACGATGTAATTTCCCCAGGGTCCCAATGGCGACAAGCCTCGTTGAAAGGCCAGGGCCGTCAGGGGCGCACCGTTTTCAACAGCCTGGCCATACAAACTCGAGTATCGAGTTCCATCATCGGCTACGGCAACCTGATCAGAGGGCCGAATCACTCCGCTGAAGGGCTGCTCCTGACTGGCATCGACAAAAAACTCTTCGACCCTCACGTCATGCCAGGCAAAGCCGGCTTCTGCTGTTCCCGTCAGCGGGCGGCCTTGCTCTATCCGAATGGTCTCTGGAATGGAACTGGCCCGTACCGGGCCCCTTTCTGTGTCCATGAGATAGCTGATCTCCCCTGAGGATAAGGGTAACTCCGTATCAAACCTCTCGTTCCAGACTCCGGTGATCAAAATCACCAGCCCCGTCATCGAGCAGATAATAAGGGTGTCGATGAAAGGTCCCAGCAAGGCCACCACTCCTTCGGCAACCGGTTCATTCGTCTTGGCGGCCGCATGGGCGATAGGCGCTGAACCCTGTCCCGCCTCATTGGAAAACAGGCCTCGCCGCACCCCCCACATCATGGTGGTCACGAAAAGACCTATTCCCGTACCCGCTATTCCCGCCGTGGGCTGAAAAGCTTCTCTGAAGATCAGGACAAGAGTAGGAATCACTTGGGGTAGATTCAGGATCAGAATAATGAGTGCACTGAGAACATAGAGAACCGCCATCAGGGGAGCCAGCACACTGGTCACTCTCGCGATACGGGTGATTCCACCCACAATGACCGAAAACACAAGAGTGGCTGATGTCAGACCCGTGACCCAGGAGGGAATGCCAAATTCTGTGAAGAGAACATCCGCCATGGTGTTGGCCTGAATCCCATTGCCGGTGAAAAAGGAGGTGATAATGAGGGCAAAAGCAAAAAAGACGGCCATCGGTTTCCAGCGCTTACCCAGTCCCCGCTCAATGTAGTACATGGGCCCCCCGGAAGCCGTTCCGTACTGACCGCGACCTGTTGCATCGAGGGTCTCAATCACCCGGTAGTGCATGGACAAGGTCACTTCCACGAACTTGGTGACCATGCCCAAAACTGCGGTCATCCACATCCAGAACAGGGCCCCCGGACCGCCGAAATGAATGGCTAGGGCCACCCCTGCAATATTGCCAATGCCCACGGTAGCGGAAAGGGCGGTACTCAAAGCTTGGAAGTGGGAGACGTCTCCCGGCTGACTTGGATCATCGTATTTTCCGGAGGTGAGAGCAAACCCATGGACCAGGCGCCGGAACTGTATAAAGGCAAGACGAAGGGTTAAAAAAAAGCCGGTTCCCAGAAGAGCGGCCACAATGATGGGAATCGATTCCCCACCGATGGTGGGTCCAAAGCTCCAAGTGTAATATTCCAGTGTTCCGACGATTCTTTGAAAGAACTCCATCATGGTCCCTTCTGGATCAAGATTTCAGCAGAGAGCGCGAGCGCATTATAGCCTGACCATCCTAGGGTTACCAGGCACCTGTCCGGTTGACGGCCACTTCACTGGTCGGGAATAATGGGGCAACCATGGATATTTTCCAGGAGATTGTGCGGTTGCGAGGTGAGGGTCGCAAGGCCGCCCTGGCCACCGTCGTGAAATGGCTGGGGAGCACACCCCGCAGAGATCATGCCAAGATGCTCGTCTTCGAGGACGGCTCCACGATGGGCTCTATAGGCGGAGGTTCAACCGAGGCCGAGGTGGTGGAGGAAGCTGGTCGGGTCCTGGAGACTGAGAAGGCCTCGCTCACGAAATTTAAGCTCACCCAGGAGGAGGCGGCCAGGGACGGACTCATCTGTGGCGGCACCGTGGAAGTCTTTGTGGAACCGATCCTGCCCGATCCGAGCCTTCTCCTCATGGGTGGGGGCCATCTGGCCCAGGCCGTTGCCGAAGCTGCCCAGCGGGTGGGTTTCAAGGTAAGTGTGGTGGATGACCGAGCTTCCTTTGCCAACCCAGAGCGCTTTCCCGAGGTTGAAAAAACGATCGTCGCTCCGTTTGAGGAAGGCCTCGATTCCATGAATGTCACCGAAAACAGTTTCATCCTGATTGTGACGCGTGGACACGGATATGACCAGGTGGTTCTGGAAAAGGCCATCCAGACCCCGGCTCGCTATATTGGGTTGGTGGGAAGCCGGCGAAAAATTCGAATTATCGTGAAAAACCTCTTAGAGAAGGGTATCCCTCCAGCGGCTTTCTCCCGCCTTTATGCTCCCATCGGTTTGGAAATTGGCTCGGAAACACCTCAGGAGATCGCCGTAAGCGTGGTGGCTGAGTTGATTGCCCTCAGAAAGGGAGTCCACCAACGAAGCAAGAAACAACTCTTCGCCATGAAACTTATCGAAGAGTCCGGTGACCAGGCCGAGGCCTCCGGATAGCGCGCTGCGCGCGCGTTCCAAGTTCCAGGTTTCAGGTTCAAAGTCCGATTTGAGATTTGGAATTTTGAATTTCCGGCCTCCGGCCGGCGATCCTCATCACTCAGTCCTCTCTTCCGGCCGGTCTCCTAGCTCCTTCCTCCCGTCCAGGTAAATCGCTGTGAATTTTCCTTCCTGAATCTCCAGCGCCGAGGCTTGACCTCCCCGGTAAAAACTCGAGAGCATCCCGGTATCGATCAGGAAAATCTTACCCTGGAACCGCATCTGAATCTGCACCGGGAGTTGAGGTGTACCTCCGCCAAGGGTTTTCAGAAGTGATCTTATGGTGTGCCCCACCACAAAACGCTTTGCCTCATACGCTTTTAACAACTGCGGTAGCTGTCGTGCTCCCTCCTCCTCGGACCATTGTGCAAAACCTCTAAACCACAACGGCCCATCCGGGTGGGTGCTGAGCCAGCTGCCGAAATTCAGGAATTGAGTAAGTTGTCTGTCCTCGTTCCTGCCCCCTGCGGCTTCTCGTCGCTCCACTTCCGCCTGGGCTGCGCTCACGATCTCATTCATAGTAAAAAAGGAGAGAATCAGCTTCTCCTGAACCATGTACTCTGTATAGGTATCAAAGGCCTGGATCTCGTTTTTGATTCGCTGGTTGAGTTCCTTGACATCCAAGGAGGCAAGGCTGGGATGAATGCCGCCGTGCAGAAAGATGGTATCAGCGATCTGCACGATTGCAGGGCGCTCCCGCAACCAGCGTCCATACTTCCCTTTCGGCTCCAGCGCTTTTCGGTATTCCAGAAAACCGGGTGGATGCTCCCCCATCCATTGCCTTTCGAACTCGGGGGTGATCGACGTCTCTTTTCCAAGGACCCGGGCTCGCTGTTTGATCAGTTTCACGTAATCTTGATAGGCCTTTTGGCGACGCTGTTCCGACTTTTCGTCGACGAAACTGCTGTAGACTTCCGGCGCAACATAACGCAGATCCCCCATGATGTTCATCATTTCATGGTTGCCCAACAAAACAACCAGACGGCCACCACCCTTGCTCGCCTGCTTTTCCAGTTCCATAAGTAGATCCATGACCTGGCGATCCTTCACACCCCGATCCAGAATGTCCCCTGTTTGCACCAGGGTGGCATTCCCGCCCGACCAACGGCGCTGATCGTCGATGATCCCCGCTTCCTGGAGGATGGAAACCAGGGCGTCCAGATCGCCATGAACGTCACCCACGGCCACCACACGGGATGAAGCGTTTGCTCCCCAAGCCGGCTGCAAGAGGGGTAACGCCAGGAGCGTTATCAGCAGGCCCATTCCGGCTAGTGCAGCCGTTTTTCCAGAAAAGCGATCGAAAAGATGACCCATGATGATTCTTCCTAAGTGCTGCCTAAGCTTAAACGATATGATCTCTAAATTGTATCGCAGAACTTGGAAAGGGGGGCTTGAGGCGGAACCGCGGCTGAAGATGCCCTTGGCAACCACGTCGTTCCATACCGGGGGCCAGCCGGTGGCTACCGGCATCTAAGAGAGCTCTGCGGTTGAAAACCACTTCCAGGCTGGCCCGTGGGCCTGTTAAGTGTATATGAGAAGCCGGATTTGGCACCGTAGGGGTCAGCGGGTGGCTGACCCGAACCGAACGAGGGGCTGATCTTTGCCGGTG
>JADFOI010000114.1 GCA_022562935.1 Acidobacteriota bacterium
TGCTGAACCTTTCGATAAATGACATCGTGATAGCGAAGGTGCCTTCCAGAGAGCACTCCCAAGAGATAAGAGAGATAACGCCACCTTTGCCGACCGGTGAACAGACACACATCCAGACAGCTTTCCTTGACGCTGGCCCGAGGGGTAACCCGGAATTCTCCTCCGTAGTATCGAGCGTTACCAATCACTGCAAAGGTCCCCTGGTGAACTTCGCCTTCTATCCTCAATTCGAAGGGAGGGAAAGGGTATCTCAAAATGGCAACGGCAGCGGCCAACCAATAAGCACCGATACCCAGAACCTTTTTCATGCGTTGGTCCATTTGAGAAATCACATAGCCATCAAATCCAATGCCCGCCATCAGGTGAAAATATTTTCCATTGGCTTGCCCCAGGTGGATCTTTTGCAATTTCCGTCGACCCACCAGCGACAACGCCTGCTCAGGGTCCCTGGGGATACCCAGTTCTCGAGCCAGCACATTGGTGGTACCCGCCGGCAGAAGAGCTACCGGAACCTGCCACTTCACCGCTTCCGGAATCGCCTCATGGAGGGTTCCATCACCGCCGTAAACGATGAGCAAATCCTTGTTCTCCAGATTCAGCGGGGTCTCTTGTGATGGCTGAGTGATGGCTGTCTCAACTCGAATTCCGTAGTCATAGAGGGTCTTGAGTAATGCTTTCAGCCGCTTTTCGGAAAGAGGGAATCGACCGGCGGCGGGGTTGTAGAGAAACAGGGCAGTACTCACGAGCTTTCTACGTAGCGGTGAAATCATCCGGCATGCTGCACCGACTGCGTTCCACGACCCGCAAGCGGAGCGCAGTCAGGCCGGCGCTTTCGCCGCTGGGTGACGAGAATCTCAATCCCGATGACTAGTCCGTTGGGGCAGTACGGCTGGGGGAGGATTCGACCTCTGGAATGGATTCCAACCTCTCCATGAGCTCATCACGGAGTAAAACGAACTGGTTGAAATATTCCTTCTCCACTCCCTTATCCGAGGGTAAAGCTGCAAGTTCTTTAGGATTGATATATTTACCGCTTCGGTTCTGGACCCGATAATCGAGATGGGGTGCGGTAGAAAGGCCGGTGGTTCCGACTCTTCCGATTCGCTCTCCCTGCTTGACTCTCTGGCCCCGGCGCACGTCCATGTGAGAGAGATGAGCATAGGCGGTGACGTAGCCATTGGGGTGACGAACCCTCACCAGGTTACCAAAGCCTCCCTTTCGTCCAGCGGAAATCACGGTTCCATCGGCGGAAGCCAGGACGGGGGTTCCCCGGGGAGCACCGTAGTCCACTCCCAGATGAGGGCGTCTTGTCTTTAAAATGGGGTGATAGCGCGAATGAGAAAATCTGGATGTGATACGGCGATCAAAAGCAAAGGGGGCCCTTAGAAAAGGCCTTCTTACCCCATCGCCATTCTCCTGGTAATATCCACTGCTCTGGGGATCTTCAAACAGGAAGGCGTAATAGGTTCCAGCCCGATGGACGAACTGAACCGCCAAAATTTCTCCATACTTCACAAATACTCCATCGAGATATTTTTTCTCCACAATCAGCTTGAACGACTCTTTGGGCCAGATCGCGGTAAAGTCAATATCCCATTGAAGGATCTGGTGTAGGGACTCAACGAGCTGGGGCCTTTCTCCCTGAGCCACCAGTGTCTCCCACAGCGAGCTCTCCACTTCACCGTAAAACTCCTCAACCACCACCTCAAAATCATGCTTGTGAAGAGAGCCCACGTATTGGTCCGACTCATATTTCACACGAAGATATTCCTCATCATCGATGTGGTATTCCAGATCGTGGAAAGTCCCATCGACCAACCGTCCAATGATGAGGCGATGTCCCGGCATCACTCGATTCAGATCATAGACCGACTGGACATCTTGAACCAGATAATGAATTTGACCCGCCGTAAATCCCGACTCAAACAAAACCTCCTGGAGGGTGGAATTGGCTTGGATGATACTCTCCAACCTTTCCACCTGAGGCTCATCGACTTCGAAGTGGCAAAGGACCAGTTCTTCTCCATCCAGGACATCTGCACCCTCCCCACTGGAGGAAAACCCGTAAAAGAAAAGGAGGCCAAACCCCACCACAGAAACGCTCGTTAGAAAAACCTGTCTATCCCAAACCAAAAGCACCCCTACCTCCTGATCTATCCAGTCTTCTTTTTCTTTTTATTCAGAAAGTCTTCGACTACCGAGGGAACAATCCCCTCTACGGAGCCCCCCAACAAAAATATCTCTTTCACCAACCTGGAACTCAGATACGTATATTCCTCCGCCGGTACCATGAATACCGTTTCGATTCCCGGCTGCATTCGGCGGTTCATGAGCGCCATTTGAAACTCGTACTCATAGTCGGTCACCGCTCGAATACCCCGCAGGATCACCTTGGCCTTCTGGGCAACGGCGTAATTCACAAGTAAACCTTGAAAGGTTTCAATCTGAACATTATCCCATTTCCCGGTGACTTCCCGCAGCATCTCCAACCGCTCGTCTGTAGTGAAGAAGGGCGTTTTCTCAATATTGACCAGTACAGCGACAATGACCCGGTCGAAAATACCCTGGCTTCTTCCGATGATATCGACATGCCCGTTAGTCACCGGGTCGAAGGAACCCGGATATATCGCAGTCACTTCCTTCGCCATAGGTTGGGCTTAGTTTAAAAGACTCGGCCTTCCTTGACAACTCTTTTCACGGCTTCTATAGTGAGCAGGCCTCGCTGGGTTTCCCCTTTTGCTTCAGAGTCTGTCATGCTTGTTTCTGCGAAGCTTTTTTCGCTTTGCTGGAAAGGCTCTGGCACAAGAATCAGGCTATTCTTCGTTCTCTTGTTCGAAATATTCTGGTGGACCCATCGAGCGTGGATGACGTCCTCCAGGAATCATTCATCAAATTACTCAACTCCAACAAACAATTCTTCAACCAAAATGAGGCCTACAACTACATGCGAAAAGTGGTCCTCAATACAACCATCGACCACTACCGTTGCCTGCGGCGGCGGAATGCATACTCCTTGAACTCCGGCAACCCTTATCCTCTATCCTCCAGTGCTCCCAACCCATTAAACCTGCTCATTGAGAAAGAAAAGGATGAGGTTAGAAACTCGATTCTGAAAGAAGTCCGCAAGACCCTGGGAAAACTGCCTCCTGAACAGAGAGAGGCCATCGACATCGCTTTCAACCGAAATCACCGAAAAATCAAGGATATCTGCACAGAAAAAGCGATTCCCTACTCGACCATTCGAAGTCGCGTGACTGCAGCTATCGATCAGATTCGACGCCAGTTGACTGTCAAGGGGATTTATCGAACTCTCGGAGAGGTATCTGAGGACGTCGACGCGGGGTCCACCCTGGGAGGAAGCGCTGAGGTATAATCCAGGGCTTCATTACCGACAACTTCCTGCCCTGCCCGTGGCTGGGTGGAATGCAGATAGGGACTACTGAGCCGTTCGGGTGGAGGTCGGGGTAGTCGCACCCCCTCGGGTTACGGAACGGACCTGCTCAAAGAACTCTAGAATTCTTGGAGAGAAGAGTTTCTCGGACAACTGGTAGTCGGGCTGTAGATGCAGCACTCTCTGGAACTGATCTTTGGCGCTTTCGAGGAGCACTATGTCGGGTTCTGGACTGATAAAGGTCTGGTGACAGTACATCGCCCCCAAAAGAGCATGGACCTGGACGTATCCCTCTCCAATCACCTCCAGAGCCGCTTCCAAAATCCGGACGGACTCGTCCGATCGGCCATCGAAAAAAGCCAGCAGCGCTTCTCGTATCTCGACTTCGCTCTTGATTTTCTTGAGGCCCTTGTCGACCGCTGCCTGGCCGGGGTAAAGAGTATTCGCCCTTTGAAATTTCTCCCTTGCTTCCTGGTATTCTCTCTCCTCGAGAAGTCGTTGTCCCTCAAGAGCTAACCGCTGACCCTCGATCCGATTTCGAATCCTGTTGTACTGAGCTCCCAGGTTTTTCTGATTGTATAGCTCGAGATCCAACTCACGAGCCTGGTCGTAAAGCGAGGCAGCCTGCTTGTAGGCCCTTTTTCGATTGGCTTCTTCGGCCTCTTTCCGGAGCTGGAGAAAGATTTCCAGCCTCCGCTCCTGAATAAACTCCATTGCCTTTTCGAGATCCTTGTCCGACCCTCGCAACCATCCACCCAGCTTGCGGAAAACATTGCCCCCTTCTTCCGTTCTCCCCTCAACACCCAAAGACAGGGCCAGAATCGTAATCTTCATCATCTCCCGGCGAGAACTGGCGCGTCGGGCCCGCTGATGCAGGTCGAGGTAATAACGCTTGATGACACCGTCTAGACTTTTCTGAAGCTCCTCTCCTTCCCTGATGTCGGTCTCCGACTTCAGAGCTCTTTGGTAGACCTCCATAGCGGCAGGATAGTCACCCACCCTCTCCCTTTCCCGGGCTTCGGCCTCTAAGAGTTCTGCCTTGGTGAATTTCCCAGTCTCAGTCTGGCTTATGACAGGATGGGCACCAAGCAACAGGCCCATGAGAAGGATTACGATGAGGAGTCTCTTTTCAAGCATTGTGAAACACCGACACACCCATTTTCATGGTAAAATAATCATGCACGGGACATCAAACTTCCGTCGTGGTCCTCAGGATTTGTCTGCTTCGGACACTCTAGCGATGCTTCGATTCTAAGGCTCGAATGCTCCTACTCCGGTAGAACTTTATGGCCCCCAAGAAAATCGGCAGATACAAGATCGAAGGCTTGTTAGGCCAGGGAACGATGGGGGTCGTGTTCAAAGCCTATGACCCCGCTCTGGAGCGTCACGCCGCCATTAAGGTAATGAACACAGGCGTCGAGGTGGATGACGAGCTTCGGGCCCGCTTTTTTCGAGAGGCTCGCTCAGCTGCCAAACTCAGTCACCCCAACATTATTTCCATTTACGAACTGGGTGAGAATCGGAAGCGCCCTTTTATTGCCATGGAATACGTGGAAGGGGAAGATCTGAAGGCCATTATTAAAAAACGAGCTTTCATTCCTCTTAAGGAAAAGCTTCGTTGGGTAAGCCACATCTGCGAAGCACTGGATTACGCCCATGGTCATGGCGTCATTCATCGTGACATCAAACCGGGAAACGTTTTCATCACCAAGGACGGCACACTAAAAATTCTGGACTTCGGTCTGGCGCGACTTGCCTCATCGGAGATGACACGAAGCGGAATGCTTCTGGGAAGCCCTTACTACATGTCGCCGGAACAGGTCAAAGGGAGCCAGAACATTGACGGACGCAGCGATCTTTTCAGCGTGGGTGTGGTCCTTTACGAGTTGATTTCCTACCGGAGGCCGTTTGAAGCCGACACTCCCACTTCCGTTTGCTTTCAGATCGTGAGTGAATCCCATCACCCCATCCGTCTCGTCCTTCCAGGCTGTCCTGCGGAGCTGGAACACATCATCAATCGGGCCCTGTCCAAGGACCGGGAAACACGCTATCAAAGTGGATCCGAGCTAACGGCCGCTCTACTGGAATTCCAGGAGCAATTTCCCAGGTTACAGGAGGCTGTAGGCCAGGACATCGAGTCCCTTCAAGCGGAATTGAAAGAGGGCCACAAGGAATTCAAGGACCCGCTCATCCAGGGTTTTGTCGATGATAGGCTCTTCGACCCAGGGGCACTCCCTCCACAAGGCGGTGACGCCCTGCTGGGATCTGAGTCTGATCCGGACGACTACGGAAACCTGCTGCTTCGTCACGCCGACCTCAAGCGGCGCCTCGATCTGATTGCCCACAGGAAGTCGGAGAGCCAGCAGATCCTTGAACTGTTCGAAACGGCTCATCAACAGTTAAAAAATGATGAGCAGGATGCCTGTAGAAGCAGCCTGCAGGCCATTCTCAGGCTACACCCGGGGAACGGTGAGGCGCTGCGAATGAAGCAGACTCTCCAGGAAAACCACCACGACGACGAAACCCATTTGCGGCTTGAGGCCGCTCTGGCAGCCGCACGCAGCGCTCTGGATGAGAAAAATTTTGAGCGCTGTCTGAAGGTAACCTCATCAGCTCTGGAACTTGGTCCAGGCCACCCTGAGGCACTGGCCCTCAAGAACAAGGCCTTGGAGGGTCTTAATCTCGGGAATCTGGAGGAGTTGTTAGCCACCGCCCACCAGTATGCAGGGAACCAGGATTACCAGAATTGCTACCAAACCGCTGCTGAAGGGCTGAAGCTGCATCCGGAGCATCCTGAACTCCTGGAGATCCAGCAGAGTGCCAGAAAAGCGATCGATCAGCAACGTCAAGTGGCGACCCTACTGGAAAAAGCCCACCGGCGGCTGGACAAAGAAAAGTACAGCCAGGCTCTTAAATTCGTTGAGAAAGTGCTGGCAGTGGAGCCAGAGCACCCGGAAGCCCTTGACTTGAAACGAAGCGCTCAGGAGGCATTGACACCTGACCGTCCCGAGCTCAAAGAGCTTCAAGAACAGGCAGCGGAAAACTCCACTGCTCAGGAAGAATACCAAACACACATTGCGAAACTGCTGGAATTTGTGCACAACGAAATCAAGCGAGGAGACCTTCAATCTGCTCTTCATAATTTATCGTTCTTGTTGGAACTGGAGCCGGATCACTCTGAGGCGCTGAACCTCCAAGAAGACACCGAAACAGCCCTCAGCAAGCAGGGCCCTCCCGCTCCATCCACTTCAGACCAGGAAAGGTCGGCATCTGAGGGCAGCGAGGATACTCAGGTGCTGGAAGATGTGACTCTGGCCATCGAAAAACAAACCCTTAGGACGGAGGCCCCCCGCCTTCTCTCGAAGGCCCACGCTTTCCTGAGTGAAGCATGGTCGAAACCGCTGGCTGGCGGCGTTTTAGTGGTTCTTTTGCTTCTGGCTGCTGTTACGGGGTGGCCCGGAAATAAAGGGGAGCCAATGGCTGGCTCTCTCATCCTGGATATTGTGCCCTGGGCTAACGTCGATTCGATCACCCGAATCGATACGGTTGAAGCGCTCCTGATTGAGCAGGATCTGACCACCCCATGTGTGGTACCCATGCCACCAGGCAGGTACCGCGTTCGAGTGAGCAATCCCTACCTTCAGGGGTCGTTGGAGTTTGAAGTGAGCATCACTGCCGGCCAGCCCTCCGTGATTCACAAGACATTGGCCACTTTTGATCTGGAGCAAGCGCTTTCCCCTGCCATCGAATCCGGATTGTAAACCCGGGTTATGCATAGGCTGTCGTGGCGAAGCGGAGGCAACGCAGTCCTGACGGATGATCCCACCGCTGCAGTAGAGTATTTATTAGTGGTCTAAATCCACTTGGAGGCGGGGGCAGGCTTGCCAAAGAGGAAGCCCTGGGCCAGAGCGAAGCCCATTTGGCCACAGATCTCCTGTTCTTCTTTATTTTCAACGCCTTCAGCCAGGCAAGCTACTCCGATTTCCTGTACCATCTTGGCCAGAGACTCGACCAACTTCTGCTTGGCAATTGGGGCTTCGTGGATATTGGCTATGAGAGCGGCGTCAAACTTGAGATAGTCGGGTGGCACTTCCACCAACTCAAGCAAGCGGGCCTGTCCAGCTCCGAAATCGTCGTAGGCCAACTTCATGCCAAGATCCGTCAGTTGGCCGCGAAGCTCTCGCATTTGTCCAAGATCGGTGACGGCAGCTTCATGGATTTCCAGGGTGATGGAAAGATCTGGCGCTTCCAAACGGAGTTGTTCGAGGGATGTCATCAGCTTCGGCATTCCCAACTCAGCAGGGTGAGTGTTGACGAAGAAATTCAGCGAGCCGGGCAGTTTCTTCGCTTCTTGAATCCCGCGAGAACGGAAAATTCTACTCAGTTCCGATTCCAAGCCGTAGCGTGATGCGATGCGAAAGAGTTCGCTGGGCAAAGGGTTCAGTCCCTGCTGATCGCCTCTTCCCAGAACTTCGTACCCGATCTTTTTCCCTCCCTTGGTTTTGACTATGGGTTGGAAGAAAGGAACCACCGCCTGCGATTCCAGCATTTGGTGAAATTCGCGCACTCCGATGACCAGTTGCTCGGAAAGTTCCCCCGAGGAGACATTACTGAAAATGGTTCGGGAGGAGTCCATCGTTGCCGCATCCCATCGACTCACGCGGAACTCATATTCTGCGAAATGGACAAGGTCCCCGTCACGCAGGGTGGCATCTTCACTGATCCTGGTGCGGTTCAGAAAGGTTCCATTCGTACTCCCCAGGTCTCTTACCTGCAGATCGGTACCCTTCATAGATAGTCGTGCGTGTTGGCCTGAGATGGTGGCAAAGGGCAAACACAGATCGTTGTCCTGGTTTCTCCCTATACCGTAGGGTAGGGGATGTACCCTCCAACGTTTAAATTCCTTACTGTTGTCGACGTAGCCCTCGAGGAACCACCCGATCTGACCGGAATCTTCTGCCATTCAACTCAATCCTATTTTGAGGAGCCAATCGAGGTCAAGCGACCCTAAGTGTCACTAAGACTTGCAAAAAACAATTGCAATAAGTTCCCATGAGCTTTATCTTGAGAAGATCAGTGGGAGAATCGGCGATTTCTCAACTCCCTTTCTCAAAACAGGAGACCGGCCATGAAAAAGAAAGCGATGGGCATTGGGGTATGGGTTTGGACCTTGGTTTTGGTGAGCACAAACGGAGTACAGGCCCAGATTGCGGAGGATATGATCTTCCACAACGGCAAGATCGTCACCGTGGATGACCATGGTTTCAATTCTCAAGTGGGTACCATTGCCCAAGCGATGCAGGTTCAGGACGGGAAAATCGTCCGCCTGGGAGCCAGCGCCGAGATTCTGACCTTGGCTGGACCAGACACCAAGGTGATGGACCTGAAAGGGCGCATGGTTTTGCCAGGCCTGATTCTCACCCACGAACATCCTTGGGATTGGAACGCCGTCGAACCGACAGTGGTGAAAAGGGTTCTCACCGACGACATTGTTGTGACTCGTTTCCTGGAGGGGAGTCCGGAAGAAAACCTGAAGGCGCTTCCCGGAGTGCTTGCTGAAGCGGTCGAAAAAGCCAAGCCGGGACAGTGGATCTATATCGTGTTTACTTTGGGGCGCAAATACGAGTATGGCACTCGAGGAAATGGGCCCTATGGGCGAGGAGGAATGAGTCCGGAAGCCTTCAATGCCCTGGATGGAACGCACATCACCAAGGCCCAATTGGATGCACTGGCACCCAATAATCCAGTTCTATTGAGAGACGTCTTCATCTCCCTGATGGTGAATCAGAAAGCCCTGGATGAATCTCGAAAAGTGTTCCCCCAGTCCGACGTCAATCGGATCAACGAGGAAACCGGGATGGGTGGAGCCGGAGCCATGCGTTGGTTTTTCGGAGATGTGGTGATGAAAGATCATTACCCCAAATTGGTGGAGTTGATGCGCCTGGGTCTGGAGTGGTGGGCTGGCTATGGAATGACCACCTTCTCGTCCAACGCTTATAATCCCACCAATATCAGGGTGTATACGGACCTGGATCGCCGAGGCCAGCTGCCCATTCGGGAGGGGTGGAGTTGGAATTGGCGCACCAAGCACTTTTACTCGGATCCTTATTTCCTGGATGTTCTGAGAGCCTTCACCGGGCAGGGAACCGATTACTTCTGGTTCGTAGGAGGTCGAATCATTGAAGGTGGATCCTGTACCACTGCTAGAGTTCTCCCCACTTCCAAGTTGGCGAAAATCAAAGGCATGGGAATCGAGGAGGCCGCCAGGAACTGTGCCTACGGCCCTGGCTCCGATTACGCCAAGCTTCTCTACGATTACATCAAACGGGGAAACCGGTACGTGAACCACCACACGGTTGGGGATCGTGACATCGATAACATCATCAACATCATCTATCAGGCCAGTAAAGACGCAGGAATGACGGATGAGGAGATCCGGGCCAAGCGACATGCCCTGGACCACAGCCAGATGTTTCCCCGGGCCGACCAGGTTCAGCCCTTCAAGCGGCTGGGGATCTATGCCAGCGGGAATGTCTTCGAGATATACCAGAGTTCGCCGGCGATCTTTGACGTGTATGGGGAAACAGCGGCTGGATGGATCGTACCCAAGAACCGTCTATCCAAGGCAGGACTTTACAATACTTTGGAGATGGATCGGGCCCTTGGAACCACTGACTTCACCATCTTCACGGGTCTGGACATGATGATTCGTCGAGTGTCCTGGGATGGGAAAGTATACGCACCCGATCAGAAGGTGGATCGGCAGACGGCATTGAAAATCTCCACCATCTGGGGAGCTTACTATCTTTTCAAAGAAGCCCAGTTGGGGTCTTTGGAGCCGGGAAAATGGGCGGACTTCATGGTCATTGATCGAGACTACTTGACCATCCCGGAAGAGGACATTGGAAATGTTCGGGTCCTGATGACGATGGTGGCAGGCAAGACCATTCATCTGGTTCCTTCCCTGGCCCGCGACTTCGGGATGCAACCGACGGGCGCTCAGGTAACACAGGGTGGGCCTGCGGCTGGGTGGTAGGAGAGTTAAATTCGGCTAGTGCATATAGAAAAAACAGGCAAAGACAACCTCCCCCACGTAGATCACTCCATCATGAAGGGTCAGAGCATCTACCGGCATGGGCGGAGAGCCTGTCGTCATCGCACTGCCCCGGTTTGTGATTACAATGTGGGTATCCAGTTGAACATCCTCGGCAAGTTGAACGGTGACAAATCCCAATAACCCATCGGGAATTGCCTGTCGAGACCCTGTTTCGGGTGTGGATAGAGTTACTTTGAGGACCGACTTGCTCTCATCCTCGGCATCAGTTCGGACCTCCGCTGTGATCTTGGCACCCACCATTTCACTCACTAGACTCCCTTGAACCGTCACAAAAGAGATCAGTTGGTTGGGAAAAACCAAATCCAAGGATATGGAGCCCACCTCCACTCCGGTGGCGGCTTCCAGGTAGATGGGGAGCGAGATTTCCTGTCCTGGAAGCCCTGAGGTTGGGCTGATGACGACATGAGTGGACTTTTGAGAGTTTTGTTGAGGAAAAACTTCTCCCCTCAATGCAACAGTGAAAAGAAGAAAAGAGGTCACGATCGAAACGTAGGTCTTCACTTCCCCGTCATAGTAACGATCGCGGTGACTTAGAACAAGAGGGAGCTAACCCGGATTATGCAAAGTCCGGGCTAAAGTAAACCCTGGGCCTCAGAACGCAGATGAAACACGTAAATGTAACCGCCTGGAAATTCTGCGGTTTTCGTATAGTCCACCACAATA
>JADFOI010000013.1 GCA_022562935.1 Acidobacteriota bacterium
CCTGTCCACCTGCTCTCCCTGGCCTTACCGGAGCCCGACTGCAAACTTCTTTCGATTTTTTCCCAGTGGGGAATCCGTACTCTAGGCGAGCTGGCGGCCCTGCCGGAAGAGGAATTGGTCGCCCGTCTGGGACAAGCAGGACTGCGTCTGCAGAAAATGGCACGGGGCCAAGACGTTGAATCTTTTCCATCCCCCGTGAAAGAACCCCATTTTGAAGAAAGTCAGGAACTGGAATGGACACTGGATTCGCTCGAATCACTCACCTTTATTCTGGGAAGAATCTTGGAACAACTCTGTGCCCGTCTTCGAAACTACGGATTGGCCGTTCGCGCTCTCCATCTTGTCTTGCGACTGGACGACCGTACGATCTACGAACGGACTCTCCACCTAGCTTCCCCCACCTGTCATCCAAAACTTCTCCTCTCACTTCTGCGTTTAGATCTTCAATCCCATCCGCCCAACTCAGGAATTGTGGGTGTTTCGCTTCAAGCCATCCCAGCTCCTCCACGACTCATCCAGTACTCGCTGCTGGAACCTCCTCTCCCCAATCCTGAGAAGGTGTCCCATACTTTGGGCCGGCTCACCGCCCTGCTTGGAAAGAGCAATATCGGATCTCCTGCTTTACGAGATACTCATCGTCCCGATGCAATCGAGAGAGCACCCTTCGCACAGCGCGCTTCGCGCGCAGAAAAAAGAGAAAAGAAAAAAGAGAAAAAAAAGAAAAAAGAGGAGAGAAGAACAAAGAACAAAAGAGCAGCAGAGATCACGCAACTTTCCCTGCGGAGATTTCGTCCTCCCCGACCCACACGCATTCGATCCCATCAGATTGTGACCTGTGCCGGACCCTGGCGCTCTTCCGGAGATTGGTGGACCGGGACGAATCATGAGTGGGCTCGCGATGAGTGGGATGTGGAACTGCTGGATGGATCGATTTGCCGGATCTATTGGGATCACCGCAAGAAGGCCTGGTTTCTGGAGGGAATTTACGATTAAAGAGCGCGACCCGCAAGCGGGTGCCCCCGCGCGCGTTCACAGGTTCACAGGTTCCAAGTTCCAGGGTTCTAGGTTTCAAGTTTTGGATTTGGGATTTGGGATTTGAAATTTGTTTGGGATTTTGAGTTTTGGATTTTGAATTTCAGCCGGGCTTCCGGCTGTGGTCAGTTGTCAGTTATGTCCTACATCGAACTTCATACCTGCAGCGCTTTTAGTTTTTTAGAAGGGTCTTCACTTCCCGAAGAATTGGTGAAAGAGGCGGCGCGCCTGAATTATCCTGCCCTGGCTTTACTGGATCGTGACGGAGTCTATGGAGCACCCCGTTTTTACAAAGCCTGTCGCGAAGCAGGGGTGCAGCCGATCGTGGGGGCTGCAATCACCCTGCAGAATGGATTTTGTGGACAAAACGCTCAACTTCCCCTGCTCGTTGAAAACCGAATCGGTTACCAAAACCTGTGCCGTCTCATCACCTGCATGAAGCTGCGCTCCAGTAAGGGGGAAGGAGCGGTCCATCCCCATGAGTTAGAGGAATTCGCCTCCGGGCTGGTCTGCCTGACGGGCGGGGCTCGAGGACCGTTGAGACTGGCCCTGGAGAAAGGCGGTCTTCCAGGAGCCCTTCGCTGCCTTCAGCAACTTCGGGGAATTTATGGTCCGGATCGAGTTTACATCGAACTCCAGCGTCACTTCGACCGGCGACAAGAGGCAGTCAACCAGGCTTTGATCGAATTGAGCCGCCGCCTCCATCTTCCCCTGGTGGCTACCAACGGAGTTCGTTATGCCCGGACCCATGGCCGTCCTCTGCTGGATATTCTCACCTGTATCCGTCACAAGACCACTTTGGACAAAGCGGGGAGGTTACTGAATCGCAATGCGGAATGCCATCTGAAAACACCTGCCCAGATGGAGCAACTCTTTGCAGATTTGCCCGAAGCTCTGGCCCACACCGTGGAACTCTCACAACGACTCAACTTCACTCTGGAGGATCTGGGTTATCGCTTCCCGGAATATCCTGTTCCCTCCGGAGAGAGCATGATCAGTTATTTGCGAAAGCTCGCTGATGAAGGCGCACGCCAGCGTTACCGTCCTTACCACAAACGGGCTCGGCGACAGGTTGCACGGGAGTTGGATCTGATCGAAAAACTGGATCTGGCGGGTTATTTTTTAATTGTCTGGGAGATCGTTTGCTTCTGCCGCCAGCACGATATTCTGGTGCAGGGGCGTGGATCGGCAGCCAACAGCGCCGTTTGCTACAGCCTGGGGATCACAGCTGTTGACCCGGTCGGCATGGACCTGCTCTTTGAGCGGTTTCTTTCTGAAGAACGCGGGGAATGGCCGGATATCGACCTGGATCTTCCCAGTGGTGAAAGGCGAGAACGCGTCATTCAATACGTTTACGAGCGTTACGGTGAACAGGGCGCAGCCATGACCGCCAATGTGATCACCTACCGGGCCAAGAGTGCCATCCGCGAAGTGGGCAAAGCCCTGGAGTTTCCTCCCAAAACGCTGGATCGCCTCTCCCACCTCCTGAGGGCCTGGAGGGGGGAGGACCTTGAAAAGGAATTACCCCAGCGCTTCAAGGAAGCGGGATTGGATCTTTCTCATTCACGAGTGCAAAGCCTTGTGCGGCTGTGGATGCAAATCCAGGACCTTCCCCGTCATTTGGGACAGCACTCGGGAGGCATGGTCATCGCTCAGGGACATCTGGACACCATTGTCCCACTGGAAAACGCCACCATGCCCGGAAGAAGAGTGATCCAGTGGGACAAAGAAGACTGTGCCGATTTAGGAATCATCAAAGTGGATCTGTTGGGATTAGGAATGATGGCTGCCCTTCAAGATTCTCTTCAGTTCATTCGCCAATCGGGGGAAGAACTGGACCTGGCTCATCTTCCTGCCGATGATCCCCAGGTCTACTCCATGCTGCAAAAAGCCGATACGATCGGGGTCTTCCAAGTCGAGAGCCGGGCTCAGATGGTCACTTTGCCTCGCCTGAAGCCTCGCTGTTTTTACGATCTGGTGGTGGAAATCGCCATCATCCGACCCGGTCCCATCGTGGGCCAGATGGTTCATCCCTACATCAGGCGCCGGACAGGACAGGAACCGGTGACCTATCCGCACCCCTCCCTGAAACCCATCCTGGAGCGCACCTTGGGAATTCCTCTGTTTCAGGAACAACTGCTGCGCATCGCCATGGTGGCGGCCGGATTTACGGGAGGTGAAGCCGAAGAGTTGAGGCGGGCCATGGGCTTCAAAAGATCCAACACCCGCATGAAAAAAATCGAACTCAAGCTGCGCCAGGGTTTAACACGCACGGGGATCACCGGAGAGGCCGCTGAAACGATCATTCGCTACATCAGCTCTTTTGCCCTCTATGGATTTCCCGAATCACACTCGGCCAGTTTTGCCCTGCTGGCTTATGCCAGTGCCTACCTCAAATTTCACTACCCTGCCGCTTTTTATGCGGCCCTTTTGAACAACCAGCCCATGGGTTTTTATCACCCGGCTACCCTGATCAAAGACGCCCAGCGTCACAACCAGCGCATCAAGCCCATCGATGTTGTCCAATCCGACTGGCTTTGCAGCCTCGAAGAGGATGGATCGATTCGGCTGGGATTGATGTATGTGGCAGGACTACGAGAAGAAGCGGGAAAGACTCTTGAAAAAGAGAGGCGCAAGCGTTTGTTCAGCTCCATTGAGGACCTGCGCCGGAGGATCGGTTTGCGAAAAACAGAGATGACCAGGCTAGCCGAGATCGGGGCCCTCAATAGCTTTGGGATGAAACGACGCCAGGCCCTCTGGCAAGTGGAAAAAGCCTGTCGTCCGGGAGGGCCGCTTTTTGCCCGGCTGGATTCCTCCCAAGAAGAAGCGGAATCCCCTCTGAGGGACATGAACGCTCAGGAACGCCTGTTGGCAGATTACTCTGGAACAGGAGTGAGCATCGGGCCTCACCCCATGGCCCTTCAGCGTCAAAAGCTGGCCCGCTTGGGGGTCACCCGCGCTTCACAACTCCCTTCTTTGCCGGACGGAAAACGAGTGCGAGTGGTGGGAGGCGTTATCGCTCGCCAGCGGCCCCAAACGGCTCGCGGTTTTCTCTTCATGAGTCTGGAGGATGAGACCGGCATTTCAAACATTGTGATTCATCCCGACTTGTTCGAGCAGAACCGGCTCTTGCTGATCAGCGAGCCTTTTTTGTGGGTGGAAGGGATCCTGCAAAATCAACACAACGTGACCTCGATCCGAGCCCGAAAGTTCCAGGCTGTCCCAGGAATCGACATCGACCTGTGGTCCCGCAATTTCTGCTGACTTGCCCCCTCTTTCTAGAAGTGCTCAATCCTTGTGCGGTCCAGTTGGCGAAGTATCGGATGATCAGGGTCTGCGTAGGCCAGCAGACTGCGAAGTTCAGCCTCTATTGTTCCGGCATCCTCATCCCGACCCATTTCGCGGTAGAGCTGTGCCAGCTGTCCCTGGACTCTCAACCACAGTGCTCCAGTCAACGGTGACGACTGGTCTGCCAAAAGAAGAAGCTTTTTTTCTGAAGCGCCTTCCAACACTTGTACCGCCTTACCCAAATTTCCCTGTGCTCGCCAGGCCTCAGCCAGAACCTCGGACCCCATAAAAAAGGCTGCAGCGGAGTCCTTTTGTGGGTGCATTACAAGCATTTGTTTGTTCCGTCGGTCGTTGGCTGCCTCCAAAAGCTGCTCAGTCTTGTCGGCAGAACGAAATGATGAAAGAGCCTCTTCCAGCATTTTCATCCCTTCAGCCCGGTTCCCAAGACTCACAGCGAGCACACCTCGTTGTATCTCAAAACCGCTTGAGGGGGTACTCGTACTGGAGAGCATTGCTTCGGCCTCCGAGAAAAATCCACCACGAGCGAGTAACAGAGCGGTACAACACCTCGTTCCACTCGTTCGCGGCAGCCCACCAAACACAGCTGCCCCTACTGTCGTGGCGGACCTCGTACGAACTCTTCTCTGAGGACTAATTGGAGTTTCCAACATTTCTTCCAGATGTTTTGTCATTGCCTCATGATCCTCTTCAATGTAGGTGATGGCCGCCAAGAAATACTGACGGAGAGGCCCTTTATTGTAGACTCCCTCAAACACATTGTCGGGAAGTGTCGATCTGGCCTACAGCGAGGTGGAGTGCACCCAGCATACTCCTTGCGATAGCCCGAGGAATTGGGACCTCACCTTCTAACGTGTCCCACAAACGACTTTTGGCTTCAAACAGCGCAGTTTCTGGATCACCTGCCAGCAAAGCATCATAGGCTGGAAACAACATAAGCCAGAGGCTCGCTCTGGGGCCTTTTTCAACATCTTCTGGGTTGATTAGATCGAAAGCACGCATGATGTAAGGTCTCGCTCTGTCCAAGTCACCATCAAGACGGATTAGCTGATAACCTTGCGCCCAATCGCTCTGTTGTAAGTCTAACGCTTCCCGCTTAGGTGAGGAACCAGTCTCCATCAATGCGACTAGACCCACCAGTAGAAGCAGTGTGACTCCACCTGCAACCCCTGCAACAGTTTTCTTGTTTTCTGAGAAGAATCGGACCCAGCCTGGCTTGTCGTTCCCTAAGACCCTGCTGCGATTTTCCAGCCAGGCGTCGATCTCTGAGCGATGGGCGTAAACGGTTGCGAGTTTGTGGTGACCGTGGCGGTGGACGGGTAAACCTTCCCGCTGTTCCCACCTCCGTACCGTGCTCATGTCGCGATCCAGGTAAGCTGCGATTTCTTTCCATGAATCTAGCCTTTCCCCGGACGGGGAATTGGGGCTCATAAGAAAAATTGTATTCCTAGGCTCTCGAAGCGTCAATACCCAACCTACGCTCATAAGTGCGCAAAGTTGCGCAAAGCTGCTCATCCCAACTTTACCTGTTGCTAGGCAATTCAAGCCCCGAATAGCCTGCCTCTAGCACCCGCAAATCTTCAATCAGGTTTCGCTGGAGGGAGGCAAAACTACGGGCAGATCATTCAGGCCTTATTGGACCGTCGGTCTTGCTTTGGCAGTCATCGTTTTAGCCCTAGCAAGGGCAGGCCCTGCAGAACCGACCTTGACGATCACCCTGCGTGTGCTCAACTACGCCGAAGTGCCCGAGAAAACTTTGATTCAAGCAGAAGAAGAGGTGACGAGGATCTTCCGTAAGATAGGAGTGGAAAGCGTATGGCGTCATATTTCACTGTCTTCTGAACAGAACCCAGCAGGTTCTGTTTTCAGGCGATCCTCCTTTCCCTTTCTTGAGCTGAGCATCCTCATTATTTCTCGGTCGGCGGCAAAAACGATGGCGGAGCGCCTGGACCTCAAAAAGGAAGTGTTCGGTTTGTCGCCACGCTCGAAGGACGGCCGTGGTGGCCGCTTGGCCTATGTCTTTCACCATCGGGTCCGAGAATATGTCATCAAGCGCACGCTCTTCGAGCAGGAAGCTTTGGTTTTGGGTCTTGTCATTGCCCATGAGATCGGCCATTTGCTCCTTAACCACACAAACCACTCTCGCACCGGGATAATGCGTGAACGGTGGGACCGTCAGGATTTAAGACTGGCCGCCTTTGGAGACCTGGTTTTCAGCCCACAGCAGGCCGACTTGATACGGGCCGAAGTGGCTAGGAGAATGATCAAGCGAGAGAATTCGAAAAATCGGAAATGAAGGTCAGAAACGCACCTATCATCGGCAGTCATCTGGTAGGATGGGCACTCACGAGAAAAGATCGCTTTTGGGAACTGCTGATTGGAGGTAAAGAATGGATCGACAACTTATTGTTTTGCTGGTTGCGTTTCTGACCCTGGTGCCTCTCGCAGCGCACGATCCCTGGGAAGCAGTTCAGAGAGTTCTTCAATTGGATGAAGACCAGGCACAGCAGGCGCGGGAGATATGGCAACGCTGCCGTGCACCGATTACGCCCCTCCAAAGGGAACTACGACCCCTTCGGGGCCTTTTAAGGGAACTTTCAGACCCTACCGCGATCGGTGAGGTCCATCTTGAGATCCGGGACTTGAATCAGCAAATCGGAGCCCTCCAAGAAGAATGCAGGGCTCAGTTCGAGAACGAGATCCTGCGCACCGAGGAGCAGAAGGAAACCTATGCAGGAATCAGAAGGTGGGCTCGATCGGCTCGGCGATACGAGCGAATCATCCCCACCTTTAGGGAGCTGGGCCTGCTCTAGGTAGTCTAGCAACCGCTGTCCACTATCCGGCAATTACCCGCAATTGCTAAGGTTGGGGTTGTGGGTGGCTTGTGCTAATATGAGCTTCATTACTAGTTTCTAAATTGATGCCAGTTGTATCGGCGCACCGGAGTCCAGGAGACGCCGACGACCTTCATTGATTCAACGGGAGGTGCTGAATATGGCTTTTAAACTCAACATTAACGGACAGTCTCATAGCGTGGATATTGAGCCCGAGACACCCCTGCTTTGGGTTCTCCGAGACACCTTGGGTCTGACCGGTACCAAGTACGGGTGCGGCATTTCCGCATGCGGTGCCTGTACCGTGCTCGTGAACGGGCGGGCGGTTCGGTCCTGCGTGACCCCGGCCAGCACCGTGATCGGCAAGCAGATTACCACCATCGAGGGACTCTCGGAGGACAGCAGCCATCCGGTCCAGGTGGCCTGGACCCAAGAGGACGTTCCCCAGTGCGGCTACTGCCAGTCGGGGCAGATCATGGCAGCCACAGCCTTCCTCGACAGGTATCCCAACCCAAGCGACGCCGACATCGATCGGGAGATGACCAATCTCTGTCGCTGCGGTACTTACGTGCGCATCCGACGGGCCATCCACCGGGCGGTCGAAATCGCCGCGGCGCCCTTATCTCGGGCATAGGAGGGAAGAACCATCATGACACTCAATCGAGAATTGACTCGCAGAAATTTCATCGTCACCACCGCCGCCGCGGGCGGGGGGATGGCACTGGGTTTTTACCTGCCCGGCCCCCAGGTTTTGGCTGCAACTACCGACCTGGAAGGAGCTATCTCGGGAAAACCGTGGATACCTCCCACCGATGGAGCAGGCGCAGAGGTCAACGCCTGGTTGCTCATCTCTCCTGACGACACCGTGACCATCCGCGTTGCCCAGTCGGAAATGGGGGAGGGCGTTTTCACTTCCATGCCCATGATCATAGCCGAGGAGCTCCAGTGCGACTGGAGTAAGGTGAAGGCGGAGTACGCATCCGCCCACCGGAGCCTGCAGGAGGGAGGGGTCTATAAGCGCATGTCCACCAATGGCAGCGGCGCCGTTCGGCGTTCCCGTGAATACCTGCAGCAGGCGGGCGCCAGCGCCCGAGAGCGATTGATTCAGGCAGCGGCCACCGAATGGAAGGTGCCTGCATCCTCGTGTACGGCCAAGGACAGCGTGGTCACTCACACAGCGACGGGCCGAACCCTCAGGTACGGTGAACTGGCCAGTGCAGCGGCCACTATCCAGCTGGCCCAGGAACCGGCCATTAAAACGCCTGACCAGTACACTTTGATGGGAAAACCGCTGGCCCGGCTCGACACGCCCTTGAAGGTAAACGGCAGCGCAATCTTTGGTGCCGATGTCCGGCTGCCGAACATGCTGTTTGCCACAACCAAGACTTCTCCCATCGTGGGGGCGAAGGTGAAGAGCTACGATTTTAACGCTATCAGGAACCGCCCCGGTGTGCACTCCGTAGTGGAATTTCAGGGCGAAGACAAAGGAAGAGGTCTGAGAAGCGGGGTGGCGGTGGTAGCCGACACCTGGTGGCGAGCCAAGACAGCTCTCGAGCTTTTACCCATCGAGTGGGACTACGGACCCAATACCCATATCAACTCAAAGGATGTCGCCCTACGGGACCTTGAGGTACTCAATGAAAAAACGGGTGCCGTCGTGCTCGACGAGGGCAACGCCCTGGGCACCATGAAGAGTGCCGCCCAGGTGGTGGAAGCAGTGTATTCCGCGCCCCACCAGGCCCATGCCACCATGGAACCTTTGGGGTGTACGGCCCAGGTCAAGGACAACCGGGTCGACATCTGGCTGGGAACCCAGGGTCCCGAAGGTGCCTTGCAGGATGCGGCCAGGCAATCGGGCGTGGCACCGGAAAACGTGTACGTTCACAACTGTTTCCTGGGCGGCGGCTTCGGAGGCCGAGGGTCCCGCAGCGAGGTTCGGCAGGCCGTCGAGATCGCCAAGACCCTGGGAGGACGGCCGGTCAATTTGCTGTGGACGCGCGAAGAAGACATGAACAACGACTACTACAACCCGAGTCCGATGGCCAAATTCCAGGCCGGATTGGGGGCAGACGGCATGCCTGTGGCCTGGTTCAACCGAATCACCAGCGATTCCATCTTCTACTGGCTGCGGCCGGAGATGGTTGCAAACGGCATCGATCGGATCGCCGTTGGAGGGCTGGCCAATATGCCCTACCGGATCCCCAACAAGCGGGTTGAGTTCATCATGCGGAACAAGCATATTCCCGTCTCTTTCTGGCGTGCTCCGGGAGTCAACCACAACATCTTCATGCTCGAGTCTTTTATAGACGAGGTGGCTCACGCCAGCGGCAAGGACCCCATCGAGTTCCGGCGCGCCCTGCTCAGTGATGCTCCCCATTTGTTGAATGTACTCGACAAGGTGGTGGAAAAAGCCGATTGGGGCAAGTCCTTACCTGAGGGAACCGCACAGGGCTTTGCCATCAGCGACAGCTTCGGAACCATCGTAGCGGAGGTGGCTCAAGTGTCGGTCAGCAAGCGGGGCGAGGTGAATGTGGAGAAGGTTGTTTGTGCGCTGGACTGCGGAAACACCATCAATCCGCTGATTATCGAACATCAGGTGGAAAGCTGCATCGCCTACGGCTTGAGTGCAGCGTTATATGGCGAGATCACCCTGAAAGATGGGAGGGTCGAACAGAGCAATTTTGATGACTACCCCATCATGAAGCTGGGTGAGATGCCGGAGGTGGAAACCCACTTTGCCCTCAGCGGCGGTGACAAGTGGGGTGGAATCGGTGAGGCTGCCCTGCCGGCGGCTCCACCTGCAGTGGCCAACGCCATCTTCAGGGCGACGGGCAAGCGCATTCGCTCCATCCCCTTCAAGCATCACGACCTGAGCTGGGGTTAAGAGTAGGGGCTAACATCTGAGACTGTCGCAAAAGTCGGCTGACCCAGGTTTCTTGTGTAGGGGCGCATGGCCGTGCGCCCTATAAGCCTTGGATAAAGCAGGGTTTGTGGGCGCACAGCCGTGCGCCCCTACAGGCCATAATCCAATCGAGAGGGGTAGGGAAGAAAACTAACATTCCTCCTCCAGAATCTCAAGGCGGTCGGGAGTATTCGGCACCACGCACAGAAACTCGAAAGGGGCCTCAATGACTTCGTAAAAGTGAGGCCTGCCTGCCGGGATGAAGAGAACGTCGTTGGCCTTCACTTCATAAACCTTTTCACCAATACCCACCCGAGCCCGGCCGGTCAAAACGTACTGCTCATGCTCAACCGTGTTGGTATGCAGCGGCATACCCCCTCCCTCTCCCATGATGAACCGCCGCAAAAAGAAGTTGGGCGCGCCCTCCTTCTCACCGATCAACACCTGGCTTTGGGTAGCAGAACCGGCCGCCACCTCGTTCTTCGTGACTGCGTTGGCGGACTTGACCACCTCGGGAGTGGATTGTTGAGTGCTGCTCTCTTCTTCTCCCATGTCTAAACCTCTTTCAGGGTTGGTTGCCGGCGATAAAATTCGTAGTGAGCAGAGCCCAGTAATCGGGATAGAGGTTCTGGTCGTAGTCTTCCAGAAAGACGGTCATTTTCTGAAGGATGGTGCTCAACCGATGACCGGGAACCCGGGCAGGATGGAGTCCCCCAAGACCCGTAAAAGCGCGGATGAAGAGGCTCTTCTCGTCGATCGGTAACCTTCGGACATTTTCAGCAAAGGCCTCAAAGATTCCGCTGCGAAACAGATATTGCTCCACATTGGAGGTATAGAATACGTTGACAGAATATCCGTTCTCCCTAAGATAGTCTCCCACGGTCGCGAGGGCCTTGTCCCCGGAAAAATCTCCCACCACGGGAATAATGCGATGGCGCAGGTGAAGCTCTCGAACGAACTGGTAGTCCTTCTCCTGAGCCAGGAAATTGCCCAGCTGGCCTTGAAGATCCTTCTCCAGAATCATGCCTCTCAGGGTTGGAAAGCGTCCCCAACTCCATCTCCCCCGAAACCAAAACCGGATTTCGAGATTTTCCTCCCAGAAAACAGCATAGACGTACTCCAGCGCAGTTCGGTCATCCGGGGAAAGCGGAAACTGGAAATCTGTTTGGATGGTCTTTTCAATAATGCCCAGGTTCTCTCTGAAGGTCTCTTCCGTCCCCGGTGTCCGCTCAAAGTAGCTGACCAGGTCGGGCAAAGAGGTATCGGATCCTGGAGGGTTCTCTCCCCCTAGAGGTTTGCTGAACAGCCGGGACAAGAACTGGGCTCGGTTCTCGGAGAGATGGAAGATGGCCTTGTACATGAGCTGTTGGATCATGGCCTGGCGGCGAATATCGACGATGAAAGCAATTTTGGGACGGATCTTTGCAATATAGGAGAAGTTCTGTTCCGGTCCGACTCCGATGTAGGCTCCCTCGCCCGTACTGGCAAGTTCCTCCAACTTGCCCAGAACATGCAAGTAGGAAGTCTCGTTGGAAACAAAGTTGTCGGAGAGGAAGTAACCTTCCTCCTCGGAGAACTCTCGGATCATACGAGAGAACTCCGCTGCCGAGATGACCTGCTCTTGGGGCTGAGGCTGGTAGGCCTTCTGCTCACTGGGAGCGATCAGCCCTATCCCCAAGCCCACCACAACCAGGGCTCCCAAGAGGTGGTAGAAGGAAGGCACTCCTCCTCTGAGAATCAGGTTCAAAAGTGGAATCCGGAGCATCACCCGTTTGAGCACTGGCCTCATCCCTCTTTCATTCGTCTCATTATTTTACCTCAAATGGGATCTTTGAGTTCTGAGAGTCTTTTCAGCTTTAGGGCAAGACTGGAAAGTGCTGTGAACTGTAACTCTCCCAAGGTCTGACGGAGTAGTTGCCCGGCCCGTGGCCCAAGGCACGGGCTCAGGCAACAGCAAATTTATCTCTAACCAGGTCCTTAATTATCGGCAAACATTTCCACTATCTCGGAACGGGGTTTTCCGATATGCTCCACATCCTTGTCCGCAAAAGTGTAGGCCGGTCCGACCGCCTGCATTCCGAAGTCCTCGGCCAGGGACTCCTGCAGCACTACCATTTTGCCCCCAACCATCGTCATCAAGGGACGGATTTTGAGAATGTCATCCAAGGGAATAGTGAAATAGTCCCGATCAATAACCAGCAAGTCGGCGAACTTGCCTTCTTCCAGCGAACCGAGCTTGTCTTCTTTCAGAACGTATTCAGAGGCCCAGGTACTGTACATCTTCAGTGCCTGTACCCGGTCGATTCGTTCCTCCGGCTGCCAAACTTCTCCGTCGTACAGGCGGGTCGCCGACAGCCACATCAGGTAAAAGGGAGGCTGAAAACGCGCCGTTCCCTGGTCCCTGGCTCTCGCTCCGTAATGCTGTCCCACCAACTTAACGCCCGAGTCAAGCCAAGTCTTGAAGGGCAAGATAAAGGGCTCGATTTGTGGGCCATAATCCTTGATCCAATCACGCGTATCATGGAGGTAGTTGGGACCGCAGCTCAATATGATCCCATAATCTTTCAGCCCCTGGATGATGTCCGGGGCCTTCCCGATCAGGTTACAGTGCTCGCCCGTCAACCTGGCGGCGCGCACATCCTCCATGCTCCAGCCATTCACTGCCCGGGCACGATCGATCATTTTAAAAAATGACCGGGCGGCTTCACTCCCACACATATGGACCCCTGCCAGCCGCCAGCCAGCCTTCAAGGCATTTTCCAGGGTGTCCCAGGGCAGTTCACCTGGTTGTGGACAAACCTCCCGAGCCTTGATGTGAGGCGGCGCCTGTGTATCGGGTCCCGTACAGGATTCCGGGTAGATCGAATCCCAGCGCTCTGAAGCCACTCCGTCAAACCAAAAGTAGTCATCACCAATGCCCTGCAGGACTCCCGTACGTCGATAGATCTGACGCGTTTGCTGAGGATCGGTGGGCATGCGATGTATTTCGTAGTGCCCGGCGAAACGAATGGGCATCTGGCCCAAACCCGCCAGGGTTGCATAGCCGGTCATGATCTTGGGGAATTGAATACGACTGGAGAAGGTACTCACTCCCAGAGCAGCGAAGTCCTCCGAAACAAGTTTGAGGGCCTGTGCCAGAATGGTTGGAGGAAGTTTCTGGAGAAAGAGTTCCCAATCGATGACCGACATTTCCTGACTGCCCACCCACCCGATGGCAGCAATGTCCTCATGAATCACATCCCCATGCATCGTCTCCTGAATGGATGCCGAGTATCCCGGCAGAAAGTCATTCAACATCTCCAGGGCCTTGGAATTAATCCAGCCTCTGGGGCCGGGCCGCACCAAAAGGGGATTTTCGGACGACCACAGGTCCAGTGTCTTGCGGTTGGTCAGACGTCGGGTCCACCCCCAGAAGTTGGCCTCGTTGGGCGCTTCGGGATGACCCACAATGCGCAGGATCACCCACTGGCCTGGGTCCACCTTTTTGACAGCCTCCTGGATGGTTTCCCGCATGATGGCCTGAGTTTTCTCCAGGTCCCGGTCCGCCTGCATCGAGACGATAATCCCGTCGGGTGGGTACTTGAAGCCGAACCGGTCCAAGTATTGGATGGCAGCCCCATAAATGTGACTGTGAGGCTCAACGATGCCGGGTATCAGGGTTCGTCCCTTCAAGTCCAGAATCTTCGTGTCCGGTCCCGCCAGGGCCCGAACCTCCGCACTCGTCCCCAGTTTCACGATTTGGTCCCCCTTGACGGCAATGCCTTGGTAAATATTTCCCGCGTTGGCAGAGGAAGACCGATCGTCCATGCTCACGATCTTGCCGTTGACGAAGATCGTATCCGCATATCCAAATTTGGCTACTTCTGGCGCCAGCTGACCGAAAGCACTCGACAACTGAAAAAGAAGCAGCGGGGCCAGAATAGGCCAAACACCCAGAAATTTACTGATTGATTGATGGTTTCTCATCAAATCACACCTCCCTGCAGGTTTGATGGTAAACGTACCCGATTTAGATGGTGTCTACTAATGCCGCAAGAAGAGCCAGTTGTCAACCCCCGATTTCGTGCAGTTGTGCGGTCGTGCTGTCATGCTGTTGTAAGAGATCAGGATGAAGAGGAAGTCATTGTTTCCCTGACCACTCCTCGCTGTTAAGGAAAAGGGTCTTAGCAATGATGAAAAAAATAGACTTGGTCTCCGCTATGGGTTCCCATTCCTGCTGTTGTGAACCGTCTAACCCCCGACTGCACGACAGTACAACAGCACAACAGCACAAGGCACAGTAGTGACTTCGTCACTACTGTGCCTTGTGGGAGGAGCAAAGTTCTGTTACATTTCCCTCCTTTGTGATGGACATGATTCGAAAAGGATAAAGGTATGGCGGATACACTCAAGATTGCCGTCATTGGCGGTGACGGAACCGGACCGGAAGTGACCCGGGAAGCATGCAAGGTGCTCAATGCCGTAGCGCCCCTGGAAAATTTCAAATACGAGACGACCGAGTTTGATTACGGCGGCGATCGGTACCTGAAAACGGGCGAGGTCATCACCGCAAAGCAGATCGATGAGTTTCGGCAATTTGATGTGATCTACCTGGGCGCTGTGGGCCACCCGGAGGTACCACCGGGCATCTTGGAGAAGGGCCTGCTGCTGGAAATCCGCTTCCAGCTGGATCAATACATCAACCTTCGCCCGGTCAAGCTCTATCCGGGCGTCGACTGCCCCCTCAAGGGCAAAGGTCCGGAGGACATCCGCTTTGAGGTAGTTCGTGAGAACACGGAGGACCTTTACTGTGGGGCGGGGGGATTTCTGCGCAAGAACACCCCACAGGAAGTGGCCACCCAGGAGATGATCTCCACCCGTTTCGGCGTTGAACGATGCCTGCGCTGGGCCTTTGAGCTCTGCCGGCGGCGCAAAGATCGCAACCAACTCACGCTTGTGCACAAAACCAACGTCCTCACCTACGCGGGCGATCTTTGGTTCCGTGCCTTTGAGGAGATCGGTGAGGCCGACTATCCCGACATCAAACGCGACTACAATCACATCGACGCAGCCTGCATGTGGTTTATAAAGAATCCTGAATATTATGACACGATGGTCGTCTCCAACATGTTTGGGGACATCATCACCGACTTGGGTGCCATGATTCAAGGGGGCCTGGGTGTGGCGGCCGGTGGCAATATCAATCCCGACCCCGGCGGCTGCAGTATGTTTGAGCCCATGGGAGGCTCAGCCCCAAAGTATACCGGACAAGAGGTCATCAATCCGATCGCAGCCATCGCCGCCATGGGCATGCTGCTGAACCTGGTGGGTGATCAAAAGAAAGCACCGAACGTGGTGGCGGCCGCTCATCGAATCGAGGCAGCCATCTGCAAGACCACTCCCAAAATGAAAAGCATGTCGGCTGGCCGGATGGGTTACACCACAAGCGAAGTCGGTGATTTGGTCAGTGAGGCGCTGTAAGACTGTGGAGCATGAATCAACGCCCCGACCTTGCAGCCATTGACCAGGCACTCCAGGACATCCGAGGGTTCATTCACCGCACTCCGGTCCTCACTTGCAGCACCATCGATCAAAAGGTCGGTGCCCAGTTGTTTTTCAAGTGCGAGAATTTTCAGAAGAGTGGCTCCTTCAAATTTCGTGGTGCCTCCCACGCCGTATTGTCGCTGAATGCGTCCCAGGCAAGCCGTGGCGTCCTGACTCATTCTTCCGGTAATTATGCTGCGGCCCTGGCATTGGCCGCCCGCAACCGAGGTATTCCCGCTTATATCGTCATGCCCTCCGATGCACCCGCGGTCAAACAAGAGGCAGTCAAAGACTACGGTGGAGAAATCACCTTCTGTGAGCCCACCATGTCGGCCAGGGAAGAGACGGCCGCGAAAATACACAAGCGAACCGGCGCCAATCTGATTCACACCTTCAATGACCCTCGCAACATCTGTGGATACGGAACTGCAGCATTCGAACTGCTCGAGGATGTGCCGGAGTTGGAGGTCATCCTGACGCCCACGGGCGGCGGCGGCCTCTTGAGTGGGACTCTGATCGCCGCCAAGGGCCTCAAACCTGAAATCCAGGTGATGGGTGCCGAGCCGGCCGGGGCCGACGACGCCTATCGTTCCTGGAAAGCGGGCAAGCGGATTTTGCTGGAGCAAGCCCATACCATCGCCGATGGATTGCGGACGAGTCTTGGCGAAGAGACCTTCCCCATCATCAAGGAGCTGGTGGATGCCATTGTCCTGACCAGCGAGGAGGCTATTATGGAAGCGATGCGGCTGGTCTTGGAGCGGATGAAGATCGTAGTGGAACCCTCCGCCGTGGTTCCCCTGGCCGTGTTGCTGGAACAAAAGGTCAACCTGGCTGGCCGGAAAGTGGGAATCATTCTCTCAGGGGGCAATGTCGATCTGGAAGCCTGCCTGAGTCGTGCCTCCCACACCCTATAGACATCCCCACTCCTTGAAACTACAATAAGCCCCACTTCTACCAGCCCTTCTGGAATAACGGAGGATTGACACTATGCCTGATGATAAGGTGATTCGAGATCATGTGCTGAAGCTCCTGAAAGGACGTCAGGGTCATGTGGACTTTGAGACCGTCCTTGCCAACCTACCTCAAGAGTTTCAGGGGAAGAAGCCGGAAGGAGCACCCCATACTCCCTGGCAACTGTTGGAGCACATGCGAATTGCTCAAGGGGACATACTGGAGTTCAGCCGCGACCCCAAGCATGTATCCCCGAAATTTCCGGAGGGTTACTGGCCGGACAGCGAGGCTCCCCCTGATGAGGGCGCCTGGAAGAAGAGCGTGACTTCGTTTAGTGCCGATCTTCAGGCCATGGCGGATCTGGTAGCGGATCCCTCCACCGATCTCTATGCCCGGATTCCCCACGGCAGCGGACAGACGATCCTGAGAGAAGCCCTGTTGGTCGCAGACCATAACGCCTACCACTTGGGACAGCTGGTGCTCTTGCGGCGACTCCTCAATATCTGGATTGAAGGGAAGCATGCAATATAGAGTCACCCATCAGGAGGAACAACCATGGAAAACAAACTGATCCCGTTTCTAGTCATGTCTATGATCTTCGGCGTCATCCTTTGTGGGACCACGCCAGCCCAGAACAAGCCCAAGATAGCAGTCTTCGCCGGAAGTAACGCTACGGTCCAGAACAGCGTCCCCCTGGTGAGCAGTAACAAGGCAAGGGCCCAACATGGCCTCCCTCTTCGGACACATCCTGACGGGAGTCCTGAGCGCTTCGACCATCTGGTTCCTCAAAGACTGGCAGCGCCCGTAGAAGTACTGATCGAGCAGTTCAGTGGGCATCCTCTGGAAGGGGACGTGGCCGAACTGTACGGGCCGCCCGACGGCTATGTGGACTTCAATGGCATGTTTCACACCACCCGGCAAAATCCAGAGGACAAACCCGTTTATCGAGTGACTCTGCAACCTGAAGACGGGCTCTATCTACTACCCTATATGGCTCTTCAGGCTGATGGAACAGCCTGGGACGGCACTTGCGCTTTTCCCAACTCCCCATTTGAGAAATGCCGACAGACCTTTTTTCCTGATCCCTCCCGCCTTTTCGAGGAAATCGACCGTGGCCTTGGAGGAAAAAGCGGAGGCGGAACAGCCAATCTGTTGAGTTCCAAAGCCGATTTTGACTTCTTTCGTGCCCTCCCTTCCGGAGGCTATACCAAGGGTCTCTCGCACACCGACCGAACCGATGTCGGTTCCGGTGGTATTGAACCTGAGACCGTGGGAGAGGATTTTTTTCCCTATGCGCCTTACCGCAAGGACCCACGGATGGAAGATCTTGCCAAAGTAACCAACACCGTTCAAAAGGCTCTGAACACGGGTGCTTACGTGGGTGCTATCTGGCTGGAGAGCAGCTACAATGTTGCCGGGACGACCTATTGGCTGAACCTGCTGATTGACACCGAGCTCCCCATTTCCGGGAACTCCTCCCAACGTCCCCATGGCATTGTTAGCAATGATGGCGACCGTAACATCATTGATTCTGTGGATTACATCCTCTCCAGGATATGGGCAGACGAAGAAGGAAAGGACGCTATTGGCGCGGTCATGCTGGCAGCTCAGCAGATCTTTACCGCTCGTGAAGTGGAGAAGGAAGACGCCCGGCCGGGAGGTTACCGAGCCACCGGCGGGCATGGAGGCATCCTGGGCACCATTGGTCCTCCCGCCACCCTCTGGTTTCAACCCACCAGCTTGCACACCTGGAAATCGGCCCTCAATCTGACCCGGCTCCCTTCCACAGTTCAAGGGGTGAGGAAAATAGACGGACAAATCAGAAACGTTGAGGTCAGGATTAAGGATAGGGAAGGTTTTCTTCTGGGCGACGCCATTCCCAAGGTCACCATGGTGAGATACAACCGCTACGTGAAGGATAATGCGCTTGCAAAAGCGGAAGAGGAGGTCGAGGTTTCGGCTAGAATCGAGAAGAATCTCAGGGACAGACCGTTGAGCGGCTTCGTGGCAGAGGGCATGGGAGGAAGGGTCCACGAGCCTTTAGAGGCGGCCCTGGACATCGCCGCACTCAGTGGCATGGCCGTGGTGAGGGTGGCCCGGGGCGACGAATGGACGATGGTACGACCCAACCCCTCGAATTTAACTGTCGAAGGGAACAATCTGACGCCGCTTAAGGCAAGGTTGCTGCTCATGGCTGCCCTGATGAAGTTCGGAAGCCCTCCGGTGGCTGCTGATCCCAGAAATCCCACTCCAGCTGAAAAGAAGGCGGTACAGGATAAGATGAACCAGTACCAGGAGGTTTTCAACACCCACTGACCGTTCACCTGTGTCAGGACTCCCCTCACCGGAAACTGTTTATTATGACCACTCCGGTTGTGATTGTATTAAACGGAGTGATCGTGGCGGTCACGGATGACAGGCCACGAATCCTCACCGTAAAGCACCCGGACGATTCTCTTAGAGTGCCCAAGGAGGCCGACTTTGAGGAGGGGGCACCCCCGGACGCACTCCCTTTTGGTCCTCTTGACCCGGCTGCTGACCGCACGCTTGAGTTGGGCCTGAATGGCTGGGTGCGAGAACAAACCGGGATCGAGTTGGGGTATGTCGAACAACTCTACAGTTTCGGGGACCGCAATCGAGAACCGGGGGTTCGTCAAGGGGGACCGCGGGTCATTTCCATAGCCTATCTGGCCCTGGTGAGGGAGGAACAGCTTTCCGTTCGAGGAGAAGCAAACTGGCGAGACTGGTACGAGTACTTTCCCTGGGAGGATTGGCTGTGGAGGCGCCCATCCATGATCGATGAGCAAATCGCCCCAGCTCTGACCCGGTGGGTTCAAGCGGCTACCGATACGACGATTCGCAGCCGCCGGCAGGAAAGAATCGAGATCGCTTTCGGTCTGGAGGGAGCTCCCTGGGACCAGGAGCGAGTGTTGGAACGCTATGAGCTGCTCTACGAAGCCGGCCAGGTTGCCGAACAGGCACTGGACACCATTGTCGCGAGGAGAGACCGGCAAGAATCTCAAAAGAGTTCTAAAGGGTCCTCCCCGCAACCCAAAACGAGCCTGCTGGGTCGACCGATGGCGCTGGATCACCGCCGCATTCTGGCTACCGCACTGGGCCGACTCCGGGGCAAAATCAAGTATCGTCCCGTGGTCTTCGAACTGCTTTCCCCCACCTTTACCTTGCTGCAGCTTCAGCGGGTTGTGGAAGCTCTAGCGGGAGTCCGTCTACACAAGCAAAACTTTCGGCGCCTGGTGGAAAAGGGAGGGCTGGTGGAGGGTACCGGCCAGTTGGACTCTAAAACCGGCGGCCGACCCGCCAAACTTTTTTGCTTTCGCCGTGAGGTGCTTCGCGAACGCCCGGCCCCGGGTATCGGCCTTCCTGGAGCCCTGACCAAGTAAACCATCGACTATGCATAGTCCCGACTGGCTTGATCAGGACAGACAACTTAGTTATACTCACTTCTAGCATAAGAGCATAAGAGGGCTGGGGATCGAGAGAGCCCGGCCCATTTTTGTTGGGTTCTTGCAGGGAGTGCAAAGGAGTATGTTTCGATGACAGCGACACAAAGGACCGGGGCAACCGATCTTCCTTATACGCCTGAGGTGGCTCAGGCAGCCGCGCTGACCTATGAACGCTTGCGCCATGTGATTCCCGCAATTGAGTGGCCTGTTCATGCCCCTCTGATTGTTGCCATCAACGAACTGAAAAGGCGGCGCAACGCCATTATTCTGGCCCACAACTATCAGACCCCAGAGATCTTTCACGGTGTTGCCGATCTCTCCGGTGACTCTCTGGCCCTGGCTCGCCAAGCGGTGGAAACCGACGCTGAGGTGATCGTTCTGTGCGGGGTTCATTTCATGGCTGAGACAGCAAAGTTACTGAACCCTGAAAAGACGATTCTGATCCCTGACCTTGAAGCGGGCTGCTCACTGGCGGCATCGATCACGGCCGAAGATGTTCGACTCTTGCGTGAGCGATACCCTTCAGTCCCGGTGGTGACCTACGTGAATACCTCGGCTGCCGTGAAAGCCGAATCCGATATCTGCTGTACCTCGGCCAACGCGGTGGAGGTGGTAGAATCTCTGGGCAGTGAGCGAGTCATCTTCCTGCCCGACGAGTTTCTGGCACGACACATCGCTTCCCAGACCGAGGTCGATGTGATCATTTGGAAGGGTCATTGCGAGGTGCACGAACGTTTTACCAGCGATGATCTTTCCGGTTATCGGCAACAGTTCTCGGACATCCAAATCCTGGCTCATCCTGAGTGTCCCCCCGACGTTCTGGCAGAAGCCGACTTTGTGGGCTCTACCTCAGCCATGATCGGGCACGTTGAAAAAAATCGGCCCCAGCGAGTCGTCCTGATCACGGAGTGCTCCATGAGTGACAATGTGGCTGTGGAGTTTCCCGAAATTGAGTTTATACGCCCCTGCAATCTTTGCCCTCACATGAAAAGAATTACCTTGCCCAAAATCCTCAGATCCCTCCAGACTCTGGAACACCAGGTTGAGATCGACCTTCAGGTTGCTGAACCGGCCCGGCGCGCCTTGGAAAGAATGCTGGCTGTAGGCTAAACATGAAATCCGGTTCAGTGGGTGTTCTGATCATGGCTTATGGCAGTGCGCCCTCGCTGGACGATCAAGCCATATCGGACTACCTGCGACACATTCTTCAGTACTATCGTAAAACCGAGCCCACCGAGGAGGAATGTAGGAACCTGAAGGAGCGCTATCAGGCCGTCGAGGGTTCTCCTTTGTACCGCATCACGGAAGACATCTCCCAGGCCCTCCAGAACACCCTCGACCAGCGATTTCCTGAGCGTTTTCAAGTTCACTGGGGCATGAAACATTCTCCTCCCTTGATCGAGGATGTGGTGTCTCAAATGGCGAAGGCCGGGGTGAAACAGGCCATTGCCGTGGCTCTGGCCCCCTTTCGCTCTCGCCTGAGTAGTGAAGGATATTATCGGCTTGTTCAGGATTCCAACAGCTCCTTGGATGATCCGATCCAGTGGTCCTTTGCTGAGGACTGGAACCTCCATCCTCTTTTTTTGGAGCTGTGGAAGAATCGAATCGAGGACGTTCTGCATCGGCAAGAGAAAACTCCCACCGTTATTTTCACCAATCACAGTCTGCCTGCCCGAATCCAGGAATGGAACGATCCTTACACCGAGCAGTTTGAGACAGCAGCGGAGGCCCTGGCCAAGAAGTGCCGTCTATCCCAATGGACGACCGCCTACCAGAGTGAAGGGGCTGGCAGTGAGCCCTGGCTGGGACCCAATCTGACCGACGTTTTACAGGAATTGCGAGATCAGGGACAAGATACCTTCCTGGCTGTACCTATTGGATTTGTGATGGATCACCTGGAAATTCTTTACGACCTCGACATGAAAGCCCAGGAGGATGCCAAAGAAATGGGCATCCTCCTGTGGCGAACAGAGATGCCCAACGACGATCCACTCCTGGTGGCCATGCTGGCGGAGCTGGTCGAAGATAAGTGGATGAACGGGATTTCGTAGGTGCGAGCCGGTGGCTCTCCCGAACCGTGCGGATTGCGAAGGCCTCCGGAATGTGGGAGGCACCTCAGGTGCCGAACGGCCCCCAAATAGCCCCGGTTATCGGATTCGGCACCTGAGGTGCCTCCCACATTCCGGAGATCCTTGCTCCTCGTTCGGTTCAGGTCAGCCACCGGCTGTCCCCTACTCCCGCGAGGTCGGAGTTACCGTCACGGTCACTCGGCGGTTTCCCCTCAACACAACGATACCCACAGCAGTCCCTACCTTGAGGGCCTCGATGGCATAGGTGTAGTCGTATATATTCTCGATTTTCTGACCTGCCAGCTCAATGACCACGTCTCCGCCCCGGATCCCCGCCTGCTCGGCCGGCCCTCCTTTCATCACCCCGGAAAGCTTGACACCCACAACATCGCCTTGGGAATAATCAGGAATCGTCCCCAGGTAAGCACGCAAAGCGGCCCGGCCCGTGGAGCTCCCGAGCCTCTCCATCTCGACATAGTCGGGTGCACTCTCACTGGTGAGCAGGGAACTCGTGATCATCGCCATGAAGCGTGCGATCTTTTCCGTACCCTCATAGTTGATCTTGTCCGCCGTATCCCGAGGAGTATGGTAATCCTGGTGCACGCCTGTGAAGGCACTCAGAAGTGGAACACCCTTGAGATAGAAGCTGGTTGCATCGGTCGGCAGGTAGCTGTCATTTTGGATGACGATGGGCAGTCCGATGGGAACGTTGCGCCTCTCCGTCTCTCCCGGCCAGACAGAACTCGAGCCCACTCCCTGCAAAACAAGATTCTCCCTCAAACGGCCAATCATGTCCATGTTCAGGTAAGCCGCGATCTGCGAAGTCAATGTGGAGGACTGGGTTTCCTCCAGCAAAGTCTGAACGAAATGGCTGGAACCCAGCAAACCCAGTTCCTCCCCTGACCAGGCGGCAAAGAGCAGATCCCTTCTCATGGGGAGCTTCCCTTCGGCCTTTCGATTCACCAGATATTGAGCGATCTCCAGCACTGCGCCCACACCCGAGGCATTGTCATCGGCCCCGTAGTGAATCAGGCCGCGCTCTTCTTCTCGAGCCAGAGAACCGGCGCCTCGACCATAACCGAGATGATCCACGTGGGCACCTACAACAACTGCATCGTTCGGCTGCCCACCGCTCCTTAGACGGGCCAGCACATTGCGACCTATCCGCTTCTCTTTCCGAATATCTATTTCCACCTCCAGCTCAAGACCCGGAATTTCGAATCCCAGGACCGACTGGCCAGTGTCCAGCCGATCCTGGAGAGCCTTCAGACCTTCCCCAGTAGATTCAAGCAACCGTCGGCCAAAAGTATCGGTCACCGAAATCACCCCGATGCTGGTCCCGGCCTGCGAACTATCGAAGGAGAGGCCGACCAGATCCTCCTTCACTTGGGAATTGGGACCACTGACGACCAGGACTCCGCGTGCCCCTCGATCTCGAGCCACCATCGCCTTGAAACGCAGACTCGAGTAGCGGCTCAGATGTTGCCGAAATTCCGGAGCAATCTCTTCAGGCAGGTAGCGAAAGACCAGCACCCACTTGTCGGTGACATCCAGATGGACAAAGGAATCATAGGCCTCGTGCTCCCCGGACCCTGGGGCAACAATGCCGTACCCGGCAAACACGATTCCCGCCGGATCGATCCTGCCGCTCTTGGAAAAAGCCAGGGGCCGCCAATCCTGATCGACCACAAAGTCATCCCCGGAGCTATTGCCCTTCTCCCTCAAGTGATTCTCAGACCCCAGGGTCACTCCGGATGTAAACTCAAAGCTTTGAAAATAGGTCCCGTCGTCACCCGCAGGCTCCAGCCCAAGAAATTGGAAGGCCGAGGCCACATACTCGGTTGCTCGTCTTGCCCCTTCCGTCCCCGTGAGGCGTCCTTCCATCTGATCCGAGGCCAGGTAGCTCACATGGAGACGCAGATCCTGGGCGCTGATCTCCGGTTGAGTGGCCTCAAGGTCGGGGAAGGCTTCAAGGGTTTTTGTCTCATTGCTCCCGGCCCCAGCAACCTGGACGACTCCATCCAAGCCCAAAAGCCGGCGAGCCTCACCGTCATCCCATTGGGCCATAAACAATTGCGATCGCCGATTCCCCGTACCGGTGCTGGTCCAGACCAACTGCCTCCCATCGGGGTGGAACACGGGCAAACCATCGAAGCCCTCCCGGGAGGTCACACGAACCGGTTCACTTCTCCCCTCCCCATCCACCAGGTAAAGCTCAAAGTTCTCAAATCCGTGCAGGTTGGTGGCAAAGATCAAGTAGTCCCCCGAAGGATGAAAATAGGGCGCCCAGGACATGGCTCCCAGACGGGTCAATTGCCTTTCCGGTGAGCCATCCAGTTTCCTGGTGAAAATTTCAGCGGTGATGCCATCTTCGGAAAATCGCCGCCACACAATTTCTTGACCATCCGGACTGAAGAAGGGTCCCCCATCATAGCCCGGGGTATGGGTCAGGCGCCGGACCTCGGTGCCGTCGGCATTCATCAGGTACACATCCACCAGATAAGACTTATCTCTGTCAAAGATGCTCTGATCCTGAGGAGAAAGCTTTTCGGTGTAGGCATGGCGGTTTGAGGAAAAGACGATCAGACTTCCATCAGGCGACCAGGACCCCTCGGCGTCGTAACCCCGAGCCTGAGTCAGATTCCTGAGATTCCTTCCCTCCAGGTCGCTTTCGAAAATATCGAAATATTCGTCGTAATCCCACGAATAGCGGCCAGCTTCTCCGGAAGCCCGCAGTCTGAACTCTTCCTCTTGCTTGAGGCGTGCCTGCGGATCTTCATGGGTCGATGCAAAGAGCAGCTTCGGCTGGTTGGGATGGATCCAACCACAGGTAGTTTTACCGAAACCCGGGCTGACGCGGCGGGTATCGCCCGTCTCCAGGTCCATCAAATAAATCTGGAAAAAGGGGTTTCCCGGCTCGCGTTCACTCTGGAAAACGAGCATGGACCCGTCTGAATTAAAGTATCCTTCCCCGGCTCGACGACCTTCGAAGCTCAGTTGACGAATGCCGGAGAGAAGTCGACTCTGGGCCTCTTTTCCTGCTTCGCTTCCTGGGGTTGCATTCTGGGGTATTCCTGCGGTACCCCCACTGAAAGTGGCCTGGAATGAAAACGCCAGTAAAAGCGTTATCGGCAACAACGGTGATCGCCAACGGGAGGTCCTCATCCACTTAACACTAAGGTGTCGTCCCATCAAATTCAAGGGCTGCCTGTGCCAAATGTCTCTCTTTCGCCCTCCATTGCTCGTGGTCGTGCAGGAGCGAGCCTGCTCCTTTCAATCGCCCGCGACACTATGATATCGTCCCCCATCGAACAGGAGGAAGACGACGAGTTATGACCCAAGCAAAGTCGAGCAGGCAACTGAACCACTACTCCGTGTTCAGCTTCACGGATTTCTTTTGGCAGCAGCCGTCCAAGCAGCAGCAAGCCTTCCTCAAACAGCTCAGCAAACAGATCCCTCAACTCGCTGAACAGGTCTTCCTCTATCACATCTTCCCTACTCGATCTGAAGGCGACCTGATGATCTGGAGTGCCGTTCAAGTGGATGATCCTCAGAAACCGGCCAGCTTCTTTATCCAATTCTCCTCCACGACCGCCTCCTGGAGACAGTATCTCAAGCCACTCACCACCTTGTGGGGATTCACGCGTCCCTCCGTTTACTCGACGGGAAAGTCCTCTCAGGAACTGGATCCGTTGGTGCCCGAACGCAGACCCTATCTTGTCCTTTATCCCTTTATCAAGACCTCCGAATGGTATTTGATGAGCAAGGAGACTCGACAGCAAATGATGAACGAGCACATCAAAGTGGGCCGCCAATATCCTGAAATCTCCCAGCTTCTTCTCTACTCAACCGGCCTTCAGGATCAGGAATTCGTGGTCGTGTACGAAACCGACGACCTGGCTCACTTCTCTGAGTTGGTCACCGTACTCCGCAGTACTGAAGGAAGAAAATATACCTTGCGCGATACGCCCATCTATACGGCCATCTACCGAGCCCAGGACGAGATCTTGTCCAGTTTTTAGTGTCTCGTCCCATCAATGCGATGACGTTTGTGGCGGCGGGACAATCAGTGTAGGTCATCCATGCGATTGAACCGATCCAGAAAGTTGATGGAACGGGCCAAGAGATTGATGCCTGCGGGCGTGAACAGCCCGGTGCGGGCCTTTCAAGCCGTAGGGGGGGACCCGGTCTGCATCGCCAAAGGAGAGGGCCCGATTCTAACCGACGTCGATGGGAACTCCTATATCGACTATGTGGGCTCATGGGGCCCGCTCATCCTCGGCCATTGCCACCCGGATGTGGTCCGGGCGGTGGAGAAAGCGGTCGGCCAGGGAATGAGTTTCGGTGCTCCCCACGAAGGAGAACTCCTTCTCGCTGAGGCCATTACCCAGGCCATGCCATGGATTGAGATGCTCCGTTTCGTCAACTCAGGAACCGAAGCAGGGATGAGCGCCATTCGCTTGTCCCGTGCTGCCACGGGGCGCAATAAAATTGTCAAATTTGAGGGCAACTATCATGGCCACGTAGACTATCTGCTGGTTAAGGCGGGCTCAGGCGTTGCCACCTTTGGGCTGCCCGACAGCTCAGGTGTTCCCGAGAAAATGGCCCAGGACACGATGGTGGTGCCATTTAACCACCTGGATGATATTGAGGGGTTGTTCCAGAAACACGGCCAGGACATCGCCGCAGTGATCGTTGAACCGGTGGCCGGCAACATGGGGGTGGTTCCTCCTGCCGAGGGTTTTCTGACGGGACTGCGTGAGGTGACTCAGCGCCACGATTCTCTCCTGATCTTCGACGAAGTCATGACCGGTTTCCGGGTATCTTCAAGCGGGGCAGCCGGTTTGTACGATGTGAAACCCGATCTGGTATGTCTTGGAAAAATCATCGGCGGTGGACTACCGGTGGGAGCCTACGGAGGCCGTCGAGAGTTGATGGAACAGGTGGCACCGCTGGGTCCCGTCTACCAGGCAGGAACGCTCTCAGGCAATCCGGTTACCATGGCGGCAGGGTTGGCAACAGTGGAGAAACTGACCTCGGATCTCTACTCCGAACTGGAGAAAAAGAGCGAGGTGCTGGAACAGGGCATCATCGAGGCCGTGGATCGTTGTGGAATCGCCGGCCAGGTGAACCGGGTGGGCTCGATGCTGAGCCTCTTTTTTTGTGAGCAGCCTGTGAACGACTCACAAACCGCGTTCTCCACCGATCGTGCTTTATACGCACGTCTCTTTCACGCCCTGCTTCGTCGGGGAATCTATCTACCCCCTTCAGCCCTGGAATCCTGGTTTGTCAGCGCAGTTCACAGCGAATCGGATATTGGGCGCACCCTTGAGGCATTTGTCCCTGCCCTGGAGGAAGCCCTTTCTAGGAACCTGTCCGAGTAATAAGATGGTGTCGATGTCTGTGACTCCAGATGAGTTTCGAAAGGTGATGGGCGAGTTCGCAACCGGTGTTACCATTGTCACCACCGCAAACAGCGAAGGAACCCCTTATGGCCTGACCGTCAACTCCTTTGCTTCCGTCTCCATGGATCCATTGCTGGTTGTGATCTGCCTGGATAATCAATTGAGTGGACTGACCGACTTCAAGGACAGTGGGAAATTCGGGGTGAATATTCTGGCAGAGGATCAGAAGGATCTATCCGATCACTTTGCCCAAGCAGGAACGGATCGTTCCGAAGGTCCCTACGTGACCGGGAAAACCGGAGTTCCCCTGCTGGAAGGAGTCCTGGCCAGAATGGAATGTGAGATCTCCACCCTGTATCCGGGAGGGGATCATCTCCTTGTCTTGGGTGAAGTCAAGCGAACGGAAATCCTCCAGCCTGAAAAAAAGCCTCTACTTTACTACCGTGGCAGTTACGTGCGAATCCAGCCGTAGCGAGTATTGCTGGGGACCGCTCCTTTCGCCAAATACTCACTTTTCATCTTGGACAGATTGTCAGCGGCAAATCCGGGAAACTCCAACAGCGTTTTTAACTCATCGGGAATCCGGGAGGCGTAATCAGGAGGCACGGGTCGATACTCCCCCTGGGCTGTCACCGTACGGGTTGAGGAGAGTTGATAGAGGCGAGCCGAGTTCAGACCCAGAATCTTACGCTTGGCAGTCTCCGTCAGCTCGGGGTATCCATACCGCTCTCGCATTTCCCTGGGGATCTCAAACCGCCACAAGGCCTCGATCTGCCACTGGGGAGACCCATACCAGACCGAGTCTGAACCAAAGACCACTCGGTCCTCCCCCAGGAACTTCAGGAGTTGACCCAGAATATGGGCGGCCACCGTGGGAAAGGTGATGACGGTAGAAGCCCAGGTTGTTCCGATCTCGCCATAGACATTGGGGAAATCCGCCACCAGTTGAGCAAACTCAGTCGTCCAGCTGATATCCGGAACCCCGCCACGCAATGCCCCGGACTCGATCTCCTGCAAAGACTCAAAGACGAAGAAGCGAGGCCGGATGCAGGAGTGATAGATAATGAAGTTGAGATTGGGCCAGTCGGTCGCCGCCTTGGGGATGTCACTGGGATGTCCGATCTCCGGCGTGGCCTCCTCGTTGGGAGCCAGGCCCTTATGAACGCAGATATTCCCGATGCCCGGCTTGGTGTCCCTGAGCTTGGCCTGACTTTTGCTGATGATCTCGTAGGTGGGATAGGCCACCCGCTCATCGTCCATTCGCCACTGGCGCATCAGGCTGTCGGGGTCCTGGTCCACCTTGGCGGCAAAAGAAATAGTATAGCCCTTCCATGCGTCAGGTTTGTACTCATCGATCTGATACTGGACGAAGTCGGTGTTGCCGATGCCGGTGTAGAGCAAACCGTGGGCCAGTAGCCGGGTAGAACCGGCAATCTTGTTGACGAAGTCTCGAACCCCCATCGTCTGAGCAGCGGTCAGCATCTCGGCCGAGAAAGATTCCTCAAGGTTCTTGGGCGGACGTCTCCCTTCTCCCTCGATGGTTACCTGTGAGGCGGTAACGTTACTTAGAAGTCCCACCGTAACCTGGCTGTCCAGATAGACGTCTTTGATGAACTGCACCAGGTGAAATGCCTCCGGACCAAGATCGACGCCGATCAAGGCCGGATTCCAGGGGGTCCAGGCGTCACCCAGCTCGTCGGGAAGGCCTTCAGGATTAAAAGGATTGGCACTGAACCCCGGGGTTGTCCGACCCTGCGCCACCGCTCGCAGCGCCCCGCCATGGGCTCTGCTGTGCCTCACCATGTGGAGCTGGTCGTCAAAAACAAACAGGTTGGATGGGGCTCCACTGGCGGCGAAAGCCGAGGGTTCTGTCAGCTCCTCCTGCCGGACGTTAAAGAACTGCCCGAACACTTCATTCATGGCCAGAAACGATGCAGCCATAGCCCCTGTGCTCACCAGAAACTGGCGCCGGGTGAGACCTAACTTCTTGCTGGAAAACTCGACCAGTTCCTGGATCCTGGCCTCCACCCGCTTCTGGTTCACCGTTTGAGGCTCAGGCATGTATTCGCCATTGGATACGATACGGGTGGGAACCGGAGAAGCGTAGGTTTGGGCCTCGTCAGCTCTGGCACACTGAGCAAGTTGCTCGTCGCTCAGCCAGGCGTCCTCTTCACGGGAACCCTTTGTTCGCTTTAACATGACTTCCCCCTCTTTGGACCTGGTTATATCAGACGCCGGGCTAGGATCACAGGAGATTGATGATTCAAGATTCTCTCTCCTGACCCTCCTCAAAGTGATGCCCGGTTTCGTGAACAAAAACATCTTCCAGGGTCGGTCTCCCGACCGTGAGCGCTTCGATCTGGTCGGAATAGCTTTCCATGAGTTTTGACGCCAGTTCATACCCTCTATGGTTTTCAACCCTAACCGTCCCATCGACCACTTTGGCCTCACAGGAAAACCGGTTCCTGATCAAATCACCCAGACCCTCGGGGTCAGGAGTACGTATTACAATCACATCCCCACCCACCTTTTCTTTCAGAGCCTTCGGGCTGCCACTGGCCACCACCTCGCCTTTGCTTAGAATCACCAGGTGATCACACTGCTCGGTTTCCTCCATCAGGTGAGTGGTGAAGAGTATGGTGATCCCCTCTTCATCACGCAAATCCCTCAAGTATCTCCAAAAGTCGAGTCGAGCTCCTGGATCCAATCCCTGAGTCGGTTCATCCAACATCAGAATTTGAGGACGATGGAGAAGGCACTTTGTCAGCTCTACACGGCGACGCAGACCTCCGGAAAGCGTCCGGACCCGATCCTTGCTCCGCTGCTCCAATCCGAAACGGACCATCAAGTGCTCCACACGCTCCTTCAACTCTGCGCCCCAGAGTCCATAAAGACGACCCTGGTGGAGGAGGTTTTCCTGGCTGGTCAATTCCAGGTCCAGGCTATTGGATTGAAAAACAACCCCAATCAGGCGGCGGACCTCATGGGGATCTGTCTTCACATCCACTCCCATCACTATCACTTCTCCCTGTTGAGGCACGAGAAGTGTGCAAAGGATACGAAACAAGGTCGTCTTGCCTCCACCATTGGGTCCCAAAAGCCCGAAGATCTGTTTTCTTTCAACGGAGAGAGCGACATCTTTAAGTGCCTGGTGCTGCCCGTAGCGGAAACTCACATTCGCTACCTGAACAACAGGACCAGTCGCTGAGGAGGATAAGGGTGGACTCTGATCAGCCATTCTTATCAATGACCATGAGAAACAGAAGGAGAGGAAGGTAGACCACCGAGGCCATCAGAACATGGCGTGCCGCGGTCGTCGTCCGAGAAACGGCCGCCTCAAACCCAAACCACAGCAATACTGAACCCAACACAAGAGCTCCTACAAGATAAAGTGTTCCCGTCAAACCCGACGTCACCGGGACAACACTCAATCCAAACAAGATCACCGTGAAGATCAGGATGCGCCGTCCTGTTCTTCTGCCGTCCGGATCCATTGAAGACAACATGGCGAAGCCAGCGCGCTTGTAATCCTCTCTGTACAACCAGGAGATCGCCAGAAAATGAGGAAACTGCCAGACAAAGAGTATCGCGAAAAGCAGTAAGGCATGGGAATCAAGAGACCCTTTTGCTGCTGCCCAACCGATTAAAGGAGGGATGGCTCCCGGAATCGCACCGATGGTCGTGCAAATCGGGGTCTTCATTTTCAATGGGGTGTAAACCAACAAGTAAACAGCCAAAGTCACACATCCCAGAAAGGCAGCCAAAAGATTGGTCAACAGGGCTAAATAGAAGCTGCCGACCACGATCAGGATGCTGCCAGCGATGACGGCATCACTTTCGCTTAATCGACCCGAGGGTAAGGGACGCGAACAGGTTCGCCGCATTCTGCCGTCTGCTTCACGCTCAATAAATTCATTGAGGACAGCCGCACCTCCACTCAAGAGAGTGGTGCCAACCAGGGTGTGAAACAGGAGGAGGAGATCCAGTCTGCCCGAAGAGGCCAGATAGAAGCCAACTGCTGAGGTCAGAATCACCGAACGTGTGACCCGTGGCTTGGTGAGCTCAAAAAAGGCTGCCAGCTTCCAGAAGAAAGGGCGATCTAGGGTAGTAGAGTCCATTTTCATACGGTTTGTCCAGCCAAGGTGGGCTCGGGCACTGGTCCCCGGTCTCTCAGTGCCACGTTATGCAGGAGTCTTAGGGTTACCACAAGACTGGTGACCAGGAGAAGCACACCGACGGTCAGGTGGGAAGTGGTGATCCATACTCCTGATACGCTCGGCTGTACCTGGGTGGCCGGATCGATCCGAACCAGATACGCTCCCCATCCCAGCAACAGTTGGACAAAGAGCAAGAATAGCTGCAGGTACACCAACCGAAGGATACTCCGATCATGGATTCGTTTGGTGAAGACTCGCGCCACAAAAAGAATCAAACCCGTTGCCGCCAGGGCTCCCACCAGATGTGCGACCAGAGCCGAAGTCACTAGAACCGCTCCCTTGGTGCCATTGACGGTGCCTGAATGGCGAACGGTAGCGCCCAGTACATGCTGGAAGTAAAGAGCCATCGTCGTCAAGATGGCCAACTTCAGCTCCCGGTCAGCACCCTTCTTTACCTTACGCCATCCGTCCCTAAATGAGCGAGACAGATGCACCCAATCGGGTGAGGTGACCACAGCAAGCGTGACCACCATACAGAAAAAGAGAGGAGCGAGGGAGGCATGCAGAACGGAGATGGGTGTGGGAAGAAAGAAAAGAACCGTCACTCCTCCCAGGACTCCCTGAGTGATCACTGCCCCCAGGGCAACCAAACCCAGAGTCCGCACCCATGGGTAAGAGGGGACCTTCCACAGCCAGATGTTGAGGACGATGGTTAAAAGACCGACCGTCGTGGCCACCATCCGATGCCCATGTTCGTAGAAGACACCACCCACCATTTCGGGCATCCATTGTCCGTGGGAAAGTGGCCAGTCGGGCACGGACAGGCCCGCATCATTGCTGGTGACCAACGCGCCTGCAATCAACAACAGAAAAGTCGCACCGGCGGTAGCCAGCGCAAAGTAGTGAAGACCCTTGTGATATTGGCTGTCCATTTATGATTCTCCCATGAGGGACCGCTTATTTTACCAACTCGGCTGGTCTTGTCCACTCGGGGAGAAATTGGGGGACAGTCCCCGAATTCGGAGAATTCTTGGGACTGTCCCCAATTTCCCCACGGCTCTGACTGCTCCTGGTAGCTCTGTCGGAGCCGCAGGCTTTAGCCTGCGGGCCACGAGGGCGCACGGCTACACAAGAAACCTGGGTCAGCCGACTTTTGCGACACCCTCTTTAGCCTGCGGGCCATCACAACCCTATCCAGCTCGGGCCTGGCCCGTGGGCTGAACGGACGCGTCCGAAGCCCACGGCTCTGACTGCTTCTTGACCAGTTTCGATGGATCATCCAGGGGGTGGGAATAAACGAGAAGGGCGCTCTGGACTACTTCAGAGAGGCTGGACAGTATTCACAACGCCCTTCTCCCCGTTACGTTCCAGGACTGATGGCGGGACATCCTGGAAGTATCTCGGGTACGATAGCAAATCCTTCCGACATTTTACCTGCGCTTCCATTGCGCCCGTCTTTTCTCCAGAAAGCTGGAAATTCCTTCTTTGAAATCCTCAGTGGTTCGAATCAAGGTATTCAACTGGAGGGCCGCGATGAGCCCCTTCTCCAGGCTCAAGCCCGGTAGATCTTTCATGAGCTCCTTGGTCAACCGTACCGCAGTGGGGCTATTTTGGGCAATCTCCCGGGCTATCTCTCGGGCCTTCTCCAGCAGAGACTCCCTGGCCACGACATGATTGACCAGGCCAATCTCCTGAGCCTCTTGAGCCGAAAAGACGCGGCCAGTCAACAACAACTCCCGGGCCTTTTTCTCCCCGCAAATCCGCACCAGGAAAACAGCGACCAGAGCAGGGACAAAGCCGACCCTGACCTCCGGATATCCGAAAACGGCATCTTCGGCTGCCAGGACGATATCGCAGACACTTGCCAGTCCACAGCCTCCCCCCATAGCCGGCCCGTTCACGGCAGCGATGACCGGCTTGGGAAACTCATAGATTCTGCGAAAGAAATTCATCAGATTTTTAGAGTCCTGGCGGGCTTGCTCAACGGATTGAGCCGCTATCTCTCGAAGAACCTTGAGATCGACCCCTCCGCAAAAAGCCGTCCCTTCTCCGGTGACAATGACGGCAGCCACATCATCGCGCTCCTGCACTTGATCCAAGGCGGTGTGGAAATGAGTCACCAATTCCGGGGAAAGCGCATTGCGCACCTGGGGGCGGTTCAGGGTGATGCAAGCTGAGGGAGGAGCGAAATCCAGCTTAACCTGATCCATTTTTCTTTCTCTCGGGTTATACCTGGAGCACACCCGTCTTAAATTCCGGGATCTGCGGGTTGAGGGCAGCAACCTCCAAGCTCAGCTGTAAAGCCTCCCGAGTCTGGTGGGGCTGGATGATCCCGTCCACCCACAGCCGGGCGGCCCCATAACGGGGGTCGAGTTGATGATCATAGGTTGCCTTGATACTCTCGAGCAGTTGCTGTCGGGTCTCCTCAGTGATCTTCTGGCCTTTCTTCTCCAACTGACGCACCTTCAGATCGAGCAGGGTCTTGGCCGCCTGCTGACCGCCCATCACGGCATAGCGGCAAGTCGGCCAGGCGAAAATAAAACGAGGGTCGTAAGCCTTGCCGCATAGAGCGTAGTTGCCAGCCCCATAACTCCCCCCCATAATCACCGTGATTTTGGGTACCACGCTGTTCGCCACCACATTGACAAGCTTGGCCCCCGACTTGATGATCCCGGAAATTTCGGCTTCCCTACCCACCATGAAGCCGCTCACATCCTGAAAGAAGAGCAGTGGCGTGCGACTTTGGTTGCAATCCATCACAAAACGCGCTGCCTTATCGGCGCTTTCCCGGTAGATCACTCCTCCCACCTCAAACGGCCCATCCGGTCTCTTGATGTGTTGTTTACGATTGGCGACCACTCCCACAGACCAGCCGGCCAGGCGAGCATACCCGCAGATCAGAGTCTTCCCGTACTCCGCCTTATATTCCATGAACTCACCTTGGTCGAAGATGCACTGAAATATTTTGAGCAAGTCGTATTCCTGGCTGGGATCCAGGGGCATGAGATTATAAATTTCTTCTGGTGAATGGTCAGGAGGCTTGGCCTCCACTCGCTGAAAAGGAGCCTGGGAAGGTTTTGCCAGTGTCCCCACTAGACGGCCAATGCGATTGAGACAACTCTTGTCCGTTTTCTCCCGAAAGTCGATCGTCCCGCTCAGTGCAGAATGGAGTTGCGCTCCTCCCAAATCCTCGCTGTCCAGGTCCTGACCAATGGCCGCCTTCACCAGAGAGGGTCCGGCAATGTACAGACCACTGCCTTCGGTCATTAAGATCTTGTCGCACATGACGGGCAAATAAGCTCCACCCGCCACGCAGGATCCCATGATGGCCGTGATCTGGGGAATGCCCTGGGCCGAGATGCGGGCATTGTGACGAAAGATGCGGCCAAAATCGTTCTCATCCGGAAAGACTTCATCCTGCAAGGGCAGGAACACGCCTGCAGAATCGACCAGATAGATGAGGGGAAGATGATTGTCCAGAGAAATACGCTGCGCCCGCAGGACCTTCTTGACGGTGGTGGGAAAGAAGGCACCCGCCTTGACGGTGGCATCGTTCGCGATGATCATGAAGTGGCGGTTTTGAACTTGCCCAATGCCAGTGATGACACCGGCGGCAGCAGCTCCGCCCCACTCTTCATACATCTCAAAGGCCGCAAACAACCCCAGCTCAAAGAAGGTACTCCCGGGATCGATGAGCAGTTCAATGCGCTCACGAGCCGTCAGGCGACCTTTTTTGTGCTGCCTTTCGACGGCTTTCTCACCACCACCCAGCCGGATCTCCTGCTCAGACGTCCTCATCAGGTCCAGGACCTCTTCCCAGGACTGGCACTCACCCAAAGTCTTAGTCGTCACGATTGACCCTGCGTCACACGCCTCTGCATCTTCATTATATCGGGAGAATTTGGGGACTGTCCCCGAATTGTCCCCGAATTCGGAGAATTCTTAGGACTGTCCCCGAATCCTCTCCGGAACTTTCTCTCATATGTTAGCATTGAGTTCGCTTAGCCCGGATGATGCATAATGCGGGTTAGGACACGGCTTGGCCTGCCCAAACCAGCCGTCAGCGATCTGATCGGGAACTGCTCCAGACAAAAGACATGACTTTCGATTTCTCCAAGCGATTTCAGGACAACTTGGAAAAGCTATCGGAAAGAATCGCACTTCAGTACATTACCCAGGACGCAAACGAATCCTTTACCTACGGCAGGATCGGTCAAGAGGTTGCCCAAATCGGTCTTTTTCTCAAGAGTCAGTCCATCGGACCGGGAAGCACAGTGGGCATCCTTATGGAAAATCATCCCCGCTGGGCCATTGCCTTTCTGGCAACTCAAAGCACAGGCTCCAGAATCGCTCCCTTCGACATCCTGCACGACACAAAGACGCTGGCCGAGTTGATCCAACATGCCGAGTGCAGGTTCCTCATCTCATCCGAGAAATTCTTACCCGAAATCCAAAAAATCCAGGAACTGCTGCCTGCTCCTCTACCCGCTTTAATCACGGGTCCACCCGTCGAAGGGTATTTCCACTGGGAAACCCTTCTGACCCAGGGCAAGGGAACGAGTCCTGTGGCTTGGGTGGAACGGGATCTGGACGAAGGATTCGTACTCCTTTACACCAGTGGAACGACAGGGAATCCGAAGGGGGTGGTCCTCTCGCGGCGCAACCTCAATGGTAACGTTGAGGAACTCCTGAGAATCGTCCGAGTGACCTCTGACGATCACGTCTTGTCGGTTCTGCCCCTGTATCACGTCATGGCACTGATGGTGAACTTTATCGTTCCCTTATCGGTAGGCGCCCGGGTAACCTATTTGGACTCCCTGGACACTCAGCACATTCTCAAGACCTTCCAAGATGAGGGAGTGACCATTTTCATCTGTGTTCCACAATTCTATTACCTGCTCCATCATCGCATCCTTCAAGAAGTCAAAAGACAATCTTTTCTCAAGAGATTCCTCTTCCACCGATTTCTCGCTTTTTCCCATTTCTGCAATGAGCATTGGGGCTGGAACCCTGGGAAATGGTTCTTTTCAGCCATCCATGGACGCTTCGGATCGCGGTTTCGGATCTTCGCGGTGGGAGGAGCTCATTTTGACCGAAAAGTTGGCGCATACCTGCGGGATATTGGATTTACCCTGGTGCAGGCCTACGGATTGACGGAAACAGCCGCTGTGGCAACCATCACTCCTATCGCCTCCAAGGCCCTGGGTTCAGTGGGACCGCCCCTTGCTCACGTGGAGATTCAAATTGATCAGCCCGATCCAGAGGGTGTGGGCGAGGTTCTCATTCGCGGTGACAACATCATGCAGGGCTACTGGAAGAATCCTGAGGCCACCACAGAGGTCTTAAAAAATGGTTGGCTCCACAGCGGCGATCTCGGTTACTTGAACCCCCAGGGAGAGCTCTATATCACCGGGCGCAAGAAAGATGTCATCGTCCTCAGTTCAGGAAAGAATATTTTCCCGGAAGAGGTGGAGCATTTTTACCAGAGCAACTGTCCTTATATCAAAGAGTTATGCGTCGTGGGGATACGTGATCTAAGTTCCGGTCAGGAACAGGAGAAGCTTCACGCAGTGGTGGTTCCAGACTTCGACTATATGAAGAGCCAGCAAACGGTCAATACCTATGGCATGATTCGCTACATGCTGGAGACTCTCTCCCAGCGTCTCGCACCCCACAAACGAGTGCGTAGCTTCGAGATTCGGCAGGAACCTTTACCCCGCACCACCACCCGCAAAATCAAACGTTTTCAGGTACAGCAGGAACTGGAAGAGAAACCTGCGACTCCGACCTCTTCGAAAGGGGAAGAGTCCGTCCAGCCTCAAACTGCAACGGAAGCAAAAGTTTTCAGAATCATCCGGGAAATGAAGATCCATGCGGACATCCATCCGCAAAGGAATCTGGAGTTGGATTTGGGATTCGATTCCCTGGAACGAGTCGAGCTCCTGTCCACGGTTCAGGAGACTTTTCAGGTCCAGATCTCGGATGAATCGGCATCTCAAATCTTCACGGTAGAGGAGCTCGTTGAGGCCGTAGAAGAAAGACTTGCCGGAGAGACTGCTGAAAAAGACGTCCGGCTTTCCTGGAAAACCATTCTGAGGGAACCTCTTCAGCCTGAAGACCTCCGTCGCGTGCAACAGCTTCTGGAGCCTCAGCCGGTGACGGAATTCGCTTTTTATCTGGTCGCGAAATTGGTTTATATCCTGTCTCTGGTGTTTTTTCGTCTGAAGGTGACGGGAAAAAACAATCTACCCCATGAATATCCTTATTTGATCTGCCCCAATCATTTGAGCTTCCTGGACGCTTTTGTGCTGGTGAGCCCCTTCCCCTATCGAATCATCAAGAGGATCTTTTTCCTGGGATATGCCGATTATTTCAATCGTCCCCTGCTCTCTTTTCTGGGACGACTCATCAGGGTTGTGCCCGTCGATCCTGACCGACACCTTCGGCAGGCACTTCGTCTGGGTGCTGAAGGACTGCGCAGGGATTTCATTCTCTGTGTCTTTCCCGAGGGAGAGCGATCCATCGACGGCACCCTCAAACCCTTTCGGAAGGGACCCGCGATCCTGGCCAAGGAAATGGGAGTACCCGTGGTGCCCACGGCTATAACGGGCACTTATGAGGCGTGGCCAAGAGGGGGGACCAAAATCCGCTTACATCCCGTGCAGGTCTGTTTTGGTGAGCCACTCGATCACCCCTCTGAGGAAGAAACATACGATGCTTTCAACGACCGTCTTTTCCAAGCCGTTAAAGAGCTCATCCAACAACAGAAGAGTGGAGAGTAGGGGAATTCTTGGGACAGGCTTAAGCCTGTCCCCGAATTCCGTCTTTTCCAAGCCGTTAAAGAGCTGATCCAGCAGCAGAAGAGTAGCCGCGACTAGTGAAACACCAGCCCGCCATCCACCACCAGCGACTGACCCGTAATCATCTCAGCATCGTCAGAGGCCAAAAAGACAACGGCGCCGCATGCATCCTGGGGGGTGAGGCTCCGTTTGAAGACCTGCCGCTCCTTAAATTTCTGGAAGTGTTCCGCCCCATAGACTTTCACGGCAGAGTCGCTTTGAACCAACCCCAAAACCACGGCGTTGACGTTGATGTCATACTCGCCAAGTTCAGGTGCGATAGCGTGGGTTAAACCAACCACACCGGCCTTGGAGGTCACGTAGTCAAGACGATAGGGCCTGCCCATCATCCAGGTCACCGATGAGATGTTGATGATCTTACCGTAGCGCTGCTTCTTCATGAATGGGTATACGGAGCGGATGCAATTCCAAAGACCCTTGAGATTCACCTCCATACAGCGATCCCAATTCTCTTCCTTGAGCTCATCAAAGGGCCCCTCGGGCAGGGCCGTGAACAGGGCCGCGTTGTTCACCAGAATATCGATCCGGTCGTATTGGTCCTGGGTGCGGCTGGCCATGGCGTCGGTGTCGGCTTTGCTTGTAACATCGGCCTTGAACCCTATGGCATCGCCCCCTGCGGCAACGATCTCCTTGGCCGTTGCTTCGGCATGGCCTCCCTGGATATCCGTACAGACTACCTTGGCGCCTTCCGCAGCAAGCCGCTTCGAGTACTCCACCCCGATACCGACACCCGCTCCCGTGACTATAGCGACCTTATCCTTCAACTGCATGGCCTTAGCCGGGATTATTCATAAGTTCCCTATTGCAGCGGCGAACCCATCCGGCGTGCTGCACCGCCTGTGTCGTTTGCCATGAGTGGCAAGAAACTCCGGAATGTGGGAGGCACCTCAGGTGCCGAACAGCTCGATACCAAAAATAGCTCCTACCGTGGAACACAAGATAACTCTCGCCTATTCTTTCCCCATTCTTTTCGGATTCGGCACCTGAGGTGCCTCCCACATTCCAGAGGTCTTCGCAATCCTAACGGTCCCGGCTATTCCTCTCGATATTCGGCAAAGGCATCCGGAGTTTCCCAGAGTCGAATCGCTACCACGGGGAGCTTCTTGGCCCTGGCTTCCTGGAAGATCAACTTGGCAATATTTTCAGCAGTGGGATTTTCTTTCATGAGGAATACCCGTTCACCAATACCTTCCAGTGCCGCCACCATGGGGTCGTCCTCCCGTAGCAACATGCGGTGATCCAGTTCGCGATCGATAAATCCCTTTAGATGCTTCTTGACATCGCTGAAATCGTACACCATACCTCGATGGTCCAGTTTTTCGCTGCACAACTCAACCTCAAGTACCCCATTATGTCCATGGGCATGGGCGCACTTGCCATCGTAATCCATCAGACGATGGCCATAGCTAAAGTGCAGTCTTTTAACGATGTGATGCTTCATGTACCAGTGTCTCGTCTCAGGAATATCATGATGTTTGTGGCGAGCGCAACGGCGTTGAGCTCGCGAAGCAACGACGACGCGATGTCGTGTGCATCGCGGAGGAGGAGCGACAAAGAAATCGATGCCGTTCCGCAGCCACCCCTCGGGCTGATGGGGGTTGCGGGCGATCTCTGTGTCGCTCGTCGTCGCCGATGTCCCGGCATCTCCTCCTCCTCGCTTCTTGATCTCCCCTCGCAAGACCCGCAAACGTCATGGTATTCCTGGGACGAGACACTAAAGCACCGGGATTGATGGGTTCATAGACACCTTAAACCTCGAGTCAGGAAGTTAAAATGACGAACAGTTTTTCAGGGCCGTGAACACCCACGACCAAGGTCCTTTCAATGTCGGAGGTACGGCTGGGGCCAGTGACCAAGGTTAGGGCACTCCCCTGTCCGGGAGGCATGGAAAGAAACAGCATGGCCTGGTTCATCAACAGATCTCGTTCCGACAAAAACACCAGATGTGCTGGAGGCAAAAGCGAAAGTAAACGTCCCCTTCCAGCCTTGACTTCGTGAACAACGGTTCCGGTTTCTGCAACTCCAAATCGAGCTCCACTGGCCGAGAGTGAAATGCGGGCTAGATCGCTTCGCTCAGCGGGTTTCGAATTCAGGACGATGGGAAATTGAACCCGGTGGCGAAAATGAAAACTGTAAAGCAGGCTGCCTTTAGCAAAGGCTTCAGGATCACGCAAGGTAAAGGAAATGCCGTGCCTTTGAAACAATTCCTCACCTTCCCAATAAATTTCTGTCGAATCGCTCTCTTTCAGTACGAGGCCCAGGGCGCCTGCGAGCTCTTCGGACCTTCGCCCGTCCAAAAAAACTCCTCCCACCCTTTCCAACTCCTGGCGAAACTTCTCTACCGGATCTGAATAGTGAGGAAACTCGGGCATTTCCGCGGGCAATTCAACAGAGCTGCCCCCGGCACAGGCGTGACGGATTTTATGCAACATCGCAGATCGGCTCAAGACACCTCCTGAGATGAAGAATAAAGTTCGCGAAAACTCCGCGGCGGAAGGGCGGGCAGATCACGATGCTTCATCCAACGACTGAAGAGCGGAATGGGGAGTCTTCCCATTCCACTCTTCCCAAATATCTTGTGCAGCATTCGAGCCCAGCGTCCCAAGCGAGCATAAAGGATTGGAGAGCACATGACCCGGGCCCATCCCTGCATGGCCAGTTTCTCCAAGGATAAGCTGGCCGCTTTTTGATTCCTTTCACTCTGGAACCTCTCCCGAAGTTTCAACAGGATTTGAGGAATGGGGATTCCTACGGGACAGACTTCGTGACAGGCTCCGCACAGGGACGACGCAAAGGCATGCTCAGGAGCTTCGCCAACGGACGTCAGTAGTGGAGTCAACATGGCGCCAAGAGGTCCCTGGTAAGTCGAACCATAGGCATGCCCGCCAATCGTCTGATAGACAGGACAAACATCCAGACAGGCCCCACAGCGAATGCAGGACAAACTCTGACGCATAAAGTCATCGGCCAGAATCTTACTGCGCCCGTTATCAACGAGTATCAGATAAAATTCCTGTGGACCATCCAACTCGTCGCTGCGACGAGGCCCATTCAGACAATTGACATAACTGGTCATTTTTTGTCCCGTGGCGCTGCGGATGAGAAGTTTCAGGAAAACTGCCAGGTCTCGGCTGCGAGGGATGACTTTTTCTATTCCCATGAGGGCAATGTGAATTTCAGGGACCGAAACCGACAAACCCACATTTCCCTCATTTTCCACAATCACAATGGTGCCGGTTTCGGCAACAGCGAAGTTCACTCCGGTAATTCCCATACGAGCCGTCAGAAAGTGGTGGCGCAAGAGCTTGCGGGCAGTGGCAATGATCTCCAGCACATCCCCGGTAGGAGCCATACCCAATTTTTGAACGAAAAGATCGGCAATCTCCTTCCTCGACTTGTGAAGGGCCGGAGCGACCAGGTGTGATGGCTTTTCCCCGGCCAGCTGAATCACATACTCACCCAGATCCGTTTCCACCGGCTTAATCTGTGCACGTTCCAGTGCTCGGTTCAGGTGGATTTCCTCGCTCAGCATACTCTTGCCCTTGACCACCTCGCGGACTCCCCTTCGGTGACTCAAATCCAAAATGAACTGAACGGCTTCTTGTCCGGTTTCAGCCCAGATGACCTTTCCCCCCTGTTCCAATACCTTCTCCTCCAAGCTCTGCAGGTATTCGGGCAATCGGGACAAGGTGTGAGCTTTGACGTCCCGGGCGTAGCGACGCAGTTCTTCCCAGTTGGGGACCTCCGACACCGCCTCATCCCGGGGGTGGGGAGTGTCTACAAAGGCACGGCGCAGATTCCCCTGCAAGGTCTCATCGGCTAAGGCCCTCTGGACGTTGGCACTGATTTTAATCATCAATCCTCAAACTTGGCCAGTAATTCAGCCAGATGCATGGTCTGAACGGGACTCTGCTGACGCTCAAGCAAGCCACGGATATGCATCAAACAGCCCACGTCGCTGGAGATGACATAGCGAGCTCCGGAGCTTTGGATCCACCCCACTTTGTCTTCGCCCATGGCGGCCGAGATGTCCGAAAATTTCACCGAAAAGGCACCTCCAAAGCCACAGCAGCGATCACAATGATCCATCTCCCGAAAATCAATTGCCTCCACAGCGCGAATCAGTTGGCGCGGTTGGCTGGAGATGCCCAGTTCACGAAGGAGATGGCAGGAATCGTGATAGGTCACCACTTCCGGAAAACGGGCTCCTGTACTCTCCACCCCCAGAACTGAACTCAAGAAATCTGACAATTCGAAGGTTCGTTGTCCCACCTCTTCGGCAAGACTCCTTTGTGAGGAATCCTCAGCAAAAAGCTTTGGGAAAAAAACCTTGATCATGGTGCTGCAGGAACCGGAGGGGACCACAATATGATCCGAATCCCCATACACTTCCAGGAAATGACGGGCTACCTGCCGGGCTTCCTCCGCATAACCGGTGTTGAACGCCGGCTGTCCACAGCAGGTTTGGCGGCTGTCGAATTCCACTTCTACGCCCAACTTTCTGAGAATCTTCATGGTGCTGATGCCGATTTGAGGGAAAAATTGATCCACCAGGCAAGTGATGAAGAGAGAAACTTTCATAGCAACAAACAACTGACAACTGACAGCTGACAGCTGACAACTGTCAATAGATCACAAACCACAGATGCTGACAACTGGCAACTGATAGCACAAGGAAGAGGAATAACACAGGGTTAACTGATAGACACTGCTGGAAATCCGCACCTTGGAACCTGAAACCTGGAACCTGAAACCTTCAAAGTTATAAAATTGAACCTGGTCAAGATGCCCCGCAAATCGAAGAAGAGAATCTGTGTGCTCAACGGTGGAGGCGATTGCCCCGGATTGAACGCCGTGATCCGGTCGGTCGTCAAAACGGCGATCCTACGCTACGATTGGAAAGTCTGGGGAAGCGAGGACAGTTTCGGCGGTTTCCTGAAATCCGACAAAATGGTCCCCCTGACCC
>JADFOI010000115.1 GCA_022562935.1 Acidobacteriota bacterium
CTCCGACAGGCTCCACGGCATACTCTCTGTCCGCCGGCGGTCCCGTCCTCTACCCCACCCTCGACTCCGTGGTGATGACCCCGATTTGTTCCCACACACTGACCAATCGTCCACTGGTGATTCCGGCGAAAAACAGCATTCGTGTGGTGGTGAAATCGGGAGAAGATGTCATGCTGACGGTCGATGGTCAGGTGGGCGTGGCTTTGAGCGAGGGAGAAGAAATTCGCTGTACCCAATCGGAATATCAGATCGATCTGATTCAACAGGGCGACAAGAGTTTCTTCGACGTGCTGCGGGAAAAGTTCAAATGGGGGGAAAGGTAACGCGCCAGGCGCACGCGTGCGGTCGTGCATTCGTGCCTTCGTGCTTTCGTGAGTTCGGATTTTTGGGCAGCTTAGTGTCTCGTTCCATAAATACGATGATGTTTGCTGATGGGGCTTGCGAGGGGAGATCAAGGAGCGAGGAGGAGGCGATGCAGGGACATCGGCGACGACGAGCGACACAGAGATCACCCGCAACCTCCATCAGCCCAAAGGGTGGCGGCGGGACGGCGGCGATTTCTTTGTCTCTCCTCCTCCACGATGTCACTGACATCGCGTCGTCGTCGCTTCGCGAACTCGACGCCGTCGCGCTCGCCACAAACGTCACCGTATTTATGGAACGAGGCACTTATGTGAGGAAACGATGAGCCCACGAAGGCACGAAAGCACGAAAGCACGAATCTATGAAATACGGAATCGTTCTCGATAGCCTATTTGCACGCCACAACATCCCGGCGGGGCATCCGGAGGGTCCCCAGCGGATCGAGGCAATCCTGCAAGCCGTCCAGAGGTGGAACCCCTCCGGGCAGCTGGTGCGAGTCGCGCCCCTTCCAGCTCAGGAGGAATGGATCCTGGCCGTGCACACCCGCGAGCACTGGCAAAGAATCCAGGGTACTTCGGGACAAGCGGTTTCTCAGCTCGATCCGGATACCTACACCAGTCCTGATTCATTCGAGACGGCCACTCTGGCAGCAGGCAGTGCCGTGGCTCTTACCGATGAGCTCTTACAAGGAAAAATCGACTCCGGATTCGCCCTGATTCGGCCGCCCGGCCATCATGCTGAGAGCAACCGGGTGATGGGATTTTGCCTGTTCAACAACGTGGCGGTGGCCGCCGATTGGGCAATCCGAAACAGTGCGATAGAGAAGGTGGCTATTGTTGACTTCGATGTCCACCATGGAAACGGAACCCAGGAAATCTTCTACGCCCGTTCCGATGTTCTGTACCTCTCCACCCATCAATATCCCTTTTACCCGGGGACCGGCCATTTCAACCAGCTGGGTCAAGGGCAGGGTGAGGGCTTCACCGTCAATTTTCCGCTTCGCGCCGGTGCCGGAAATTCGTTTTACCGCCATCTTTTCAGTGACCTGGTCCTTCCCATTGTTCGCCAGTTCGATCCCCAATTGATTCTGGTCTCAGCAGGCTATGATGCTCACAAGAATGACCCTCTGGCGGGAATGAATCTTGATGTGGAGGGATTCGGCCAGCTGGTTACCTTGCTCAACTCCCTGGCCCAAGAGGTGTGTGAGGGTCGTATCCTGTTTGTGTTGGAAGGAGGCTACAATCTGAAGGCCTTGTCTGAAGCAGTCGTTTGCACCATGGAAACCAGCATGGCTCCCAAAACCTTTCCAATCGGGAAGAAAGAGCACACAGAAGAATACCTGAGTTATCGAGAACAGGCCCGGCGAGTTTTTTCAACCTACTGGGATTTATGAGGACTGAGTGATGAGGACTGAGGACAGACCGCCGGCCGGAGGCCGGAAATCCAAAATCCCAAATTCAAAACTGGAACCTGGAACTTGGAACCTGGAACTAAAAATCTGGTTTTCCCGCTTTTTCCCAGGCCATCCACCACAGGCATCCCACCCGGTAGGCGGCCTGATTGAGGCGATTTTCTAAAACCCCACCCACCTCGTCGAACAGGCGCTTAAAGTACTGATCAGGATATTTCTTCCCCTTGTTTGCCTTCCCCAGGTATTGCTTTCGGTCTATTTCCAATTCGGAGACGACTCTCCTATCCACCCGCAGAATATCGTCTACCCACTGGTAACTCTCCACAGCCACCTCATGAAGCTGCCCCATCACCGGTCCCAAATCGGTTGGAGCGGCTTTCAAAAAGGGAACCCGTTCAAGGTACAAATTGACCAGTTCGCTTTCGAATCGAGAATGGATACCCAACTGCCCGGTGAGCTGACCATCGAAGTTCTTGGTGGTATGGAAGGGTTGGTGAAGATCTCCGACATAGTGGGACAGATCTGCGGAATAAAGCAAAATCTGTTCAAGGTTCTGGCGATGGAAGGCTTCGACCAGCTTCTCAAAGGTCCTTTGAGCTGCCCACAGGAGGGTCCCGTTCTTCTCGACTCTTTCCTTCCCCAATCGATCCACCAACCGGTCGTAGTTCAGGTCCAGATCGGAGAAGGGGAACTCCCCATAGAGTTCCAGATCAATGAAGTGGCGAGAGGGTTCCTCAGGGTCCTGATCCTTTCGGTAATCAGGGCCCATGGTTTGTTGAACGACCGTGCTGCGGTGGTTTGAAAACAGCTCCTGGAAAGGCCCCTCCAGGTTGTCCATGGCCCGGTTGGTGATCCATCGATGCCCGGCAGGTCCCCAGGCAAAACCCTGAGCTGTGAAGAGAACGTAGGAGCAGAAAAAAAGGAGAAGAGAAGCTCTGCGCTTCAAACGGTCTGTTGTTCGGACAAAGCCAGGCATCCCTTGAAAATAGTGTGCTTACTAGTTTTTATCAATTCCCGAAAGTTGCACAATGCAGCATAACGCGGAAGTTCCTCAACCCGTTGAGGACGAGGTTGATTTGAGCTGTACCCTCGTCTTCCTGGATCATCAAGAATCTTTATCCGTCAAGGGGCTCCTTGTTCGGGGTTCAAGGAGCCATAAACTACTTCCCCTCCGATGATGGTCGCAACCACTGTGATCTCCGATAGGTCTTCGTCGAGGACATTGCGGTCTAGAGGATTCTTGTCCAGAACCACCAGATCCGCCAGCTTGCCCGCCTCCAACGAACCCAGCTCTTCATTTCGCAAAACATAATCCGCGCCCCAGCGGGTCATCATGAGCAGGGCAGTAGCACGGTCGATTGCTTCCCGGGGGCCGAATACCCGACCATCACGAATCTTTCTCGTCACCAGTATTTCCAGGCTGAACATGGGATGCCTTTGGGGGTCGTTGTGAGTGTCCGCTCCATAGGTGACTCTCACGCCAGCATCGATCAAACTCTTAACGGGGAGCATCCATCGATGAGCGTATTCCTCGCCATACACGCTACTCACACCGGCAGCGTAACGGTCGTAAAACATAGGGGGCTGTAAGCTCCATGTGACTCCCAGTTTGGCAGATCGTTCGACGACCTCTGGGGAAACCATCATACCGTGATCCAGACCAAAGCGCTGACCCAGGATCGAACTCTCCTGGTTGGCTTTGTCAAAGGCATCGATGAGCATCAAAAACCCTTTGTCTCCGAAGGTATGTGTGCCTACGATCCTGTACCCGTATCGATTGGCGACCAATATGGCGTCCGCACCCGGGTCTCCCGGCATTTCCCAAAAACAAAATCCCTCTGGATAATAGATGTCACTTGCTAACTTCATGCGTTTCGGCAGTGACGAGCAGACGGCTCCGGAGTTCGTGTCGCTTGGCCCATTTCCATCGGGTATCCCGACTGAGATACCGATCAGCCATAAGTAGTCAGTTCCGTGTCCCTGCAGATTTCCGAAGCGCTTCAGGCCCCTTTCAAGAAACGGATTCCCGCGTCCCATCTCATGCGAGTAGGGCAATCTGAGCGGCAGCTCACTCTCTCGATCCAGCAGCCCGTATGCGGTGATTTCATTTCCCCTGAGACGTGTGGAGAGAGTGGTGACACCAATGGCCACCCATTCCTCCAACTCCCTTTTTAAAAAAGGCGCGAGAACTTCGGGTGCGACCCGAGGTATGACCTCCTGGTCGATCACCGTGCCGGCTGCCCCATAGAACTGACCATTGGGAACTCCCTGCTCATCCTTTAAAATCCCGGGAATCCGGTCGCCATACCTTTCCATGATGATGTCCAGCATCTTGGTGTTGGCGAGTCCCCCCATGGCGTTTCCGATCATGACATACAGGGGATTGTCGGGCGCCACCTGGTCCAAATCGTATCTCGTGAGTTCCCGCAATGTTGGGTTGGACCCACTGACTGTGTAAATCCACTCCTCGGGAGATGTGCTTTCCGCTACTCTCTTGAAATCGGATAAGGCTGTCTCTTTCGACTCCCACCTGACGGTGGCAAACCTGACATTTTTCTCTCGCAAAGACTGAATGTAGGCAGGGGTCCATTCTCGGCTGTAGTGCCTTAACGCATACCGATTGGGATGGGAATGGGTGTCTATAATGCCGGGGATTACTGCCCGACCCTCCAGGTTCACTTTGACCGTGTCGGGTCCAGCCATCTTGAGGATCCGATCGCTGCCCCCCACTGCCAGAACCCGACCATCCCGAAGGGCGATGGCCTGGGTAACATTAATGGGAGGCTGGTCGCGATCCATGGTCAGAACCTGGCCGTCGTACAAAACGGTATCGGCATATCGGAGGACTTCCGGAGGTAATTGTTGAGCTTGAAAAATCGTGCAGAAGGCTCCTGACACAACCACAATACCCATAACTCTGAGTGTGAAGGCAGTTAAAGAAACGGGTGTTTTTCTAATCATTGGCTCTTACTCCTTTGCAGAAACGGGGAATCGATCATGTCAGTTCGTAGGCACCAGGGCCTTGGTCTGACCTGCTTCCTCGATGCCGTAAATTTGCCCAATGTTGGGATGATCCAGGGAGGCCAGGACCTCCGCTTCCCGTTGAAACCGGGCCATTCGCTGGGAATCCGAGGCAAACTGCTGGGGCAGGATCTTGAGCGCCACGTCCCGGTTCAGCTTGGTATCGGTGGCCCGGTACACCTCGCCCATGCCTCCTTCACCGATCTTCTCCAGGATTTTGTAATGGCTAATGGTCGTGCCGACCATGAAGGCCCCCCTCACTGTGCAGTGCAGTTGCTCTCAATGCTAAGTCCGCAGGGGGTGAAAAGGCAATCGAAATTACCCTTTGCTTTGGCTCTGGAGGTGTTCGAGGCCTAGGAACCCAGCTAAAACTGCAGCAGGTGAGTATATTTGATAATCAAGGCCCGCGAAACGTCGCTGCTGAACCCGGTGAATCGTTCCTCGGTAAAGACCAGGCTGAAATGGCTCAAAGGATGGTGAATCCAGTTGAAGCGGGCGTTGAACAGCACCTTACCAATGTCCTGATTGTACTGCAGGAACCCATCGGCGAATACACGGGGATTAAAGGAGTAATGCAATCGTAAACCATACAGGTCGGCTCGGAAGCTGGCCGAACTCACTTCAACGGAGTTGTACACGTAGTTGGCTGTGGCGGAAAAGCTAGGTTTGAGCAGGAGATTTGCGGCAAAATCGATGCTGGTCTTGTTTCCATCGAAAAAACCCCCGGTCACCAGATCAATGGAACCGGAGAGGATCTGGCTCAGGTCGGAGCTGTATTCCACCTTGAATTCATCATAGGCGTAGTCTCCCGGTGCAATGGTCACCCCCTCTCGGATGGGGAAAGGTTCCCTCAGGCGTTCAAACTGCGGATCGTAACTCACTTCGAAGCTGCTGCGGTCGCGGAACTTGAGTTCGAACCCATAGTGACTGTCCTTGGTCAGGGTCACATTGTCGTGGTCTGTGAAGTATTTGGTATTGGCATGAGGATGAAACTCTCGGATGAAGCCATCACCCGCCGGCCGCGGTCGAAGACTCAGGTTATACTGGTAGTTTCGTACTCCACGGCGAGGTACGAAACCCACCTCTGGATTAAAATTCTCGCCAATACTGGTGAAGATGCCCCTGATCTGTAGAAAACCATCATCCCATTGACTGGAAATCTTGGTTTCCAAATTGTTGCCCGCCAGCTGGGGACTCTGGGTTCCAGCCACCAGGGAGTTAATGCGCAGCTTCTGCAGGAACTGGAGGTTCAGATCCACACCATAGGAGCGATTGTAGTCCCCGGTCGCTCCTCCCTGGCGGTTGATAAAGACAACCCCCATGTCAGATTGTTCCAGCAGATCGTAGCTCACACGCATGACGGTGAAATTGTTGGAGGGTGTTTCTTCCGTTTCCTCCTGGTGTATATTCATCATCCCCAGAGCAAAGTGACCGATCCGCCCGGACAGCCGGACTCCGCCCAACAGAGGCAGCGGCTTCCCTGCCGACGAGAGACCAATCCTGCGACTGTAAAAGAGCTGGGTTTCTTCAGAACGACGAGGTCCGTGCTCTGACGGGACATCCCCGAACTGAAAGAGATTGCCATTTTCCAGAAAGAAATCCCGCTTCTCTGGGAAAAACAAGCTGAATCGGGTCAGATTGATCTGCTCGGTATCCACCTCCACCTGGGAGAAATCCGTGTTATAGGTCAAATCCAGGGTAAGACCTGGAGTCAGACTGTATTTCACATCGACCCCTACTGCAGGATCAAACTCATTGGATTCTTGGCTGCCTGAACGCGTCTGTCCCAGATTAACCGTGGCGAAGGGTTTCACTTGTAGATTACGGCCCGGACTGATCTTTCTCTCCAGCAGAAGATCACCCGCCAAGGAAACCCGAAGACTGTTGTAGCGCCGTGGCACAAGACTCCAATACAGGTCTTCGTTTTTGCGTCGAATTCGGCGCTTGAAATTAATCCCCATGACCTGATTCTCTTTGGCTTCAAATCGTAGGGTCTTAAAAGGAATGGCGATCTCACTGCTCCACCCGTCGTCCCAAACCTGAGAAGCCGTGTACCAGACACCGTCCCAGGAAAGGTTCGTATAGCGCCCATCTCCATACCCCTCGCTGTCATTCTTAGCACCCTTGGCATTGGTGAAAAATGTGAAGCCGGTGCGCTGATTATGGAAGGCATCGATGATCACGCCAAACACATCCCCCTCACGGGACTCGAAATCTCGTTGAAGATCGTTGATCAGTATCCTGTCCGGTGAGGAGTCGTACAGGTAGACTCCTATGTAGAGTCTGTCCTGGTCAAAAAGAACACGTACTTCGGTTCTTTCCGTGGGGGTTCCACCCTCGTGTGGTTCCGCTTGCAGGAAATCGGAGACGGGTTCGGCCAAAACCCAGTCGGGCTCCTCCAGCCGGCCGTCGATCTGAATAGGACCTTCAGTCCAGCGAGCGGTAATACTCTTTCGATCCGCGGCCTGAACAGCCCCATGGGTGATCAGAACAGCCAGGACCATCCCCATTGCCGTCAGTCTCAGAGAGAAGGTGGTGCCAATCATGTGAGTTGTCTGTAGGCACAAGACGTTTGAGTTCTTCCGACGGGTTCAACTCCACCAGCACAACCGGCGGCCAGAATGGCCGATAGAACGAGCAATGATCTCGCAAAATTCATGGTATCTCCAACAATTTTGATCCCTACCGTAAGCCAATTTTAGGTGTTGGGGACGATCAAGGCAATCTGGACCTACCAATGGTAACTGTTCCTTTGGGTAGACAAAATGATTTTCTCGCTCCCATGGGATACCTTCTTAATAGCTGTATCCGAAGTACTCAGATCTACGGCTATACCCATCACCGTTTATCTTGGCCTGAGTTGGTTGGAGTTGGATAGAGTTGGATCCTCGCGAGCACAACCCCCTGAGACCTCTCCGCATTTGTTCCTTTGTACAATACCCATCGCAATACTCATGAAAGTATTCTAGGCCAAGGAGAGGACAGGGAGCTAACTTCGTGTATATCTACTTCGGCTGGTCTACGGTTCCAGGTTCATCCGCCGCAGAAGTTTTTGAAAGCGAGGAGTTAGGGCCGAGGGAAATCCCATCTGACAATGAGTAAAATGCAGTTTTTTCCGATGTGTTTACAGCTGAACGAAGGTGATTCCTGGATTGTGACGATCGGACACTAATGTAGACCTGAGACCTGGGAATCGGCTCAGCAGGTCTCGTCCCTGGTTGGTATTTTCTGAGTACCGGTCCCCTACAACATAGGCATGCACTCTCTTGGCACGAGTCAGGGATGCCAGTTCCTGTATAACCGCCTGCTTGATCTTGCCTCCGGTGCCGGAGGAGCCATATCCGTGAATGATCCGGAGGACCCCAACACCCTGCGATCGTGCTAACTCCAGCTCAAGAGACAAGGTGTCTAACGCTTCATCGACGAACGGCATTCCTTTCTTAAGGTTGATTGTCTTTATCTTCTCCTCACCGGTTCTCCGTGACGATCTCCCAGGCTGTTGGTAGCTATCGCAGTACCTACATTTCCACTCATCGTCCGGTATCTCATTGCCACAGGTGCTACAGGTCTTCATCCATTCTCCATTCTAGGCGGCTGATCGGCTCCCCCCGAAGGTTTTCTTTATGGATGTATCCTTGTACCTCATAATAGGTTTCCTGGAAGAACCATGAGTCTATTGGAAACAGTTACATTCATATGCCCTTATTGCGGTGAGCGCGTTGAGGTAGTCGTGGACTGTTCCATTGGGTTCCAGAAATACGTGGAGGACTGTCACGTTTGTTGCCAACCTATAAACCTTGCTGTTTCCGTCAATCATGAAGGCGAACCGAGTATTGAGGCGCGTCAGGAGGATGAATAATGAGTTGTGAGAGAGACTCTCCACCCTCGTACCAGTATTTCGTCGAGAATCCAGGGCAAATCAACTGTTGGAGCTTTTCGCATTCGTTCCTTTGCGGAATACCTATCTCAATATTTACGAAAGCATCCGAGGCCAAGGAGAGGCAAGGGAGCTAACTTCGTGAATGTCTCCTTGGCTCGTCCAGGGCTCAAGATTCATCCGCAGCAGCAGGTCAGTCAAGCGAGGATCGCCGCGGCACCCCGACACCACCCGCGGCCAATAGCGGGCCACGCTACGGTGCGAGATCCTGTGAAACCTTGCTGCTGTAATACTGCCAGGGCCTGGAGGGATTCGCCGGCAGAAGTCTGCTTGACTCCTCCGAAGTGAAGGGGACCGGCTTCCCAACAGCTGTGGCAAGGAGTTGAAGCTTAGCGGCCCTCTCCAGGAAGATTGCCCGTATGGTTGTCAGCTCAACGGTGGGACCAACGATCACTGCTCCGTGCCGCTTGAATAGCAGTGCATTGTCGGCGCCCAAAAACTCCGCCACCTGTTCCCCCAGCTCACTCGTGGTAATGGTCCCGATCCTGTCCCAGGTTTTTGCCTGGCCTATGTATTGTAATGCCTGGTTCATGCTAGGTTGAAAGGGGATGTCGGCGATGGTGAGAGCCACCGCGTAGTCTGAATGGGTATGGGCAATGGCATTGACATCGTCCCTCGCCTTGTAAATCCCAGTATGCATGTGGACCTCTGAATAGGTTATTCCTTCCCCCTCTACAACCTCGCCGTCCAGATTGACCACCAAGACATCCTCGACTGTGACCAGGCCGGGAGACTTGGCACTGGTGATGAAAATGCGATCACTATTGGGAATTCTGGCGCTGATATGCCCATAGGGAGCGACCAATTCGTTGAGATCCAGGATCCGGTTACCTATGATGAGCTTTTCCTTTAATGCGTCTACTTCCTCCAGCTCACTTCTTGTGCCATCTTGTTCTTGTAGCTGTGCTCCCCCTGCTCCTTGCCCACACTGGGCTGTGAAGCACAAGAGAAGGAGAGCAATTGAAATGACCCAAACAGATGACATCATCTTCCCAACGACCATGGCATTTTCCTCCTTACCAAAAGACTAAAGTTAACAGTTGCTCAACCGAAGATTATCATGAACAAGTCATGAACGATCCCCGCTGTTCGCAATGCTAAGGATGGCGGTTCTCGAGTGAGATCCGGTTCGTCAACTTGGGTTGTGTAAAAGCCATTTGACAAGGTGGGGAGATATCCAGGGTGAGTGATGCCTAAGGTAGTCTATTGCTGAAAAGTGCTGCCCTGTCTGGGTATTAGCCTCTTTTTTTCCTTCTCTTATGTTGCCTAGTACCGTCTAATTATGGGGAGTAGGTTAGCTTTTGGTTAGCTATTTGAGACGACTCGGTTGGTCGGCACCAAGCCTTTGAGTTCTTCAACCCGGTTCTACCTGGGTGGATCTGAAGGGCCCTCGGTGATCGGGCCCTTCTCTTGACCCAATACGGACTAGCCCTTGCGCAAGGCCTCCAGGACCCTCGCAGGCGTCAAGGGTAAACGCCTTATGCGAACACCGGTGGCCGCAAAAACGGCATTAGCTACCGCCGGAGCTATGGGAGGCAAGGAAGGTTCGCCACCCCCACCAATCTTGGCATCGCTTTCCATCATGTGTACTTCCACTTCCGGAGCCTGACTCATGCGCAACAGATGATAGTCGGAGTAATTTGCCGATTTGACTCCACCGTTGGCGAACTCGACCTTCTCTTGCAGGGCCGCACTCCAGCCCATTGTGATCGCTCCCGACATCTGGGCTTCCAGCGTATCGGGATTGACTACGGGGCCACAGTCGACAGCACAAACGATTCGGTGAATCTTAATGACTCCTGTGTTTCTATCTACGGAAACTTCCGCCACTTCACTGACATAACTTCCGTGGGAGTAAAAGGTGGCAATTCCTCGTCCTTCACCTCGAGTCAGGGGCTTACCCCAACCCGCCTTCTCGGCTACCAGCTCAACCACTCGATGGTGTCTCGGATCATGCTCGAGATGTCGTAAGCGAAACTCCACAGGATCCTGGTTGGCTGCGTGAGCCAGTTCATCCATGAAGCTCTCCACCGTGAAACCGAAGTGGGAACCCCCCGGAGAACGCCAGGGTCGCGTGGGAATCGTATCCACAGGGACGAGGGCTGACTTGATATGGGGGACCTGGTACTGCAGGTTTCGTAGTCCACCCCCACCACCTGGCCCTCGGGCGGACCCGCCTACCACCTTGTGAGTCCAGCTAGTCACCTGCCCCTGCTGGTCCAGGGAGGCTTCGATTCGATGAGCATAGCCGGGACGATAGGCTTCATACTGAATGTCCTCTTCGCGCGTCCAAATGACCTTGATGGGTCTTCCAGTTGCCTTGGAGAGTGCCACTGCTTCCTGGACTCCATCGGT
>JADFOI010000116.1 GCA_022562935.1 Acidobacteriota bacterium
GCTTTCATTGATGCCATGATTGCCATCAGCCGTGAGGCCGAGGAAGACCCGGAAAAGCTCACCACTGCTCCGGCCACGGCCAAGCTGACCCGCCTGGACGAAGTTCGTGCCGCCCGCTTCCCCATCCTCAGATGGGAACCGTAATCCTTTCGCCCCCGCCCGAGCAGCTCTTGCCCTTTAGCCCGGACTCTTCATAAACGGTCTGTGACAGCGGCGGGATCATCCGACCGGACTGCGCGACCCACAAGCGGGTGCCCCCGACCTCCTACACGAGTACGCCTGCGGGGGTCTCAGTCGCGACGTGGCGCAACGCACTCCCGCCGGCGCTTCCAGCCACTTCGCTACGACAGCCTATTAATAATCCAGGCTCGCTCAGAAACGGGCTGGGTATTATAATGGGGCTATGCCTCGCCTGGCCTGGCTTTTTCTGTGTTGCCCGCTACTTCTGGCTCAAGAGCCACCCTCATTTCAGATCAAGGCCAACTACGTCAAAGTTCCGGTTAGCGTTTTTGACACCAACGGTCAGATCCTCACCAATCTGACCCGGGAGCAGTTCATCCTTCTGGATGAGAATGAGCCTCGCCCCATCGAAAACTTCCTCCTCGATAAAACCGCCATTCATGTCATTCTCATGCTCGATGTCAGCAGCAGTCTGCGAGAGGAACTGGAAGAAATCCAGGAGGCAGCCCTGCAGTTTGCCCAAGCCTTCAGCCGGGAAGACCGAATCGCCATCGTTTCTTTCTCGGACCAGCTGGAGCTCCTGCAGGATTGGACCAATGACATCAAGAAGCTGCGCAAATCACTCAAACACCTGGAGCGCGGATATCGAACCGCGCTTTACGATGCTCTGATCTCTACGGCCCGTGAACGATTGACTCAGGTGCCGGGAAAGAAGGTCATCATCCTTCTCACGGACGGTCTGGATAACGAAAGCCGTTCCACCCTTGATGATGTCCTGAGCCTTTTGATCGAATCCGACATTTCGCTTTACATCGTCAGCCGCACACGATTGGTCCAACCTAAAATCGAACGAAATGAGCGGGTGGATTTCCTGAATCAAGTGATGAAGAACGTGCTCCACGAAGAAAAGGACTTCATCGATCTTTACTTCCGAGAAAAAGAAACCTCTCTATCTCATTTGGCTGAGGCTACGGGCGGCCGAGTTTTCTTTCCGGAAAAACTGGAAGATCTTAAGAGCAGCTACATGAGAGTGGCAGAAGAACTCAAGAGCCAGTATATTTTAACCTTTCGACCCCCGGCCTCCTCTGACAAAACCTTCCGCACCATAGAAGTCATCTGTACCCAGGACATCGGCAGGATCTACCATCGCAAGAAATATAACTGGCTGGGTTCAGAAACGTCGGATCACTGACGGCCACCCGCTCCGAACCAACCAACCCTCCTTGTCTACCAGGACAAATAATCTTGTTTTAACAGCAGCTTACATAAATAAATATAACGTGATACATAAGGTAAATCTGTGAGAATGGATCGGGGAACGAGTTCCCTCGCTTGTTCTCGAATCTCCCTTCTTGGTAACTTAGACTTATGGGCACGAAAGAACAGAGTATTAAAAAGCTGCTTCTTGAGACACTCGAGAAGACAGGGGATAAGCCTGAAGATGTTCGGTGTATGTTTTCCCGAAGATGGCCTGATCGCCAGCGCGGTCCGCTGCCCACCATGCCGCATTGCTCGGCTGCGAATTTGCCTGACGGTGAACTCAGTGTCCTCTTCGCCTACAGCAAGAAATATGTCTACACGCTGGACAAGTCAGGCACCAAAGGAGTCACAATCAAGGCTTCTACCGATGTTGATTAGGCTAAAACTGCTTAGCCCGCGTTCAGCCCCTCGGGAGCTGCCCCTTGGTGTTGTTTGAAATTGTGATGAGTGAAGGATCATTTGTGAATGATCTCAACTTGGAACATTCATCGATCAAATGTCACCACTCACCAGATCTCCTACTTCTTTCCCTTCGTGAAACACAACGATTCGGCTCGCCTCCTAGATTATGAAGCGCTTCCCAATACGCCTCCCCAATCTCTCCCTCAGTGTGATTGAAGAAGGCGGGAGCCGCTTTTTTACCCTTTTTACGATTTACACTTGCACTTGCAATGCGGCTACGATATTCTGGGTTACGGCCGGTCCCTCCCTAAACATGGAGGCGGCCCCTGTACTACCTCCTCTGACCACTTCCCAATTGTGCATGAGGCGGGGGCCGTGAGAGGTTTAGATGCCCTTTCAGACACCACCATTGGGACCGGCTTACACTTTTTTAAATGGTCGGTCTCTCTTCCCGAAGAGGAGCCCGAAAGAGCCGATCGGCTCAAATCCAAAGCTCTTATAGAGTCTTAGTGGTCCTCTAGCATCCTCTCTCGAAAAGAGAGTCATCAGATCGATCGAATGTCGCTTCACGCTGTCCACGATCAGGGTTTTGATCACCGCACGAGATGAACCGAGCCTGCGATAAAGCGGTTGAGTGAAGACGCCCCCTACCCCGGCCATGGCGCCATAGCGAGCGTTGTAATGGGCGATAGAGAGAAGCTGATCGTCATTGAAAAGACCCCACACGTAACCCTTTGCCGCCTGAGCCTCAAAGAGCCTCTGTCGTTGCTCGGGGGTTCCAGCAACGGGAAGTCCTTCTTCAGCAGCAAAAGCCTGAATCAGAGGATCCCATTCCTTAAAATCCCCCGCCTCCAGAGTTCTCACCACAATACCGTCTGGCAGTAGCGGTCCTCTGGGCTGTGCAGAAAGGGAGAGGCTTAAAAGTAGGGCCTTTCTCTGATAGGTCGTCTGCAAAGAGGAATCCCGACCAAGGAGTGCCTCCCAGAGGCCGTGAGCGGTCTCCCACTCTCCAAGCACCCCTCCAATGAGAATCTCTTCTTCCTGGCAGCCCTCAAGAATCTCCACAGTACAATCACCCTTGGTTTGAGCCAGCAGGTTTCCCCGGCGGGTCAGGCAAAAGACCCCCTGCAGACCTTCCGGGCTCATGAGGCACTTGAAATTGCCCGAGTTCAAGTCTTCACTCAGAGAGGGGCCATGCGCCTCCAGATTGGAGAGCAGGAAAAGAGAGGTTTCACGGTATTTCTCGAGAAAGGCCTTCACTTCATTCAGATTTTTATCACTCACCGGATCAATCATTTTCTTTTCCTTTAGCCGTACTCAACTGAATAGCATCTCTTCCAACAAAATGATCCAAACAACAAGAAAGGCTGAACCCGAAAAAGGCCTGAATCATCGACCCACCAAGACGGAACAACCGTCACCAGCCTCCCCATCCAACCCGGCGCCTCTGTCTTGAATCGCACCCCAGAAAAGGTTACTGTCCTCCTGGATCCATTACCCCTAATAGAGATCGGGTGTCATTGCTGTGAGTTGGAAAGAAGAATGGCGTCAATCAAGACGTCCTCATCCTTCGGAAATTCCAGAGTCCTATGCTCTTTGGCCCGCAGGCACGGACCTCCCCATGGTCCTCTATTTCGTGGCCGTGCTCCTTCTCACCTATCTGGGTCTTGAATACGTGGGTGTTCAGGGAGTCTTGATCGCGGGTCTACCCGTCTTGATTCTACTGACACTGCTGGTGTCTCTTTTGTTTATTGTGGGCTTGCTCTTGCTGGCCCATCGATCGCGGAAGAACCGGGACAACCGATCATCCCGGGAAATACCCGAATGACTTCGCTCGGCCTCTTGCAGATCGTGCCCCCCGCTCTCGCAGAAGATATTTCCTCTCACCTCCCTCAAACCCTGACCGTGCTCCTGCTTTATTTGGCCCTGCTGGGAATCATCTCCTACCTGGCCAGAAGTCGGTACACGGGGGAATTTTCTGACTACGTCACCGCTTCCAGAAACCTGGGCTGGATGGTGACGACACTGACCATTCTGGCCACCATTTGGAGTGGCGTCGCACTGGCCGGATTCCCGGCATCCGTGTACGTCCTCGGTGCTCCCTTTATGGCCTCTCTGGTTATTGGCATCAACATCGCAGCCCTCACCACCTGGTACCTGGGGCGCCGGATCTGGATACTCGGACAGGAGCATGGCTTCAATACACCGGGAGACTTGCTGGGAGGGTACTATCAAAGCGACACCGTTAGACTGTACACGGTGATGGCCAGCCTGGTCTTTAACGTCGCCTACACGGTAGCTCAGCTTCTAGCTGGAGGGATCGTGATCAATGTTCTTTCCGCAGGAACCATCCCCTTCAATGGGGGTATGTTGATCATCACCCTGGTGGTGTTGATCCATATCACCACCACGGGCATTCGAGGTATTGCCTGGTTGGATACCTTCAACGGGACACTCATCCTGGTGGTCCTTGCCATCTTTGCTCTGTTTATCATGCGAAGTGCCGGCGGAATGACGGCCGTCTTTACCGGACTTGGAGACTTGCAGATCAGGCATACCACTCTACCCGGAACAGCGGGCATCTTTACTCCCCTGCAGACCATCGCATTCGGTGCCCTCTTTGTCACTGGAGCTGCGGTGGTTTCTCCCGCCGTATGGATCAGGATGTATGCGGCAAAGGCACAACAGGACTTTCATCGAGTGTTCGTGGCCTTCCTGGTGCTCATGACGCTCATCCACGTCTTTGGGACCTACTTTATCGGCACCTACGGCCGGGTAATCTTCCCCGATATCGAGAATCCCGATTTTATCTCCTCTCTTCTGGCCTTTGAGTTCATGCCCTTTGTTTTGGCTTCTCTGTTCCTGGTTGCGGTTCTCGCCGCCATCATATCGACCACCGATTCCTATCTTCACGTCCTGGCAGTGACGGTGGTTCGAGACCTGGTCCGATCCGTTTTCGCCCCCGACATGAAACAGTCCCGCGAATTGACCCTCAATTACATCGTCATCACCCTAGCGGCGGCTATGAGCGTTGGACTGGCAATGCTTTATCCAGGATTGCTCACACCCCTGGCAGTCATTGCAGGAGGGTTGACGATTCAGCTTCTTCCTCTGCTTTTTGGTGCCGTTGCCTGGCCTCGTGCCTCCACAGAAGCGGCTATCATTGCCCCTGCAGTGGGCACCCTTGTGCTGGTGGGAGTTCGATTGAATCTTCTCCCCGATCCTTTCGCTTCCCCCATGTTGCCCGGACTTGCGGCCTCATTTACCTTGAACTGCTTCTTGTTTGTCCTGATCAGTTTTCTCACCAAGCCTCAACCGCTGGAGCAGATTGAAGCCTTCCATGGAGTCCTGCACAAAAAACTGTGATTCCCATCACGGTTCGCCTCCCCGTACATCGGGTAGGCTGTAGAAAAGAATAGGCCATTTCATACAAGACCGACTCGTCAGGAACCTTTTTTTCAGATCGTTGTGCCTGGGCCATGGAACAGCTTGGGCGTAAAGGAAAACAGCCGCACGCCTTCACCGGACGAGTCAAAGAACAGGAGGACGAACTTATGCTGAGACACACGACTCTCTGTGCCTTTGTTGTGGTCATGATGGTGATGGGAGCCGCCTATGCCGAGACTCCCAAGGACCTTTGTGGCGAGTATACGGACAATGCCTGGGGTCTTTGTAACGCCTACTGCTACGCGATGGATTGTGAAGGTGATCGCAATGATTCAGGAAAGGCCTGCACCCAGGTGGCTTTGAACTTCTCCTTGGCCACTGGCGAGCACACAATGCCTTGTGCAACACAATCTGCAGCTCCCACTGGATCTCCACTCGGCAGCTGCCCCTGCAATTTCGACCTCCAGTTCTGGACCGAACAACCCCAAATCCTAGACAGACCCGATCCGCCCCTGTGCACAGGGGATTTCAGCAACTGTATCACCTGCGGGATCAACAATATGTCCTCCTCAACCACATTTCTGTCTATCTTGGTGAACCTTTGGGCCGATGGCTTTTCCTCCCAGGAAGATAAACTCTTCTTTTTCACCGCTGCTCCTTCTTCCCTGCTGGGAGGGTCATGTGGTGCTGACGCTTCCTTCGCCTCTGGAGACTATTTTACGACACCAGACGGTGAGTTGTCCGTGACCAGCGAGGAATTTTCGGCCTGCGTGTCCGATATAGAGATTTTGAAGGAGGAGTACCTTCGCCTGTGCCGTAATCGCTGACACAAAGCAGAACAGGGTACCGCTGGAGTTGCTGTATCCGGCTTTCGATTGGTCCGCAAATTGTAGTAGATTGAAGACCGGAATTCTCTATGTCCTACGATGAAGGATTGGCACAGCGCATTCGTGAGAGCCTCCGAGATCAACCCGATCTGTCGGAAATACAAATGTTCGGAGGAATCGGGTTCATGGCCCAGGGAAACATGGTCTGCGGGGTGTTGAACGAATCTCTGATCGTTCGCGTCGGGCCCGAACGCTACCCGGAGGCACTCGCCCAACCCCATACCCGGGAATTCGACTTTACGGGTTGACCCATGGCGGGCTGGGTCACGGTCGGCCTGGAAGGTTATGAGGCAGACGCCAGCCTGGAAGAATGGATCAACCTGGGCATCACCTATGCCCTGTCGCTTCCTCCGAAATAGAGAACAGCCCCAGGGTGCGTTGAGGGTGCAGAAAATCACACTCAGATCTAATCAGTTCCCTTCGCCTTTATCCCCCGAAAGGTTTAGCATCTAGGAAATTCACACCAGCTCTTGTGGGGGGAAGATGATCGGCCAAACGATCAGCCCAAAGCCTTAGAGAAAATCGGGCAAGGAGGCCTAGGGAGTCATCATAAGTCAGGAGCCTCCGCTGGTCTGTCTCGTCAGTAGGTGGTTCTACTTGCGAGCAACGGACACCCCTTTGGGATTTTTCTTTTCGCACCTGAGAACGGGGTCTGTTTCAACACCCACGGTAAATTTCTGCGAGTCCCGGGGCTATGATGCATTGATTTTCACAACCTCCACTTCGGAGAACCCTCCGCTCTTCATGCTGGCGCCGCCCAGGATGACCAAGTGTTGCTCATCAAGGGAGAGCATGCGATGAAAAAAGCGACCCGCCTTTAATTTCGCCACCCTCTCCCAGGACTCCCCATCGTTGCTCAAACAGAGCACGTTTCCGGAAGAGGTGCTCACATAGAGCCGATCATCAAGCGAAAGACAGTCTGTCCCGAAACCCTCCATGTCCTCGCCAGGCAAGCGGGGACCCTCCCTCCAGGTATCGGCTTGAGGATGATAGACCGCCGTCTCAGTCGAGACTTTCCCGTCCGGTTGCATGCCGCCGATCACATAGACGTTACCGTTGAAGGCACCCACGGACAGAGCACGACGCCGGAAAGGTGGTTTGGATATCGGCTTCCACTCCAACGGTGTTCGGGAAAGATCCACCGCATGGGCTCCATCCTGCCAAACAGTCTCCTTTTCCCCTTGCAGGGCCCAGCCTCCCACCGCATACAGCCGGTCCTCCAGCACCACGGCATCAAAGGAAGATCGGGCCGTCGGCATGGGGGGAAGCTCTTTCCACTCGCCGTTCTCCGGGTTAAATTCGGCAAAATCACAAACGGAGCAAAGATCCTGCTCCTCATCCTCTTCGTTGCGCGCGCTGAATCCTCCCAACCGATACAGCTTCCCACCGTGGGCCACCAGGGCGAGCCCCTGGAGCCTGGGACCCGTGGCCGCAACCTGCCATTCCGATGGCTTCTTCAAATCGAGTCGCCACAGCTCACCCGACTGGTCCGTCCGGGAGTAGCGATGGGCCTGCCCATGATGCCCGCCATAGATATAAATGGAGCCCTCCAGGCAGGCAGCACCAAAACTGGTGATAGCCCGGGGCAAAGCGGGAAGACCGAGCTGGGCAACTTCCTTTGGGCCGACATTCTTCATCATGAACTTCGGATAGGGGTTCCCCTGGCCTCCTGGTGACGAAGGATCGAAATCTATCACTACCCCAATTTTGAAGCAAGCGTCCCCCATCCTCCGGACTACGTCTTCTTGCGGCGGATATCATAGAAGGGGAAAGTGGGCCTGTCTTCCGCGTCTCGCCAAATCTCGCAACTCTAAGTTATTGAAGGTTAGTGGTGGGGTTCTTGGTGTAAAAGGTTATGAGGCAGACGCCAGCCTGGAAGAAGGGGCCAACCTGCGCATCACCTGTGCCCTGTCGCTTCCTCCAAAGTAGAAGACCTCTCCCCCCGCCGCAATCTCCCGGTTGTGGTAGTTCCCTACTCCTCGGACAAGGCCGGCAAGGTAGAAACCTCGGGATCCTCCGGGATCGATTCCAGATATTTATGGATGCGTTTTAACTGCTCGTCACTGAGCACCTTCGGTGAGTAGGCGGGCATCACATTGGCAGGTCGCCGGACCAACCGGGTGAAAGCCTCGAGAGGCAAAGGCTTCGGTGCAATACGGCCGCCCGGCCCACCCTGGCCCTGATAGCCGTGACACTGATAGCAACCCACCTCGACGAAGTCTTTCTTTCCCCGATCAGCCTCTTCATCTTCTTGCGTGGCTGAGGTCCCGATACTGATGCCGGCCACTAGGGTGAGCACAGCGAAGGCAATCGGAATTTGACGATTCTTGCTCTGCATAGCTCTTCTCCTTATCGGGGTTGGCAAACAACATCGACCAGGGCTGGTTCGCCCTGGCTGACCACATCGATGGCTCGTTTGAGCGCCGGTGCCAGATCAGCAGGATCACTGATGGGACCTGTCGACCACCAGCCCATGCTCTTGGCCAGCGTGGCGTAATCAATAAAGGGATCCTCGAAGACATTTCCGATTTTGGCAGGGCCGTCGGCACCCCGCTGGCGGCGTGTTGCAATCCGCTGCAGATGCATCACCTCTTGATGATAGGCGCGGTTGTTGTGCATCACCGAAAGAAGCGGAATGCCATGATGGGCCGCCGTCCAAAGCACACCTGGCGCATAGTTTAAATCGCCGTCCGACTGGAAGCTGACCGTGAGACGGCCATGCTCGCGATTGGCCAGCGCAGCACCCACCGAGGCCGGCAATCCATAACCCACACCGCCGCCGCCCGAAAAGCCGATGTGATGGTAATGCTTGTTCATCTTCCAGAGGCGTTGCGGCCAGCCGCCCAAGCCCCGGGAGACCAGCGACCAGTCGTGCTCCTTGATCTGCTGCCACACTTCCATGGTCAGCCTGGCCGTGCTGATGGGACTGGAGTTCCAGCCGTAGGTGGCACGCCTACGCGATTGGGCCTGCATGTTGCCATAGGCCTCACGCAACCCCTTCTCTCGGTCAGCGATCTGGGAGCGACGCCCCGCCGACATGGCACGCCGCACCTCCTCGGTCAAACTCGGCAGGCTGGCCTGGGCATCGCCGCCGATGGAAAGATCAACCGGCTGGTAGCGCTGAAAGGATTGATAGTTGGCCTTGATGAACAGGTCGTTGACGCCCAGACTGATCAGCTTGACGTCGGAACGAGTGCGTCGTGACGACTCGCGGTGTACCAGATCGCGCATGGTGTTGACGGCACCCCAAAAGTCATACATCTCCATTCCCAGGATCACGTCTGCCTCGCGTATCAGTTGCCCGCGGCGCCCCGATTGATTGAGGTAGTGATCGTTGGGGAAATTCATACGGCCGCCTCGGTCCACAACCGGGGCCTGCAGGGCCTCGGCAAGTTCGACCAGGCGAGTCATTCCTTCCGGTGTGTGTGCCACCCGGTCGACCAGGATGACGGGGCGCTCGGCATTCACCAACAGCCGGGCAACCTCGCGGAGGGCGCCGATTTCACCCTGGGGTGGAACGGTCGGAGCCAAAGCTGGAATGCGGGGCAGGTTGCCTTCGACCTCCTTTTCCTGCAGGTGGCCATCGACGATGATCACCACCGGTCCCATGGGCGGCGTGGTCGCGATCTTGTAAGCGCGCATCGTCGACTCCATGAAATGCTGCAGTGAGTGGGGCGTGTCGTCCCATTTAACGAAATCACGCACCAGCTTGGCGGCATCCTGGGCTGCGTGGGACCATTCCGCCCCGGGCCTGCGATCGGCGGCATCCAGGTGATTCCCGCCAAAGACGATCAAAGGTGCGCGGTCGCAATAGGCATTGTAGATAGCCATGGCCGCGTGTTGGAGACCCACCGTGCTGTGGCACGCCATCGCCATCGGCTTATAGGCGATCTTGGAGTATGCATGGCCCATGGCGACGGAGGATTCTTCATGGAGGCAGGTCAGCCACTCAGGCTTGGTGTTGCCACCATAGTTGACCAGGGACTCTTGCAACCCCCGGTGGCTGGAGCCCGGATTGGAGGCAATATAGTCAATGCCCAGGCTCTTGATCACGTCAGCCATGAAATCGGAACCCGCGTGCTGAACGAAATAATGTTCGGCTTCGGCTTCCGAATAGCCGGGGACGTCCGATTCCATCGCTTCCACGTAACTCGAGGGCGGCAGGGCGGATACTGCGGCTCTGGTCTGGGTCTCGGCCTGCGCGGCCTGCGCTTCCGACTTCGAAGCCAGTCCCGAGAGGGTTCCGGCAGCCGCGACCCCTTTGAGAAAATCACGTCTGGTCGTCATGTCAAAGTCTCCTTGGTGTTGATACTTGATGGAGGCATCATAGCCAGTGGCCTTACTTTAACCCCTCGGCCCGGTTTCCTCAACTCTTTTTAGCGTCGTCGGTAAAACGGTGAGAGATCCTATACTTCTTCGGCGTGAAAAGACTTGAGCTGCGCTAGTAAACCACACCCTCGGGAGTAAAGGCCATGAAGGAGACGGAGTCCGAGCCCTTCAAGAAGTAGATATACAGAGTTCCTTCTTGCGGATAGATGTAGAGCCAGCTTTCCAGGGAGTCTCCCATCTCCACTTGGTCCCACCATGCCTCCTGGGGTCCCCAGATGTGTTCGGTTTGTTTAACGAAGGTGTTTCTGACATCAGCCGGTCCCAGCAAATTGCGAACCTGGATCTTCTTCATGCCGACTTCGATCCCGCGGCCCCCCTTCTCCGGGATCTGACAAGCAGGCAGGAGGAAGGTCAACACGAAACAGACTTCGATCCGTCGAGCAACTCGCACAATACTTTGCATTGTGGTTTTTAATGGTCACCAGGTCGGTGACGGCAATCACTCGGGGCCCCGGGTGGCCTCTGCGATGAGCCCCAACAACTCTGACACTTGCTCAGCGTTCCCTGGAGAGTCGCTGTTGAACGCGTGATAGCGCCGCCTGACTGG
>JADFOI010000117.1 GCA_022562935.1 Acidobacteriota bacterium
CAGCTTACGCGGGACCACTCGGGTGGGCTGTAAGACAAAAACGTCATTTTCTCCGAGTCCGATCTGCTCTCGCAGGTCCGAGGCATATTCATCGGGAGGCGCTGGAGGCGACGCGTAATCATAGACATTGGGAATCAACGTATTGGATATGCCCTGACGGTAACTGAGCTGTGCGCTGGCAACGGAGTTAATCACAACGTGGCACATGTTGGGAAGATTGGGAGGAAAAGCACAGGTGAGGTAATCTTTCGCACTATTGACTAGAAAGCGTTCCCTCTCCCAATAGAAATCGTGGTGATGAGCGATCGTGGGCAAACACGTTTCAGCAATGAACTGGGTCAGTGCCAGCCCCAAGGGGATGTTCATCGGAATAGCCAGCGCATTTTCGGCAACAATCAAATCGATACCAAACTGCTTTACAAAGAGATAAAGCTTCGCTTTGAGGTGATTCTTGATGTCTTCAATGGACTGAGTCACTTCAGGACTACGATGGTGCCTGCCGAAACAGCCTGCACTAATTGCCTCAATACTGGAATGACCGAAATAGGCTTCTTCAACGATAAGGCTTTTCTCAACAGGTCGGTCGCAAAGCCCCGCAAAATAGAAACATTCATACCCGTTTCGCTCTAATACTGCAGCCCACTTTTCGATCTCCAAAGAGACTCCATCTGTGCCTGCTATGCGTGTGGATACGAAACCCACCCTTTTATACTGCCCTCCTTGAGACCGATCATTCATCGAAATAGGCTCCACCCTGCTGACACACTCCCTAGTCTGGACTATTCATAAACTGTCTGCTGCAGCATCGGGATCATTCGCCTTGACTGCGCGACCCGCATGCGGGCGCCCCCGACCTCCTCGTAGGGGTCCCGGTCGCCCCTACCGCGCTTCGTGGCGAGAATTTATGAACAGCCCGACTAAGGAGACTGCCCATAGCGCTCCCGATAGAACTCATCGATCTGTTCGCGTTCCTGGGGTGATATCCCCTGCTTCCAAAGGTGCTCTGGTCGTCCCAGGATCTCGTCGATGACCCTTAGCACTCGGGAATCACCATGCGCCAGTTCCCGGGCTTGAGGGATAAGCTCGAAGTAGAAGCGATGGGCGACTTCAAAAAATCCGTGCCACTGGGTGTAATCGGGGCCCTGCATGGAGACACCCATCCGAGCCCGGCGGCCTTCATGGTGCCAAAGGTGATAGAACGTCCACTCAATTTCGTCATCGAACGGGTCGGGAGTAATCTTTCCCGTCTCTCGAAGGGCATCCATAATCTCTTGAGCGGGGCGTGCGAATTTGTCGTTGTACATTTCGACCGTACTATCGAACTGGATATAAAAGGAATGACTCATAGACTCACAATTTCCACCACTTCCAAAAAGAGATTGTTTCCAATCCTGCGGATGGGGAACTTCTTCAGGTTTTTCCCTTCAGCCGCCGGCGGACCCGCTGTGGCTACCCCGTCGCTGTCAAAGACCCCTTGATGGCAGGGACAAAAGAATCGCTGGTTGCGAATCTCCCAGTGCACCTTGCAACCCAGGTGCGGACAGGTGTTAGAGAGTGCAACCACTTCCCTGCCCGTGTTGGTGACCAGAGCCTGGTTCCCATCAGGCAACGTGTATGTTTTACTTTCCCCGGCGAGGAGGTCGGACGCCGGGGCCAGAAAGATGGTGCGTAAACGCCGCTGGCCGCGAAGTGGATACACATATCGGAGTGCAAACAGAAGGCCCGTCCCATAACTGAGAACCAGCCCACCCCACATAAACAGGTTGATCAGGACCTGGCGCCGACTTTGTTTTTTGGTGGGTTCCTGATTCGCCGTTTCCACGTTTTCTCTCTAGAGAGCGATCTCCTAAAAGATTATAGCTTCCAGGCCTGTCAGGCAATCTTCATGCGTCAACTCACCGAGACGCTTTGACTTTCAGCCATTTCTCTTCCTGAACCCAGTCTTATACCGGAAGGCCCACCTGTGCCAGCAGTTCTTCGGCCATCTCATTGTAGTGGTGGTGGCACTGCCCGCCGTCCTCCACCTCGTCGAACTTGACGCGCAGCTGCTCCAATTCGGCTTTCGAGAGCACACCGCGCCCCATGGGGAACAGAACGTTGTCCTCCTTCTGAATATGGCTCTTTAACAGCGCCACGTACTCGAGGGACTCGCGGCGCAGGCCGGTCAAATCACCCTCCTTGATCAACTCCCGCATGCGCTGGACATGGCCACGACCGATTTCGTGCTCGTCGCACATGCACCCAATCGGACCGGACTCCCGGGGAATTCCCTTTTCCTCCAGGACGGGAAAGAGGCGCTCCTCTTCCTTGCTATGGTGGCATTTGTCGGCAAAGTTGGCGATAAAGTCCACCGCACGCTCGTAGAACTCAAGGGGCACCTCTTGATGGGCGGCGGCGGTGAGAGCGGTGAGGACCTTTTCAATGATGCGGTGCTCATCCATGAGTTCCTGGATCGGATCTAGCATGGGGAATCTCCTTTCTAATGCAAAGAGGACAGAAAATTTTTGTTCTTCACAGAATGTTAAAGAGCAAAAACTGTGCCAACAGAAGGTTTCGCTTTCATACGCCGATGAGATAGATTACAGAAGGTTCTTGGTTGAAAAGGGCGGCAATTCACCCGTAAGTGGGTCAAATAACCTAATCACTTCCATGGATGCCGTTTATTCAAGGGATTCAGCTATTGGACTTCAAATTGCTTTACTGTTTATTATGATGACCCAGGAGTCTAGAAAATGACTGCCGTACTGGTCGCTTTCATGATCGTGTTCGCCCAAATGGGCGCCAATTATGCGATCTGTCACGACCTCATGTCTGCGGAGTCGGATCAGAACTCCATGGTTTTGCCGAGTGAGCTGGCCTCTTCCCGTTGTCATCTAATGAGCCATTGTGGGACCCGGTGCCAGCTTGCTTCACAGGAGAGACCTTTTTCAGTCCCCAACTCCACTGACAAAGCGTTGCTGGACCCGGCTAAAGTTGCTCCTGTCTTCAACCCGGTGGTCATGGAAAGTTTTTCTCCCACCCCTTTTCTCTGGTCTAGCGCAGCCAAAGAGCTCCACAAGTTTGGCGTTAAGGTCTATCTTCTGAATACCTCTTTCCGGATTTAACTCCTGGTTTTCGTTTCGTGCCGACTCGATTCGGAACCAGAGGACCTCACTTGGATTTTTGAGGCCAACTGAGTCTCTGAATCTCCTCAGTTGCCCGTTGCATCCAGGTTCGCATCCGGGATAGTCTACGCCGAAGGCAGTCAGATCAGGGCAAAATTGGGAGGATCATCCATGAAACAAAGAAGCGGATTCCTGGTGATGATTTTGCAGTTGTTCGTGACTGGGAGCGCATTTTCCACTCAACTCCAGACGGTTGATGAACCCGATTTCTATGCCGGTGATCTGCACTTGCAAAGCTATATTGAAGCGGCTTTGGAGAGCAATCCGGCTCTTGGGGAAGCTTTGGCTCGCTATCGGGGAGCTTTACAGAAGGTTCCTCAAGTGACTTCTCTTCCGGATCCTATGCTGAGCTTTACCCAGTTCATTCGCAACGTGGAAACACGTGTAGGTCCCCAACTGAACGTGCTGACGATCAGTCAGAAGTTCCCCTGGTTTGGGAAACTCGACTTAAAAGGGAGGGTCGTCTTTAAGGAAGCGGCAGCGCAATATCAAGTCTACCGCACACGGGAAAGAGAAATCATTGCCCAGGTCAAACGGGCTTTTTACGATCTAAGCTACGTGGATCGGGCAGCGGAGATCAGTCAGGAAGATCAGTTACTACTGGAGCATTACGAGGAGCTGGCTCAGATTCGCTACAGCACGGGTCAGGGTCTGCAGCAGGCGGTCATCAAAATCCAGGCGGAGATCACAAAAATCATCAATCGCCTGAAAATTCTGAATCAACAGAGAGTCTCTCTGGTGGCCAGGTTGAATACCCTAATGGACCGCCCCCCGCAGGAACCCTTGCCCCCGGTGGAACAACTCGCCTTGCCTCAGATGACCTTGAATTTGGAGGAACTTTACGACCTGGGCGAGCGAAACCGGCAAGAACTCAAAGCGGTCATGGCGCGAATCGAAAAAAGCGAGCAGTCCATTGATCTGGCCAAGAAAGACTACTGGCCCAATCTGACCCTGAGTGCCGGCCTGATCAATGTCGGCAAGCGGGAAGACCCTGCCGGCCTCCTGATGCCTCCCCCCGACAACGGCAAGAATGCCTACAGCTTTTCTGTGGGGATCAATATCCCCATCCGTCGAGACAAATACAACGCGGGCGTCCTTGAGGCCACCGAAGGACTGATCGCCAACCGCAAACAATATCTAAATATCCGCAACGAGATGGAGTTCTCCATCCGGGATCAAGCCATCCGGATCGAGACGCTCCGGGAACAGGTCGAGCTTTTTGAGGAGGTGTTGATTCCACAAGCGGAAGAGGCTTTGCGCTCCACCGAGTCCGCTTATGAAACGGGGCAACTGGGCGCATTGGATTTACTGGACAGTGAGCGCGTTTTGCTGGAGCTGCGTCTGATCAACGCACGCTATTACGCGGACTATCTGCGGGCTCTGGCCAATTTGGAGCGGGCCATTGGAACCAAGTTTCCAAGATAAGGAGGTAACTCTATGAGTCGAAGTATTTTCTCAGGTTTTTTCTTCTTTGTAATCGGGGTCGCGGCCGCGGTTCTCATTTTGGCGAATCCCTTTGACTGGGACTGGGCGCATGGAATTCAACAGCGAACTCTGAGTGCCTTAAGTTCTTCGCCCATCGAGACTGAAACCGGTAAAGAGCGGAAGATCAAATACTGGCGAGCCCCCATGGATCCGACTTTCATTTCTGAACAACCGGGCAAATCTCCTATGGGAATGGATCTGATCCCCGTTTACGAAGACGAAGCCGAAGAAGCGCCTGCAGGTGAAGAGCGAAAGATCGAATACTGGCGAGCCCCCATGGATCCCACCTATATCTCGGACAAGCCGGGCAAATCTCCTATGGGAATGGATTTGATTCCCGTTTATGAAGGTGAGGAAGAAGAGCTTGCTGCGGGGACGGTACGGATCGACCCCGTCTTTGTCCAGAATATCGGAGTTCAAACGATCGAGGTCCAACGTACGGACATTCCCTTTACGATCCGCACCGTCGGCAATCTGATATACAACGAGAGTCAAATCTATTGGGTGAACACCAAATATGAGGGGTGGATCGAAAAGGCCTATGTGAATTATGTGGGCGAGGAGGTGAAAAAGGGTCAAGAACTGTTCGAGATCTACAGCCCTGAGCTGGTGACGACACAAAAGGAATACCTTCAAGCCATCCATTACGCGGAGCGACTGGCCAGGAGTGATTATCCGGATATTGCCGAGCGGGCCGGTTCTCTAGTGGAATCCAGTCGTGAGCGTCTTGGCTACTGGGACATCACGGACGCACAAGTTCGAGACCTGGAGAAGTCGGGGGAACTTCGCCGAACCCTCACCGTGGTCTCACCGGTGGACGGTTTGGTGGTTGAGAAAATGGATCAGGCTCTTGAGGGCATGTACCTGAAACCAGGAATGAACGTGTACAAGATCGTGGACCTGTCTACGATCTGGGTAGAGGCGGAGGTCTTTGAGCATCAGATCCCCTGGCTGAAGGTTGGACAAGAAGCCCTGATCGACATTTCTTACCAACCTGGAAAGCGCTACCAGGGAACCATTCGCTATATTTACCCTTTCTTAAATAACAAAACCAGGACACTCAAGGTCTCTATCGAACTACCCAATCCCGGGCAGGAACTTCGGGCCAACATGTACGCCAATGTCACCTTTGATGTGCCTTCAGCTCGGGGCGTTCTGGCAGTTCCCGAAGAATCGGTGATCCACAGTGGAGAGCGCAACATCGTCGTCTTGGACCGGGGCGAGGGAAGGTTTCAAGTCAAAGAAGTAACTCTGGGTCTGAATGGTAACGGTCTGTGGGAAGTGACGAAAGGATTGAAAAGAGGAGACCGGGTGGTGATATCTTCCCAGTTCCTCATCAATTCCGAGAGCAATCTCAAGGAAGCTATCCGCAAGATCGTTTCCAAGCGTGAGGAAGAAACAGAGACAACGACCTCATCCGAGATGACCCCTTAAACCATGAACTTTTGAGGATGTGATCGATGCTCGAGAAAATCATTGACTGGTCACTGCAAAACAGGTTCTTCGTTATCCTGGCCACTCTCTTTGCCGTTCTGTGGGGGGCCTATTCCTTGCAGAACACACCCCTGGATGCAATTCCCGACCTCTCGGATGTGCAGGTCATTATCTTTACTGAATACCCGGGCCAGGCACCCCAGGTGGTGGAAGATCAGGTGACCTATCCCATCACCACCCAAATGTCGGCCGTACCCTTCGCCAAGGTGGTACGCGGATACTCGTTCTTCGGCTTCTCCTTCGTCTATATTATTTTTGAGGACGGAACCGACATGTACTGGGCACGGAGCCGTGTCCTGGAGTATTTGAATTACGTCTCAGCCCAGCTACCCAATGGGGTCTCCCCGAGCTTGGGTCCGGATGCCACTGGAGTGGGATGGGCTTTCATGTATGTTTTGAAGTCAGATCAATTGAATCTGGCCGATCTCAGGAGCATCCAGGATTGGTTTTTGAAGTACGAACTAACTTCTGTCAATGGAGTTTCCGAAGTCGCCAGCATCGGCGGCTTTGTGAAGCAGTATCAGATCACTGTTGATCCCAATAAACTCCGTGCCTACAACATCTCCATTTCCAAAATCCGGACGGCGGTTCAGCGCAGCAACAGCGATGTGGGAGGACGCGTGCTGGAGATAGCGGAAACCGAATTCATGATTCGCGGCCTCGGTTACATCAAGAACGTGGAGGACATCAAGCAGATCGCGCTCGGGCTCGATGACCATGGGACGCCCATCCTTCTCAAAGACATCGCTACCGTGCAACTGGGACCTGAGATGCGAAGGGGATTGGCGGAGCTCAACGGCCAGGGGGAGGTGGTTGGAGGGATCGTCATCATCCGGTTTGGAGCCAATGCCTATCAGGTGATTCAGGATGTGAAGGAGAAGCTGGCCCAGCTCAAGCAGGGCCTACCCGGCGATGTGGAAATTATGACCGTCTACGACCGTTCGGGATTAATCGAGCGCTCTGTGGCCACCTTACGGGAAAAACTGCTCGAGGAAGGCCTCGCCGTGGCCCTGGTATGCATTCTTTTTTTGTTGCATTTTCGCTCTGCGCTGGTGGCCATCATCACTCTGCCGGTAGCAGTCCTGATGGCCTTTACCCTCATGTACTACCAAGGGATCACCGCCAACATCATGTCCCTGGGCGGCATTGCCATCGCCATCGGAGCCATGGTGGATGCTGCCATCATCATGATTGAAAACGCCCACAAGCACATGGAACGCGACCAGGGCAAAAAAGAGCACTGGACGATCATCGCCGAGTCTGCCAAAGAGGTGGGACCCACACTTTTTTACGCATTGCTGGTGATTACGGTATCGTTCGTTCCCGTCTTTACCCTGGAAGCACAGGAAGGACGGCTTTTCAAGCCGCTGGCCTTCACCAAGACATATTCCATGGCCGCCGCCGCCTTGCTGGCCGTCACGTTGGTGCCGGTCCTGATGGGATATTGGATCCGGGGAAGAATTCGCTCTGAAAAACGCAATCCCATCAGCCGGGTGCTGATTTGGATCTACGATCCCATCCTGCATCTTCTGCTGCGCTGGAAATGGTCGGTCTTGGCGATAGCACTGCTGGCCGTCGCGATCACTTGGGTTCCTTATTCCCGCCTGGGGTCAGAGTTCATGCCTCCCCTTTGGGAAGGGGATCTTCTTTATATGCCTACCACTTTGCCGGGAATTTCCATAACCAAGGCGCGAGAAATCTTACAGCAGACCGACAAGATCATCGCTTCCTTCCCGGAGGTTCATCATGTCTTTGGTAAAGTTGGGCGAGCCGATACCGCCACCGATCCAGCGCCCTTGAGCATGATCGAAACCACTATCATGCTCAAACCCGAGGAGCAATGGCGGCCGGGCATGACTCCCGACAAGTTGATCGCGGAAATGAACGAGGCCATCCAGTTTCCTGGACTCACCAACGCCTGGACCATGCCCATTAAAACCCGCATTGACATGCTCTCCACAGGGATCAAGACCCCGGTAGGCGTCAAACTTTCCGGCAAGGACCTGAGCGTTTTGGAGGAACTGGGAAAAGAGGTGGAATCGGTGCTGCGGCGGGTTCCTGGAACCCTTTCCGTCTATGCAGAGCGCGTGATGGGGGGCAATTACCTGGATTTCCAGATCAATCGCCAGGAGATCGCGCGCTATGGCCTCACGGTGGGCGATGTGCAGGACGTGATTCAGTCCGCAATCGGCGGAATGAACATCACCACAACGGTTGAAGGGTTGGAGCGGTACCCCGTTAACTTACGCTACAGCCGCGAACTGCGAGACAACTTACCTAAGCTGCGCCAGATCCTGGTTTCCACCCCCTTGGGGCAGCATATCCCGCTGGGACACCTGGCCGACATCAACTTTAAGAAGGGTCCTCCCTCCATCAAGACCGAAGCCTCGCGACCCCAGGCCTGGATTTACGTGGACCTCTCCGGGATCGATGTGGGAACCTACGTCAAGATGGCGCAAAGAGCAGTAGCCGAGCAGGTGAATGTTCCCGTCGGTTATAACATCGCCTGGAGCGGGCAGTACGAGTACATGGTGCGTGCCCAGGAACGTCTGACCTACGTGCTTCCCATGACCTTCATGATCATTTTCGTGATTATTTATCTCAATACCAGATCGGCCTTTGAGACCTTCATCGTGTTGCTGTCGGTTCCCGCTTCACTGGTGGGAGCCTTCTGGTTGCTTTACCTGTTGGATTACAACATGAGCATTGCCGTGTGGGTGGGTCTGATCGCTCTGGCGGGGCTGGCCGCGGAAACCGGGGTGGTCATGCTGCTGTATTTGGACGTGGCCTACAAGGAGGCCGTGGAAAAGGGCCTGATGCGACACAGGAAAGACCTGGTGGATGCCATTTACCATGGAGCGGTCACGCGCCTGCGTCCCAAGATCATGACGGCCAGCGTGATCATGGCGGGTCTGATCCCCATCATGTGGAGCCATGGAACCGGCGCCGATGTCATGAAGCGAATCGCTACGCCCATGGTGGGGGGAATGGTCAGCTCGGTGGTTCTGGTACTCGGCGTGTATCCGGCAATTTACTACATCTGGAAAGGATGGAAACTTGAGAATGAATAGATGGATCCCAACCCTTCTTTTGCTTGTTTTCTTTAATGCCTGGGGCGAGGCGGAAACCTTGAAGGTTCGCCACGACCACAATCCCTGGGGCAAGTGTACGGGTGAAGTGATTGTCAGCGAAAGCGGAATCGAATATCGAACCGAGAAGAAAAAGCACAGTCGCCAGTGGAAATGGGTGGATATCCAAAGCTTCGACCGCAAATCTTCTACCGCTTTTAGCATCTTGACCTATCAAGACCAAAAGTGGGCACTGGGAGCCGATCGGTCCTTCAACTTCACCCTTCTGCCCGAGCAGGAACCCTTAAGCGAGGAAACCTTTCAGTTCATTTCCGAACATTTAGGAAAACCCGTTGTTGATAGAATGGGTCGCAGAATCGAAGCCGAGTACCAGGTTGAGGTCAAACATCTACACACCTTCGGCGGCTGCGAGGGAACACTTTACTTCGGCAAGGACTGGATTGTTTATGAGACCGACCACCCAAAAGATGCTCGGACCTGGAAGCGGGATCGGGACGTGGAGAGCGTCTGGTCACTCAATCGCTACCAGCTGGAGATCCATGTTTTCGAGGAAAATAAACGAGCTTTTGACAAAACCCGTCGCTTCCGTTTCCAGCTCAAGGAACCGCTCGATGAAAGCTACTATGAACAACTCCGGCGTGAGTTTTTTCCGGGGAGGTGAAACGTGAAGATCGCTCAATATTTGGTGGGAGCCGTGATTGTGGCCCTTTTTGCTGGAGCGGTGTACTTCCTATATCTTGGCCAACCGGTTGTTTGTGACCTGTGTGGGCGCCCCTTGCACCAGGAGACTATGTACAGGATCCACCTGAGAGACGGTGAAGTGAGGCAGGCCTGCTGTCCTCGCTGTGGGCTGCATTTTCAGCAGGGCCGGGACAACATCGTGGTACTGGAGGTGGCTGATTTCAGGACAAGCGAGCTCCTAGACGCCACTCAAGCCTTTTATGTCGAGGACAGTTCGGTCAATCTGTGCTACTTGGACACCCCGGTTCGCAGGCATATCGAAGGAACTGAATCCACGCTGGTGTGGGATCGCTGTATGCCCGGCCTGCTGGCCTTTGCATCTCCTGAATCCGCCGAAGACTTCAGGCACGAGCAAGGTGGCGTGCTCAAGACTTACGAGCAGCTCCTGGAGGAGACATATTAGCCCTAGCCAAAAAGTGGCACAAATTTCATTCCTCGCCTCTTCAGAAATCAAAGCGAAGCGACAAAAAAACGTTATCGTTCTTGTCAAACTGGCCCAGAAACGTTGTATCCTTCTCTCCGCCAAAAACATTGGCCCCTAGTGTGGAGGTGAGATGATCCGAAAACTTGTAGGACATTTGAGGCTGGACCAGGTAGTCACCATCCGCAGGATTGTAAAAGGTAAACACCGACAGCTTCCAGGTCTGGTGGCCTAGCAACTGCTCCAGGCGCAGCGTAACGGTAACCCGATACTGTTTCTGAGAAGGAAAATCGAGAGGAAGGGTCTGGAGGTAGGCGCTGTAGTCCTCCATAATCTCCGCGTAGTACTGGATCCCCAAAACGAAGTCTTCCCAGAGCGTTCGCTGACTGGAGAGAGGCGACGTGTGCGCCCTGAAAAAGGAGGGACTAGGCTGCCTTCCGGCCCAAGACCGCTCGGCGGTCCTTAACTTGAGAATGCCGGGGTGGGGCTTCCGATGGGAAGATTTCCGATGCTGTTGCCTCGATCTGGAAGGCGCGAACGGACCGTTATTCTGAAATCCGCTCCGCCGAAACCACGGATCTCCCCAAGGTCGAAATGTCTTATATCGGCGGGTGAGCTCCTGGAAGA
>JADFOI010000118.1 GCA_022562935.1 Acidobacteriota bacterium
ACCAGGCTTATGAGTGTCCAAGCTGTGATGTGCAAGATTATTGTCGCCAGGGCCCGGTGGATGCCTGGCTGGAGAGGGGCGATTTCAGTCCCTGTCTTCCCTACTTCAAGGAGCTGGCAAGTTTAGAGAAACACACCTATGAGACAAAACACTCAAGGCCGCGTTCAGGGTGCCACGGAGATGGAGAAAGCTCGAAGTGCGGTCCCTGAAGGCAGCCTTGCTGGCACTGTACCGGCAGAGCTCATCAGTCAGCTTTTCATCAATCTGTTGAGGGAGGGGCATGCCATCCGTTGTTTGGCTGTGGGGGTAAGTATGTCTCCCTGCATCAAGAAAGGGGATTTTCTGATGGTCCAACCCATAGCGTTTGAGGAAACGGGGATCGGCGAGATTGTGGCTTTCCGCAGAGACGACAGTCACAGTGTACTGACCACCCATCGCGTGGTGCAGCAAGGCAAAGACGGTGACCGACGCTACCTCATTACCAAAGGAGACCGGAACCTCTATCGTGATTTCCCTCTTTCTCCCCAGCATGTTCTGGGCAAGGTGACTGGCATCGAGAGGAATGGCCTAGTGATTTCGCTGGAGACCCCTTTTTACCGTCTGCGCGGGTACCTGAAGGCTCGGTTGTCCTTGGGACTATGGATCCTGGGCGTGCTCAAGCGGAAGATCGGGCTCTTAAGGGAGTCTGGACCAAGCGGCCAAGATGACTGATCAAAGCCAACCCCTGGACAAGAAGGACCTGAAAAATTCGCTTCTGTTAAGAGGTATCGACCTCGAACCTGTTCTAGGCCTCTTGGAAGACTGCCCGGTGCGTGAGCTCAAGGAAGGTACCGTGCTGATTCACGCCGGGAAACCCAATCGTTTTCTCTACTTGGTCCTCTCCGGTCGTCTCCGCATTCACGTCGAGAGTCTTGACCTGGACCCCATTGCCGTCCTGGAACCTGGAGAAATCGCAGGCGAGCTCTCTCTCATTGATAACCAAGTGACTTCGGCCTCCGTTGTCGCCCACGAGGACTGCCGCCTGCTGGAACTGGACGAAAAAACCATGTGGACTCTGGTTGAGGATTCACATGCTGTCGCTCGAAATCTCCTCTTTATCCTCTCGCGGCGATTGCGTCACGGAAACGCCCTGATCGGAGCTTCGCTCCTGGAGAAAGTTTCTGAGCTGGAGCTGGAAGAATTTCAGCCTCAGCAGATCCCGGAAAGCAAGGGTGGGCTCGAAGAGCAAAGCGACAACGAAACGTTCAGCCTATACAACGCGGCGACGGCCTATGTTTCGGAATCGATTCGGAAGGCTCAGAAAAAGAACCCCCCCGACATGGAACAAGGAAAAGAGCTGGTCACGGGGATGATCGATTCCATCGTTGACAGTCCAGCTCTCCTTCTGTTGGCCACCGACCGGACACAGGCTTTCGCTGTGAATACCCACTCTGTGAATGTGACCATTTTGGCACTCCGTCTGGTCCAGACCCTGGACTACGATCTACAAAATCAAATCAAGGTGGGACTTGCTGCACTCTTACACGAGCTTGGGGTGGCGTTGCTCCCCGAGCGACTACTCTACCAACCCGGACAGGTGAGTCCGCAAGTACGGCAGCGGCCTGTTTACAGCGCCAAGCTCTTGAAAAAGTTTTACCCGAAAGACGATTGGCTTATCGAAACGGTGGAGCAAGTCTACGAACGAGCCGATGGAAGCGGATTTCCTCTGGGCTTGAAGGGAGAGAAGATCCGCGAGGAGGCACAAATATTGGGCATCGTGGATGTTTTCGAAGCCTGTATTCACGATCGTCCCTACCGCAAGGCCCTGACCGGCTATCAACTCCTCGAGGAGTTAACCCGTGGGGACACGAAAACCTTTTCCGATCCCATCGTCAAGGCTCTGGTGAGAAGCTTTTCTCTCTATCCTTACAATGAGTACGTCCTCTTGAATACCGATGAACTGGGACAAGTCGTGGACATCAATCCACAAAAGCTGTCCCGTCCCGTCATTAAAATCCTTTACGACAAACAGGGAAAAGCTTTAGACAAACCCAGAGTAACCGACCTGGCAAAGCATCCTTCGCTGTTCATCTCCAAAGCCGTGACTTACCACGAATTACCTTAGGAGCTGTCGTCCACACGGCCATCCGGTCGAACTGCGCACTCTCCACCTCCGAACGTTACAAGCAGTTACAGATGTCGGGAGTTGAAGCACCGTTACTCGAAGGCGGTGTTGTAACGGACGCTATACCGTCGTTACAGAAGCCCGTAATGGTCTCTAATAGTCGTCATAGAAGCCTGTAATGGGCTATAATAGCCGTTACAGGACCTGGAATGCGTTATAATAGTCGTTACAGGGCACGGGATTCGAGACCATGATGTGTGAACGTGCCAAGAATCGAGCACGAGGCCAGTAAGGCGCAAGGTACCATGGCAGAATTTGAATTCGATCTTAGAGACATCTTCCGCGTCCTCAAGCGGCGGAAGTGGGTCCTCATCCCGGTGCCCATTTTCGTGGCGACTTTGACCTATTGGTTAAGTGTAACACCGCCTGCCGTCTATGAAGCTGAGTCGGTGGTGAAGATCTCCCGCGTGGCAGCCAGCATGCAGGGCCTCCTGCTGGAGGCGCTGAGTTGGTATGAAGGAGACAATATCGCCACCCAATCAGAAATCATCACCAGTCAAAAAATCAAAGTACGTGTGGCACTGCGTCTGGCCGAAGAGTACCCCGAATTTCATGAGGTCAGGTCTCTGCTCGCTGATGAAGAGGAAACGGACTACGATGCCCTGGAACGGAGAATTGGGGACAATCCGGAACTGGCTGGGTTGATTGCCGGCATCAGTATAGAAGCTGAAAGAAAGGGAACCAGCGATATTGTGGGAATTCGCACCACGGGTTCCTCTGCGCAACTAGCTGTGGATACCGCCAACTACACGGCCGAGGAGTTTGTCAATTACAACACCTCAGAAAGAAATAAGGAGATCCGCCAGGCGGTCCGATTCATCGAAGCCAGAATCGTAGAAACCGAGCAGGACCTCAGGAAAGCCGAGGGGGAACTCGAGGAGTTTAAGAGAGAGCATACGGAGACCCTGAGTTTGCAAATGGAAGAGGTTGGAGCCCTTAGAGAGCAGATCGAGCGCCTGGGAAGAAACATCGCCCATTTGGAAGAGGCCGTTGGACAACTGGAAACGATGACCCATGTGGATCAATACTTTGCATTTTCTCCTGCATTCACAGAAGTCGAAGATCCTCAGATTTCTCCATTGGAACAGCAGGTCCTGCAGCTGATCGTTCAGATCAACCAGTCCAAGAGAGAACGGAGTGAACTGTTGAGCTATCTGACTGAAGAGTCCAGGGAGGTTCGCCTGAACGCTTTGCAGACAGAAGAGCTGGAAAAAAGTACCCAGGAGATCATTGGCAGTTTACTTCGACGTTATGCAGCTCTGGGCGATGAACTGGTCCAACAGCGCCGGGCTTTAGTTGAACGCCAGAATCAATTGCAGGCGGTTCCCGAGGTCGTTCGCCAACTTGAATCTTTGCAAGGGCAGGTCGCTCTCAAGAGAGAGGCCATCATCCTCCTTCAAAGGCGGTTGCAAGACGCGGAAATCCAGAAAGCGGGTGAAATCCAGGAGATCAGTATCGTCGAGCGAGCCGTCTCCGCTGCGATGGGGCCTCGGCCCTCGAGATCGTTCAAGGCTTTGATCGGCCTGGTGATTGGAACGATACTGGGCGGGGTTTTCGCCATGATTCTCGAGTCTCTGGACACCTCAATAGGCACCATCGAGGATGTTGAGCGGTATGTGAAACTTCCGGTTTTAGGCGTGATCCCTCATCTGGATACAGCAACGGTGAGCGAAAAAATGCTGAGGGACGACATGGGAAGCGATGTCACCTCCGGGGACATAGAGAACATATCCACCCTCTGTACTCACTTTGACCTTACAGCACCCGTCTCCGAGGCCTTTCGTACCATGCGCGCTCAACTCGAGGTCCTGTTAAAAAGAAACAGTTGGAAGACCCTGATGGTCACTTCCTCGGTTTTACGGGAAGGAAAAACAAACACCGCATGTAACCTGGCCATCGTTTTTGCTCAGGCCGGTCAGAGAACACTATTGATCGATGCCGACGTCCGCCGGCCCAGAGTCCACAAAGTCTTTGGCTTGTCCAACACACCTGGTTTAACGGAAGTTCTGCTGGGAGTCACCGACTGGGAAAGTGCTACGCGATCCCTGGATGATCTTATCTTGGGTAAAATGGGACTTAATAATTCCCAAATCAATCCGGGCCTCGAGTATCTTCTCCTACTCACTTCAGGCAGAAAAGTGGATCGACCAGCGGAGCTCCTCAACCTGGAAAAGGTGGGTAAGATACTTTCAGAAATGCGAGAACACTATGACATCATCATTCTGGATGTCGCTCCTGCACTTCCCGTGGCAGAAGCCTCGCAATTATCCCCTGGTATTGACGCCACCATTCTTGCTTATCAAATTGGCCGAGTTGGGCGTGAGGTGCTCAACCGATGCAAGAGCCGCTTGGAATCCATGGGAGGCAATGTCGTTGGCCTGGTGATGAATGATATCGAAGCGGCCATCTACGAAACTCGAGATTCCGGGTACTATGGCGGCTACAAGTATCGATACGGGGACCCGCCTCCTGCTTCGGGATTCCTTGCTCGCTTGAAAGAGGGTCTGGACTCGGTGAGCCGGCGCAGGCGTCACAGGACACCTGTGGCAGCTCAGCCCGTGGAAGCTTCAATCGTTAAACCTACTCCATCGCCCCCCGACATCTGGAGCCAAAACATGGCCAGCTGTGTGGAATGCGGCAAGAATTTCGATTCGGCTCGATCCGATGCCCGATTTTGCTCAAGCGCCTGTCGGCAAAAGGCCTATCGAGCACGAAAGACTCGTCAAACGGCCTAAGTGTCTCGCTCCCAAAATACGGTGACATTTGTGGCCAGCGCGACGGCGTCGAATTCGCGAAGCGACGACAGCCTATGAATCATCCGAGCTAACTCGCATATCCCCAGTCTAGATGTCGGTGTTTTGAGGTATGGTGATGGAGCAGGTAGTGGTGTACCTGTGTCCCTGAACGGGAGATGCAGGGCAATACCCATGAAGTCTATAATCCCCGGCTACCTGTCCAGCCCTTCTCATGAGCTGAAGGTAGAGCCAAGCAGATGACGGATGGGAGAAGCTGAATTGCCTCAGAGAGACATCTTCCGCGTCCTCTGGCGCCGGAAGTGGGTCATTGTCGCCCTGCCTATTCTAGCCGGGGCTTTGACCTACTGGTTCACTGCAACATCCCTTCCTGTATACGAAGCTGAATCGGCGGTGAAAATTTCTCGTGTGGCAGCCAGCGTTCAAGCGCTCCTGCTGGAAGTCCTCAGCTGGCATGAGGGAAACAACATCGCCACCCAAATGGAGATCATCACCAGTCAGAAGATCAAAGCACGTGTGGCGCTGCGTTTAGCCCAGAAGTATCCCAAATTTCAAGAGGTCACCTCTCTGCTCGGGGATGCTGAGGAAACGGACTATGATGCCCTCCAACAAAGAGTCGGAGAGAATCCACAACTGGCAGGATTGATTGCCGCCATCGCTGTCGAACCTCGAAGAAAAGGAGACAGCGATATTGTAGCTATCCAGGCCACCGCCTCCTCTGCGCAACTGGCCATTGACACGGCGAACTATGTAGCTGAGGAGTTTGTGACTTACAACATTGCAGAGAGAAATCGAGAGATCCACCAGGCTGTTCAGTTCATTCGAGACAGCATCGTGGAAACCGAGCAGGAGCTTCGGGAGGTGGAACGGACACTCGAGGACTTTGAAAGAGATCATGCGGAGACGCTGAGCCTGGACGTGGGAGAAAGTGGAGGGGTTCAAGAGAAGATCGATAGCCTGGGAAGAAACGTGGCTCATTTGGAAGAGGCCATTGAACAGCTGGGAACGATGACTCATGTTTACCAATACTTTACTTTCTCTCCTGCCCTTGCAGAAACCGAGGATCCTCAGATTTCTCCATTGGAACAACAGGTTCTAAGCTTGATCCTCCAGATCAACGAGTCGAAAAGGGAACGGAGTGAACTGTTGAGTTACCTGACGGAAGAGTCCCGGGAGATTCGGCTCAATGCCTTACAGACAGAAGAGCTGGAAAAAAGTGCCGAGGAACTTATTGGCAGTTTACTGACACGTTACCGGGCCCTGCGCCATGAGTTGGTCGAACAGCGCGACACTTTGCTCGAGCGGCACGATCGATTGGTGGCCGTTCCCGAACTCAACCGCCAACTTGAATCGGTGCAAAGCCAGGTCGTTTTAAAGAGAGACGCTCTCAACCTTTTCCAGCGGCGCCTGCAAGACGCCGAAATTCAAAAAGCTGGAGAGATTCAGGAAGTCAGCCTCGTCGAGCGAGCCACTACCGCAGCTCTTTGGCCTCCCTCCTCCAGGTTGTTTAAAACCCTCATCGGTGTGTTACTGGGAACCCTGCTGGGCGGCGTCTTCGCCATCATCCTCCACTCTCGGGATACCTCCCCCGGCACTCCTATACGACAACGCTTTTAATCCACATCCCCAACCGTCGCTTACACCCCTGAAAACCACCTCCAGGTTCTCCTTGCGAATTCCTTCAAATTTTTACCCTTCAGTCGCTCGAAGACACCTGCCCCAATCCTCCCGTTACTTTCACCACCACTCGATACTCCTGTTCTCTTTTTGACACGCAGGCGTCTTTTTCTCGGACCTTCTCCGACAACATTAGCGCCTTCAGCCTCCAGCAGGCTATTGAGCTTCTTCCCCAAAGCCCCCTGCCCCAATCCTTCACCTAGTCTCCTCACCAAAAACCTGGCTGACTTGTAAGTAAGTTCCAGCCTCCTGTGTAACTGGTGCGCATTCAGTCCATTAGCCGAATCACCCATGAGATAGATGGCTGTCACCCACTTGCTCAGCGGGATTTTGCTGCCTTGAAAAACCGTTCCCACCGTCACCGTGAATTGCTTTCTGCAATCCCTGCATTTCCACACCCCCTGCCTCACTGGCCTTCTCGAACCCTTCCTCGGGTTCACCCGGTAATGTCCTCCAACGATCACGCAATGAGGGCAAATCGGTCCATCCGGCCACCGCACTCTCTCCAACAGCTCACGAGCCATCTCCTCATCCACATATTTCCCACTGCTACCCAACTGTAATTTTTCCATTGTGCCCTCCTCATCCTGAACCCAAATTGAGACAAAACGGGTTTCTCACCTACCTATTCGCCCCTATCCTCTTCACGACACCCTTCTTCTCCGACGCAAGCCGAACTTTCCCGCGGATTGCTCACCTCATTCTCAATCGAAAAGGGTTTGCCACATACACACTGACCCATATCTGTCTCACCAGCGTTGTTCCATGATCGCCAACTCCGATTTTTGAGCCGCCCCTTTTGAACAAGAACCTATCCAAGATCGGCTTGGTTTGTTAAATATCCATTCTGCCAAGCCCTCCTCATCCCTCCCGAACTCCTGACCCAATTTCAGCAACCCCTTCATCATTCTGTCTTCGACAAGGTCTCCCCAAAAATAAATCCCGTCCCCTTCCAGATCCTCCGACCAATTTCTACTCCGGCATCGACTGCACTTCCCCATTTACCACAGAGTTTGGAGTTGATTCGTCTACCGGGACCACCTCAAAATATCGGTCCCTTCAACACCAGCAGATTTAACGACCGTTACAGACACGATAAAGCCAGAAAAACAGTACCGTAACGCTAAACCGTAACACCTACCTTGCCAGAACATAAAACCTACCTAGTCTCTTTGACCTGTAACAGCACAAAGTCGCTTTGGTCAGACTTGGCTCGGTGTGCCCACCTCTTAGCTTGCTAGCGGATTCCACCAGAGCGACCAACTGTAACGCATTCATCGAACTGCAACGGTAGTCGTCACGTCGTGTGCTACCGATTCTTTCCTCCTTAGGGCCTGATTTTAGCATCTGACCACTGACAAACCGCACTTCCGACAGCCCAACCTATCGACCCACTGAACCCTCAGCCTAGGGCCCTCTGTGGGCACTTTTTTTAAAACATCACACTGAAAGTTTTGTCACCTCCACGGGCTGTCAACGCGACCCTGGTCACAATCCGGTATACCCCGGTATACCGAGGAGAGATACCTTTCTTACTAAGAGCGAAGGGTTTGTGAGATATCCAAGTAGGTTTCGCACGAAGTCTGTGCAGAGTCCACTCGCAGCCTGAAGAAGTGGAATGGTGCACCCCCAACAAGGAAATTAAAAGGCGGGAGGAGGTCAAGACTCAGGGAAGACTTGGCCGGTTCAAAACGGGAAGGAGTGCCGGTCTTTTTAAAAGATTGGAGGTATCGATGAGGGGTGTTTCTGAACAATTGGGGGAGGGTTTGCTATCTAACCAACGGATTGTCATAAAGCCACGAAAGAGAGACCTGACTAGGCCCCCGATAGAGGCATAAACAAACGTACTGTATGGTACGTTGAGGAGGCCAACCGAGGGCTAAATAGGCTGGACCGGGTGGTTTCGTGGCTGCAGTAAAGAATTTATGCATCATCTGGGCTATAAGTAAGACTCACGATAGTTCCTGAGGGCTATCTACCTCATGAGTTATCCGGCTAACCTAATGAACCCATTTGAGTTACACAGACGGCTGAAACTTATTTCTAGTTCAGTAGGGTTTTCGTTGAAGAGACTAGGTGAAGGAATGAGGCCAAGGGGCTTAGAGGAAGAAACTCAATGTCCTCCTCGAGGCAGAAGGAGCTCTTGTTGTCGGAAAGGGCCCGAGAAAGAGACCCCACTCCACCCAAAGGAGGATACTGAATGGGTTGATTTCGCCAAGAACCAACGGCGATATGACTTTGGAGGAGAATTCGGCCTCCTTACGGGGGAACTTCTCTCTTATGTCGCCATCCTGATGTCTACGACGCACTCTCACATCCGCGCGTCTACCGCCCTGCTCACCTTGAGCATGAGTCTACGGCCATTATGGCCGACGGAGAGGGAAGCACTTTGACCCCAAGAGTTCCGACTGCTTTGTCGAGGTGAAACCCACATTTCAGAGTATTCGCAGACAGGTCGAAAGAGAGGGAGCTCCCTTTTAGTGTCTCGCCCAGACTATGCATAAGTCCTCTACTGCAACGACGAAATCATCCGGACTGCCTGGGCCATGAAGACTCACCTCAGGACTCAGCTGGTGCTCGATGCGCTGGAGATGGCTTTGTGGCAGAGACGTCCACACAGCATGATCCATCATTCTGACCAGGGCACTCAGTACACCTCGATTGCCTTTGCCCAGCGTTGTCGCCGAGCTGGTGTCCGGCCTCCCATGGGATCGGTTAAGGATTGCTTCGACAATGCCCTGTGTGAAAGCTTTTTTGCTTCGCCGGGGTGCGACTTGCTCGAGTGCCACCGCTTCTGTACCCCAGCTGAAGCCCGCAGCCAAGTCTTCGACTTTATCGAGGGCTTCTACCATCCCTATCGTCTACACTCATCGCTGGGGTATCATTTCCCGACCGAGTTCGAAAGGATAGATGTCACGCTATCGAGAGCCCCAAACTAGAAACTGTCCACGAAAATGGGTAACTTCATTTTGAATTTTGAATTTGTTTGGGATTTGGAGTCTTGGATTTTGGTTTTCGCTGACGGCTGTCAGCCCATCAGCGGTCAGCGGAAAGAGGGATCCTCAGACATCACCTTCTTGGTAAAAAGTGACCTCCACCCTTGAATGGTCTCAGGACTTTCAACTACTTTGATAAAGACACCGTACTTTGATAAAGACAAAGCGGCATGCCGGATCGAAAAGCATCTCCGAAAGAGCTGGAACCTAAAACTTTGCTTCCCTTTCCCTTTGAGACCGGTCCTGACAAATTCTCCGCTCCGGAGACTTCGCTTAAGGGAGACCAGACTGTGGCTTGGGATCGCGCATTGCTTAGACCCTTCGTCCCCTGGGGGAAATTGGACGCTCAACCTTCTGAAGCTGAAATTTTTCAGGAACTCATTGCTGAAGGAACGGCATTTCTGCTTTATCAAAGAATGAAGGAAGAAGCCGATTCCGAGCTACAATCAGGATGGCTCTTTCTGAAGCTTCAGCAAAGCTATTATCACAACCTGGTTCAAAACATCTATTGGAGCGAACAATTCTTAAAGGATTTCCCGATCCTCACAAACGGTTCTCCAACCATTCTGTTGAAGGGGATCTCGCTGCTCAATACGGTTTATCAAAATCCGGGTCTTCGGCATCTGGGTGACATTGATCTTCTGATCCGAAAACAAGACTATCCGGAAGTGAGAAAAAACCTGGAATCCGCACACTATGTCTTTTCCGATGAGATGCAAGGCCTGGCAGATCCTCGTGATCTCAATAGCATCCTGTGCCACAAAAACTCTCCGTCCACCCCCCAACCAGCCCTTCACATTCATTGGCATCTCATCAATACCGTCTTACCCGTTTCTCTTACCCACCCTCGTGTGGATCTCGATGCCCTTTGGAAGCAATCCGTACCCTTACCCGCCCATCCCAGCTTGCGTGTCCTGTCCCCAACCCATCAAATCATTTATTATGCCGATCATCACCTCAAACACTCATTCGACCGTCTGATCCGTCTCCACGATCTGGATTTAACCATCCGCTATTACCAAGACTCCGTCGACTGGTCTGAGGTTTTGAATGAAACCCATCGTTTCAATCTTGCCCGCACCGTCTACTATCCTTTCCATCTGGCCAAACGCATGCTGGCCACACCGATTCCGGATCCAGTCATTGACGGTTTGAGACCCAAGAAATTGAGTCTCCTGGAAAATCGGATGCTTCAGTGCATCGACCGCGGAGGCAAGCCCATTTACGGTCATGCTATCGTCTATCTAGCTCTCCAGAAGGGGTGGCACCACAAGCTTCGTTTCCTGTACCGCTGCTTCTTCCCTTCCCTTAAGAAACGCAATCTAGCTACCTTCGGGTATCTTGC
>JADFOI010000119.1 GCA_022562935.1 Acidobacteriota bacterium
CTCTGCAATCTGGCGACACACTTCCAGGGCTTCTTCAACAGGCAATGGCCCTTTGGCAACACGCTCTTGCAGGGTTTCGCCTGGGACCAACTCCAGCACCAGGAAATGAATGTCATCCGAGTGCTCAAAGCCATAGATGGCTGCAATGTTGGGGTGATTGAGTGAGGCCAGAAGTTTGGCTTCCCGTTCAAACCGAGCCAGCCGCTGTGGGTCTTTGGTGAACTGCTCCGGCAGCACTTTGATGGCCACTTCACGGCTCAGGTTGGTGTCCTCTGCACGGTACACCTCCCCCATGCCTCCCTGGCCTATCTTCTCCAGAACCTTGTAATGGCTAATGGTCGTGCCGACCATAGAAGTCCCCCTCTACATCGAGAACACCTATTGACGGAACCTCACTAGAGTGGCCACTTCCTCGTCTGAAAAATCGTAGGCAGGCCCTATCGATTCCATGCCAAATTCTTGCGCCAGGGATTCCTGCAGCTGGATAATCTTGCCGCCTACCAGGGTCATGGGGATACGAATTTTCAAAATGTCATCGACCGGAACGGTAAAATAGTCACGATCCAAGACCAGCAGATCTGCGAATTTGCCCACTTCCAGCGTACCGAGTTCGTCTTCTTTAAGTACGTATTCGGATGCCCAGGATGTCCACATCTTCATGGCATGCACTCGGTCAATCCGTTCTTCGGGTTGGTAGACTACCCCATCATGTCTGCGAGTCACCGATTGCCACTGCATGTTAAAGGGTGGCGTACTCCCATGATGCTGCCCGACAAGCTTCACACCCGAGTCAATCCAGGTCTTGAAAGGGATAATGAAGGGCTCAATCTGGGGGCCATAATCGGCGATCCAGTCAGCTGCCTCCCTGAGATAGTTGATGCCGCAGCTCAGGATGATTCCATAGTCTTTCAGCTTCTGAATGATATCCGGCTGCTGTCCGATCAGATTGCAGTGCTCGCCTGTCAGCTTCATGTCCCGCACCTGCTGCATGGTCCAACCGTTCACTGCACGGGCCCGATCGATCATCGTAACGAAGGCTCGCAGACTTTCGCTGCCACATATGTGCACTCCCGCCAGGCGCCAGCCGGCCTTGGCGGCATTTTCAAGTGTATCCCAAGGCAGTTCCCCGGGTACGGGGCAGACTTCTCGAGCCTTGATATTGGGTGGAGCGATGGTATCGGGTCCTGTGCACGATTCCGGGTAAATCGAATCCCAGCGCTCTGAGGCCACGCCGTCAATCCACAGGTAATCGTCACCAATTCCCTGCAGGACTCCCGTCCGCCGATAGATCTGACGGGTCTGCTGGGGATCGGTGGGCATGCGATGGATTTCATAGTGGGCCGAGAGGCGAATGGGCATCTGGCCCAATCCGGCCAGGGTGGCATAGCCGCTCATGATCTTGGGAAACTGAATGCGGCTGGAAAAAGTGGTGATCCCTTTGGTCGTGGCCTCTTCCGAGATGAGCTTGATGGCCTGGGCCAAAGTGTTTAAGGGCAGTTTCTGAAGAAAAAGTTCCCAGGTGATCACGGACATTTCCTGGCTTCCCACCCATCCGATTGCAGCAATATCCTCTCCGATGACGTCCCCGTGCATGGTCTCGTGGATGGAGGCGGAGTATCCGGGCAGAAAATCGTTCAGGACCTCCAGAGCCTTCGAGTTGATCCAGCCCCGGGGGCCGGGTCGTACTAGAAGGGGATTCTCAGGCGTCCACAAGTCCAGTGTCTTTCGATTGGTGAGACGTCGCGTAAACCCCCAGAAGCTCGCCTCCCGAGGCGCTTCTGGATGACCTCGTATACTGAGCACCACCCATTTGCCCGGGTCCAACTCCTTGACCGCATCTTGGATTGTGTCTCGCATGATGGCTTGTGTTTTCTCCAGGTCAGTGTCTGCCTGCATGGAGACGAAAACTGCGTTCTCAGGCGGATACTTGAAGCCCAGGCGCTCCAGATACCGGGTTGCACCTCCGTACATGTGGCTGTGTGTCTCGATAATGCCGGGCATCAGGGTTCTCCCCTTCAAGTCGAAAATCCGGGTGTCGGGTCCCCCCACGGCCCGGACCTGCTCGTTGGTTCCCAGCTTCATGATCTTGTCGCCCTTGACGGCAATGGCCTGATAGATGTTCCCCACACTGGTTGAGCGGGACTTGTCGTCCATGCTCACCACCTTGCCGTTGACAAAGATCGTGTCTGCATATCCCAATTGGGCTACTTCTGGAGCCAGCTGACCGAAGGCACTGGAGAGCTGGAAAAGAAGCAGCAGGGCCAGAGCTGGCCACGCACCTAGATATTTACTGATCAGTTGAGTATTCCTCATGGTTCCTCCTGTGGTTTTAATGCGGTTCGTAAAGGGGATACCTAATCGAAAAGTCTTTAGCGGGTGGAAGCCGTGAAAAGCCTCTCCCATACCGCCTTGGCCTATTTTCTCAAGAACCTTGTAATGGCTAATGGTCTTGCCGACCATAGAGTCCCCCCACCGCAATGCAGTTGCGCTCAATGTTACGCCTGGAGGGTGCTGAAGGCAACCGCCAGGGACACCTGCATCAATAGTTGTACTCACTGGTACGAGAGGGGTATGATCGTCCCAAGAACTCGAAACAGTATCTAGATCGATAACGCTTTGACATCACAACTTAAAGTGATGAAAACCTCGGCGCTTAACATAAGCTATTTTCTTCTCACCCCTATTCTTTTTTTCTCTCTCTCCTTTATCCCGGCTGCGCCCACGCAAAGTTCTCCGATGCTCCAGGAATGGGAAGTAAAGTACGAGACCGGGACTGAAGCTGTGAAGCATGGGAGAAAGATGAAAGTGACGGTTGGCTCTAGTGAAATCTTTTGTCGCAGCGACAAGGGGGAAATCTTTTCCGTTCCTGTCTCCGGAGTAGTGACAATCTTCTATGACAATACGGTGCACAACCGGTCAGTTGAATGGATGAAGTCAGGTGCGTGGTACGTGCCCTATGAACCTTTTCTCGGCTTCCTGCCCTCGTTTCTTGCGTTTGGAGTTGGAGCGGCGATCCTGGCCCCATTTAGGTCCAAAGACCATTTTGTTCACATCACCTGGACCCAGAATGGGATCGGTAATGTGGCGGTCTTTGAAATTGGTAAGAAGCACTTTAGAGCTTTCCAGGACAGGCTTAGTGCAGCAACAGGAAAAGAATGGCGAAACCTGCCAGAGGAGCGGGAAAAGCTTCGTGAAGAACTAGAGCGAGAGAAGGATAATAAGGTATCGCTCCACTTGGAACATACCGTTCAAACTACCACCCGTGAGCTTAACGGTCTTTATCAGCTGGTTCTTCTTGAACGTGGCAAGGACCAAGGTGAGCTTTATTTCTTCCCTGGAAAAAAGGTAAAACTAAACAAAATCGTCGCTGTTGAGCCCGTGGGAATAATTCGCGAGAGCAATCCGGTCACAAGTGCCGAGGCAATCTATCATAGGGAGGGGGACCTATTGAGGATTGTGGAGATTCGACTGCCGGGAATGACTCTGCGTTTTTCGCGAACTCGTACCTCGCCTGCCGAATCCACCACACCTATTTCAGTAGAGCATTCCCAATAGTCCTTCAAAAATGTTGCTCACCTCTGCCACTTTTCTTGAAAGCCCAGACACCTGCGATAATCAGGCATGAACCCCTGGCAAAAAGAATCCCTCGGCCTCAAGGTTGGCGACTTCGTCATCTGGCAGGGTGAAGCCATCGAAGTCGAAGGCCAACCCGCTGTGGTCACACCTGGTATGAAGGGTGAGGTTATCTCGCTGCATGACGGGTTTCATCTGGATGTCGCCGACGTCGAACCCATCCCCCGCCCAAAGCTATTGTGCGGTTCGAGAATGGGATGGCCCTGGTGGTCGATGAGCGGATGAAGTGGGAGAGGGTTGACTAACCAGGCTAATCCGCGATTGGCTTAGACGTAAACCGCACTTTCCGCACCCTATACGCACCCTGTTTGGAGAACAAGCCTTACTCAATACCCATTTGACGAACTCATCCTGCGAAGGTAGTTTGTCTCCAGATACATGGCTGTTGAACAGGGTAGTAAACTGGAATTGGACCGTTGCCCACACTGCAATGTAGCTAAACCCCATCTGAATGCCCGTTCGTCTTGGGAGACTACCTCATCGACCAATTCGAATCAAAGATTCTGGATGACCTATGCGTGTGAAAGTTGTGGCGGCAGCGTACTGACTGCCGCAACAACCAAAGGTTCGGGGGTTTTGGAAATGTACCCAAGTAGCAAGGAGGTGGATGAGGCGGTTCCCGACCCAGCTAGGGAATACCTACGACAAGCAATTTCGAGCCTTCACGCACCCGCTGGAGCAATCATGCTGGCGGCCAGTTCTATTGATGCGATGCTGAAGGAAAAGGGTTATAAGGATGGAAGTCTATACGACAGGATTAAACAGGCGGCAAAAGACCATCTGATTACCGAGGAAATGGCAGTGTGGGCTCACGATGTAAGACTCGATGCAAACGACCAGCGTCATGCTGACGATCAGGCGTCGCTCCCGGATGAAGAAGACGCGTCGAAATGTATTGAGTTCGCGCAAGCCTTGGCGGAGTTCTTGTTTGCTTTACCCGCCCGCGTCGAGCGTGGGCGGAAAAAAACACCGTAACACCCTCAAAATCTGCACCCGGTACGCACCCTGGGACGGGTCAGGTGTTTAGACCTACTCCGTTATCAAACCGCGCAGGATGGTGTGCAAATATTGGTATCTATCCCCACTACATCAAAAGGATAAGAGATCTGGGCGTTTTCCCTTAAGCCAGAGGTAGAAAAAGTAAACGTCGTGTCCTGTTTTCTTGTCGTCTGGACGCTTATTCCACTCTTCACGGAGCAGGGGCTCTACTTCTGAGATTTTCATAACGGTAGTTTAGCAGGACCACGTGAGAAGGTTTAGTATTGCCTCGCGGGAGATCTTTATTCTGAAAATCACGAAGTACGTTCGCCTTGAAACAGATCCGCTTGATGACATAGTTTCCCTCCTGGAAGGTCGAGTCTTTCATGTCACAAAACTGGCTCATCTTGACTCGATCCGTACTGACGGAGAAATAAAGCCTAACGGGGACGGTAGCCTGGAAACCACCTTTGGTTACGTGAACGCCTTCTTTCGCAAGCGTAACTGCGTCAGCCTTTTTGACTATCGCCAGCAGCCCACCGATGAGAACGCTCGGAATAAATGCTCGCCATTTCAGCCTGCGCGGTCAGATCCGGGTAGCGATGGTATTGCGATTCTGTTCCTCAAGCCGGAGGCTTATGCTGACCTGATCCCATGGACCCGCTCGAGAGAAGAGGAGGCGTGGAGGGAGCAGATCGTCCCGTATGTCGAGGCTGGCTACCCTGGATCTATATCGATCGATCTGATTGATGAAATAATCTGTCTAGAACTTGAAGAGGTTCCAGACTCGCACGCCGCGATACTTCGCAAGGCACTCCGGAAGGCACATCGTACCGGGAGCTAACTGTCGTCTTTTTAAAGGAGACCAACCCCCTTTTTATAGGCCTCTTTTAGACCCCCTTGGTCCCCTTTAGAAACCCAGTGTTCATGCTACTTCCAGGGCCATTTTGGGGTAAAGGAGACCAAATTTCTCATGTAAGGCCCCTTTACCCTTTTTCCCGCCTGGCGCTACGGTTTCTAGGGAGGTTTTTGGGGAATACCGGAGTCACCTCCACTTGCTATTATTAAGGTGAACGCACACCCTGCGCGGTTAGCCCTGACCGCCAAAGTCAGGACCTTTGCGCTGGCCGCGTAGGGGTTTGCTCCTTTGCAAAGGGGGAAAGCATGACGATCAACACAATCGAAGACTCATTAGTCAATTTAGAGGAGTGGTACGCACTCCGAGACAAAGCTGACGAGTTGGACAAACCAGAATCGAAATTCCAAATTCACTGGGACAAAGCAGGATCGCCGGTTGTTAGCCGGGGTGTGGACATTCCAGCGCAGATACGCCGACAGGGTCTCCAGCAAGCCCTGTCACGGCACACCACCCTTGGCAGTCATTGCTTGGTGAGTGGCTATCAGGACGATGAGCTACAGAGGTTTGATGAACTGGCGAGGTGGGCGGCAATTTACTTGGACCATGTAGATCTCAAAGGGGAGGCAGCCCGCGACTTCTTGATCGTACTCTTGAAGAATTATTTCCTAGAGCAAAAAAACCACAGGAAAACGGTTGGATTGGTGGGAAATCATGAGGGGGTAATAATCGAGTTCCCTTTCAAAGCTGCGAAGATTTACTTCGGTCATTTGGCTAGTGATTCCCCAGCACAGAGAACAACGATGAGTCACCGACAATGGCGAGTGAAGAGCAGGAATCGGAGATAACACAACCTGCAATCAAAACCCTTCTTAAAGCGTGCAAGGGAGTTATCGACAAGGACACTCTTCAAGAGAAGCGTAGAGAGGCGGTTGAACTTTGGCAGCAGCTACGAGAGTCCATCATCGGGGAGAAAGCCACCAAGAAATCTTTGTATATACGTGCCGATCAGCACCCATCAGAGTTCTTCAAATGGCAGCGGGGAGAACATTTCCACGGTTCCAGCCCAGACGTAGACATCCGATGCGTATTGACTGAGTACCCAGACTGGGATCCTCCTGATGACCCGGACCGGGAAGATCCTGACGACTTTGACCCGGAGTGGGACCACTAAATCCCCCCCCCTCTATTCCCCCATACTTTCCCTATGTTGCACCCCTACACTATAGGGGCGGTAGGCTAACAATTGACGACAGAAACATTCTGTTGCCAGAGTAAGCCTAGCTCTTAAGGGTATCCCGCCAAAAGAGGCGGGAAGAAAAAAATGGGGTGCTATGTGTCGAAATCAGTCAGGGTCATTACAGGAAGCGGAAAATTTTTCTTTGTCACTCCGAAGGAAAAGAAGTTTCTCATCCGGGAAGGGTTGGCAACTATCACCAGTACGAGGCCCCTTATTCTCAAGTTAAAGGATGATGGGTATTGCCCTGAGTACCACGAAGAACTCCGACATCAGCGAGGTCGGCGCATCGAGGTCACGAAGTGCTCCAGCTTAGATGATTGTGACCCGCGCCAGGACTGGGAAGGTGAATTTGAACTTCCTGATCGGCCAGCGACGGCCCGCAAGTCGATACGTTGCAAACCGCCACGGCACCCCATCTGTGAGGATGAGCGAGAGTTTCAACGGTACAAGACAGCGTTCTTGCGAAAGCGATCCGAGGAAGAGGCCGAGCGTGTGAGGATGAGGAGCGGCTAGATAGAATAAAAAGGAATGCAGTTTGCGTGGGCGACCGGATTAGTGGTCGCCTTTTTTTGTTTGAAGGGAGTATGAAATGACAATAGTTTCACGGCGTTTTTTAGTAGAACTAAAGTTACACCCCGAACCAGCCTATCGAATTGCCCAACAGGCCGGGATCAATCCTACTACCTTGTCGAAACTCATCCATGGTGCTGAGCCGATTCACCAGGGGGACGATCGCATCTTGCGGGTCGGGAGGGTCCTTGGGCTCGAATCGCATGAGGTCTTCATTAATGTGGAGGTTCCCGATGCCTGATCGCGAGGCCCCAAAAACCCTAGCCCTGGACCCCCTAGAGAAGCGACGGCGCATTGATCAAGCCAATATCCAGATCGTGAAACTGGCGCGCCAGGCCGTAAAGACGTTTCGGCGGGCATCATGAAAAAAGAAAGGTAATGCAATGACAAAGAAAACAGCCAAGCAAAAGATCGGTGTTAAAGAACGAAAAACCAGCGGGAGCGGGAAAGTAACCAACCTCAAGAGTTGGAAAAAGGGCCAGTCAGGCAACCTCAAGGGCAGACCCAAGAAGGCTGACTGTCTGACCACCTTAATGAGAGAGGAACTGGAAAAGGTTGACCCTAAGGACAAGGAAAAACGCACCCACAAAGAGCTAGTTGTGATCGCCACCATTGAACTGGCTAAAGAAGGTAACTCAACGGCACTCAAAGAAGTCTGGGAGCGCATGGATGGAAAGGTGAAGGAGAAGTTGGAGATTAACCAGGACTCGACCAACTCTATTTTACTAGCCAAGACATTATCGAGAAAGGAACTAGAAGAACTCAATGAGCGACTTGAAGCAACCGCTAAAGCATGAGGATGTAAGGGCTGCCCTGCGGATTCTGGATCGCAACAAGATCAATTCCTATTATCCTAATGACGGTGCGCTTCGTAGAGAACTCTACCCCAAGCAGCAGCTATTCTTTAAAGCCGGGAAAAAGCATCGTGAGCGCCTATTCCTCGCGGCTAATAGGGTTGGAAAGACCGAGGGAGTGGGTTGCTACGAAACAACCTGTCACCTGACCGGCATCTACCCAGATTGGTGGGAAGGCAAGCGTTTTGACCATGAGGTTAAGGTCTGGGCCTGTGGGGATAAGTTTGTACCCGTGAGGGACATTCTAAACGTGAAGATGCTCGGGCTGCCTGGTCAACATGGCACCGGTATGATCCCAGGAGACTTACTGGTTCACACCCGTCCCAAGAGTGGCGTTCCTGACACCACTGAGATTGCTTATGTCAGGCACGTCTCAGGAAAAAACAGCATCCTGACGTTCAAGAGCTATGATCAGCGTCGTGAGGCTTTCCAAGGGACAGAGCAGGACGTTATCTGGCTGGACGAAGAACCACCCATTGATATTTATGCTGAGTGTCTGACCCGGACCATGACCACTGGCGGCCTGTTAATGTTGACCTTCACCCCGCTACAGGGCATCACGCAGATGATCGAGTCATTTCTTCCTAGTGGAAGGGTCACATCGGGTGATCCGGTCTACCACAAGCGCAAGATAATGATTCCCTGCACCTGGGATGAGGTGCCGCACCTGGGGGCTGATGAGAAAGAGGAGCTGTATGACTCCTATCCGGCTTACCAGCGAAAGGCCAGGAGCAAGGGGATACCAGACCTCGGGAAAGGGGCTATCTATCCCATCGTAGAAGAGGACATTACAGTCGAGGACTTTCCCATCCCTGACCACTTCGTCAAAGCCTATGGAATGGACGTGGGTTGGGAGAAGACAGCAGCAGTCTGGGGAGCTAAAGACCTTGAAACGGGAATCGTTTACTTATACGCGGAATATTACCGTGGAGAAGCTGAGCCAGCAGTCCACACTGAAGCCATCAAGGGACTCGGGGATTGGATTCCTGGTGTGGTTGATCCTGCGTCAAACGCCCGAGGGCAGAGAGATGGTATCAAACTCCTGGAGTTATACCTCGACTCGGGGTTGAATCTTCAGATGGCTGATAATGCAGTCGAAGCAGGGATTCTGAAGATTTATACCATGATGACCCAAGGCAAACTCAAGGTCTTCAAGAGTCTTCAGCACTTACTGGAGGAATTCCGGCTGTATCGCCGGAAGGATGACGGTAAGGTTCTCAAGCAAAATGACCACCTGATGGACGCCATGCGCTATCTGATTATGTCCGGGCTGGACCGCATGGAAACAGCACCCGTTGAGCTCGAGGAGGAGCTGGTGTGGCCTTATCATCGCGGCTACGGTCCACCAGGCGGGGATTGGATGATTAACTAAGAAACGAAGAAAGCGTAGTAAAGGTTACTCGGACTCGGGTTTATCTAGAAGGCGTGTCGAGCTGATATTACATCAGTTCACACGCCCTTTTTTTGTGCCCAAATCAAAACTAAAAAGGGCCGCCCAACCTACCAAGTTATGAGCGGCCCAGAAAGCAATTACAATGTCCAATCCTAGCACAAGGCACACGACAAGATCCCCAAACCTCCACCACCTAAAGCGCGTCCTCATCGACCTGGCTGCCCATCGCACCCTCTCATGGAAAGTAGTTTCGGCCATCTTTCGGATGATTCCGGGATTGAGGGGGGCATAATGAAATTCACCTGCTTGGACGTAACCAAAGCCGCTCTGGGTGAACCCCAAAAACAATCAGGAGACGAGCTTCACTACCGCTGCCCAGTTCACGATGACCACAACCCTTCTCTTGCGGTCAATGGGAAGAAAGACGTCTGGATGTGCGGGCCCTGGTGCATCGAGACATCGCCGTAGCCGTGGTCGTCGGCCAGGATGATGAGGATGTTGGGATGATCGGTCCGATTCATACGTCAGTTCCTGGATGTTCCTTGCGATCGGCAGGCTTGCCGTCTATTATGATAGCGCTATCATGGCGGCCGTAAGAGGCCCAATGTCTATTCCTTCATCACCGGGATATTCCTTGCGAATCGCCTACACCTTAGTCGCTGTCGCCGTCCTCACAAGTCCAACGACGGCTGACCAGATCCGCTTCGACCGTCCGTCCGAGTGGCGCCAGTGGTCACTGCCCCTCGGCGCCGTACGTTTCGACGGCGATATCATTCGGACCGTCGAACTGCGGCGTGGCACGAACTCCATCAGTGACCTCACCGACTTCGGCGGCGGCATTCGGGCCGCCGGATCGAACCCCACCACCGCCCGCCTCACCATCGACGGCGACACAGCCACCGGCTGGGAGCCCGACTGGGACCGCTCCGCCGAAGATTGGTACATCGAAATCGACCTCGGCCGCGCGGTCAACGCCAACAGCGTCAGCCTGATCTTCGACGACGAAGCGCCTGCCTTCGAGCTCTTCGATCTGCTGCTGTCCACGGGGGAGCCCGAAACCGACTTCATCGCCGCGCCGGTCCCCGGCTCACTGGTCTACCGGATCACGGAGCGCTTCAAGGGAAACCGCAAGCACACCGTCACGTTGCCCCTCGAGGAACCGGACAGCCAGCCGATTCAGTATATCCGGGTCAATTTTCTGTTGCCGACGCGGGGCGCGCGCCTGATGGAGGTTGTCGTCGACGACTTCGGTGACAACATCGCTCTCGGCCTGCTCGATCGGGGCGGTGGCCTCGACGTGGTGGTGGGTATCAATACCAAGAACTCCGAGAGGTCCCCTTTGGGGAACGCCCGCGCCCTGGTGGACGGCGATCTCTACCAGCGCTGGCGCCACGGCACGGCGA
>JADFOI010000120.1 GCA_022562935.1 Acidobacteriota bacterium
CGCATTTCTCACACCTAGTGGTAGCGAGGCAGTGGAGATGGCTGTGGATACAAGGCGCGCGACGGAAGGCCCCCGCAAACGTACTTTAGGGTACGTTGAGGAGGCCGCCCGAGCGGAACGCCATAGACGGGGCCATCTCCGCGGCCGCAGTAGATTGGGTGTGAGAAGTGCGGGCCAAAGTTGAATTAAGCCGAAGTGTCGCATATACTTCTGTCGGAAAACCCTCTATCAAAAGAGTGGGCTTCTTGCCCACTCTTTTGTTTTAGAGCGAAAATATGATGGACGTAGCGGCTCACGCTGAAGGTCTCCTCAGAGATGTGGTTGAGTTTGATGGTGTGGAACTGGTTTATGTCGAGTATCGGCCTGAAGGATCCCCCAGTGTGTTGAGAATTTATATCGACAAGCCGGGCGGCGTTGACCTTCAGGACTGCGAGCGAGTGAGTAAGCAGGCGAGTGCTTTGTTGGATGAGGAGAATTTTATCCTGCACCGCTATGTGCTGGAGGTATCTTCTCCGGGGATCGAACGGCCGCTTTTTAAGGAAGCGGATTACAGGCGCTTTGTGGGAAAGGAAATACGTTTGATCACCACCGAGACGATCGAAAATCGGAGGAAGTTCACTGGGCTGATCCGGACTTTCTCAGAGGGTATTCTCAAGTTAGAATTTGATGGAGAAACGTATCAGATTCCTTTCAGCAAAATAAGAAAGGCAAATCTGGTCCACCAATTTAAGTAGGGGGAGAACCCTCTCCAAAGTATTGAAATCGGGATGAGAAAAAAAGAATGTCGAACCTTTTGAGCCAGAGTATCGAGCAGATCAGTCGAGAGAAGGGTATTAATCAGGAAGTTATTCAGGAAGCCCTGGAAGATGCGATGGTGGCAGCTGCAAGAAAATACTTCAAAACCGAAGAAGATTTGCAGGCGCGTTACGACCCGGAATCAGGAACTATTGATGTTTTCGCAGTAAAAAAGATCGTGGAGAAAGTCGATGACGATGCTGTAGAAATGTCGCTCGAGGAAGCCCTGGGTGTCGATGAGACTTTTGAGCTAGACGATTACGTCGAAATTCCAAAGCCGACTGTGGAGTTCGGTCGAATCGCGGCCCAGACGGCGAAACAGGTGATCTTTCAGAAAGTGCGTGAGGCGGAGCGCGAAATTATTTTCGATGAGTTTTCCGGGCAGCTGGGTCAGTTGGTCAACGCCATCGTTCGCAGAAGCGAAGGTCGAGACATTATTTTCGATATTGGACGGACTGAGGCTGTTCTTCCCTATAGTGAACAATGTCAGAACGAGGAATATAGGCCGGGAGATCGGGTGAGGGCCGTCATTATCAAGGTTCACCGGCTTTCGAGAGGACCTCAAATTGTGGTGTCACGAAGTGACCCAAGTTTGTTGATCCGTCTGTTCGAGATGGAAATTCCTGAAGTCTATGACGGTACGGTTGTGATCAAGAACGCGGTGCGAGAAGGCGGAGAGCGGGCCAAAGTGGCCGTAGCCAGCCGCGATGATGCGGTTGATCCCGTGGGAGCCTGTGTGGGCATGAAGGGAAGTCGCATTAATGCGGTGATTCGCGAGTTGCGCGGCGAGAAGATCGATATCATTAAATACTCAGACGATATTGTGGACTACACGACCAATGCTCTTAATCCGGCAAGAATCTCTAAGATCCTGATTTACGATCCTGAGAGAAAAATTTTGGAGGTGATTGTTCCGGAGGATCAGCTCTCTTTGGCCATCGGAAGAAAGGGCCAGAATGTACGTCTCGCCTCGAAGCTGCTGGGTTGGGAGATCAACATCAAGAGTGCCGAGGTAAAGAAGCAGGAAATCCTGAGCCAGCTGGAAGAAATGGTCAGCCCTTCGGAAGCTGGAACGCTTGCCAACCTGAAGGGGGTGGGGGAAAAGACCCTGAGTCGATTGCGAGAAGCAGGCATTGAGTCAATACCGGACCTGGCCTCAAAGTCGGTCGAAGAGCTAGCGGAAATTCCTCGGCTTGGCAAAAAGACCGCTCAACAGTTGATCGACCAAGCTAAAGAATGGGTCCCCTCCAGTTCGGAGTCGGAATCCCTGCCGGCAGTAGAAACCGTTCAGGAAGAGGATCAGACCGAAGAGGTAGTCTCTGGGGAAGAAGTTATGGAACCGGAAGCGGATTCAGAAGAGGAAGCCGAAAAAACAACCTAAGAAAGATTTCCAAGACAACAAAATGCAACAAATCAAAGTCAGTGATCTCGCTTCCGAATTTGAAATGAGAAATGCGGTGGTGATATCCGAACTTAAAAAGGTGGGGGTCTGGGTCCCTTCATCGGATACCCCGGTGGATCACGATATTGCCGATCGTATCCGCCGTCGTCTGCAACTCATGGTGGAGTTGGAACAGCAGGAGGAGGAAAGGGTCAGGGAAAAGAAGGAGAGCAGCGCAAAGAAAGGGAAGAAGAAGGTCGCCTCTTCGAAGCCCCGCAAGAGCATCAAGCAGCTGGGAAAACTCCGCAAAAGAGCTGAAAAGGTTGAAGAGGAAGAGGTCTCAAGCCCTTGGGCAGACTCTATGAAGCCCCGCAAGGGGAAGGCGAGTTACCGGAAGGTTGAAATCGGCGATGAGGAGACTCCCCAGAGAACAGAAGTCACTATTGATGATGAGCCGATTATTGAAAAGGTGGAAGCTCAGCTCTCGGCCGAGGCGCTGGAAAAGGCAATGCACGAACCCACTCGGGCAGAGCTGGAGCAGATCACTCAGAGGACTGAGCGAGAGGCTGTTCGCAAGGCCCGCCAGGAGCTGCAGCTACTAGAGGAGAAGGCAAAGACGGAAACCACGGAGGAGGCTCCAGCGCTCGACCAAAAAGTGGGAGAGAAGACTCTGGAGCCTGTGGCTGAACCGGTCGGTGAGGCCGAAGTGGTGGAGGAACCAGGAAAAGCACCGGTAGCGAAAACCCCTGAACCGGTGGAAGCGAGCGGGCCTCGAGAAGTAACCTTTTCAGAGAAGATAACGGTCAAGGAACTGGGTGAGAGACTTCAGATCAAAAGCAACGAGCTGATCAAGGAGCTCTTCTCCAAAGGTGCGATGGCCACCATCAACCAGGTTCTGGATCAGAAATTGGTCCAGGAGATCTGTGAACTTCACGACGTGGTCGCCCACTTTGTTTCCTTTGAGGAGGCGGCGGTTGAGGAAGAACAGGTCGAGGATCTCCCCGAGGACTTGATGGTGCGACCCCCTGTAGTGACGGTGATGGGTCACGTCGATCATGGCAAGACTTCCCTCCTGGATTCGCTTCGGAACACCCAAGTGGCAGCGGGCGAGGCAGGAGGGATCACCCAGCGTATCGGTGCTTATCATGTTGACGTGAAGGGTCGTAGAATTGTCTTTATCGATACTCCGGGCCACGCGGCCTTCACCCGAATGCGGGCTCGTGGAGCTGACTTGACCGACTTGGTGGTCCTGCTTGTCGCTGCCGATGATGGGGTGATGCCGCAGACCGTGGAAGCGATTGATCACGCCCGAGCCGCTAAGGTTCCCATCATTGTTGCCATCAATAAAATCGATAAACCGGATGCCCAGCCCGAGAAGGTTCGGCAACAGCTGACCAAGCATGAATTGGTGGCAGAAGAGTGGGGTGGCGATACGGTCATGGTGGAAGTGTCCGCGAAGGAAAAGACCAATCTCGACTTGCTGCTTGAGATGATTTTGTTGTCGGCTGATCTATTGGAGCTGAAAGCCAATCCCAAACGAGCGGCGTCAGGGGTTGTTTTGGAAGCCATGCTCGATAAAGGCCGCGGAGCCGTCGCTAGTATTCTGGTGCAAGGTGGAACTCTTCGAGTGGGAGATTCGTTTATTGCTGGAGCGGCTTTCGGAAAAGTTCGGGCCATGTTCGATGACCGCCGCAATCCTTGTGCAGAGACCGGACCCGGCAGTGCAGTGGAGATCCTGGGATTTCAGACGCTGCCGAAGGCCGGTGATTCCTTCCAGGTTGTCGAGGGTGCCGCCAAGGCTCGGGAGATCGGCGAATATCGGCAACAACAGCTTCGAGAGCAGGAACTTGCCGTGACTGGCAAGGTTAATCTGGATGACCTCTTTGCTCAAATGCAGGGGGGGAAAGTTAAGGAGCTTCGCATCGTGCTCAAGGCTGATGCTCAGGGATCCGTTGAAGTTTTGGTGGATACTCTGCAGAAACTAAGTACTGAGAAGGTGCAAATCAAGATTATTCACAGTGGTGTGGGGGCTGTTTCAGAGTCGGATGTATTGCTGGCCTCTGCCTCCAATGCCGTTATCGTCGGATTTAATGTTCGTCCCGAACGAACTGCCCGGGATGTGGCCCAACGGGAGCAGGTGGATATCAGGCTGCACACCGTGATCTACGAGGTCTCGGAGGAGATAACACAGGCCATGGTCGGGCTTCTGGAACCGACGTTTCGAGAAAAGGAGATGGGGCGGGCAGAGGTTCGCGATACCTTCCAAGTGCCGAAATTCGGAACCATTGCCGGTAGCTATGTCCAGAGCGGCTTGATCAAGCGAAATTTCGAAGTTCGTCTCCTCCGCGACAACGTGGTCATTTACACCGGTGAACTCGATTCACTGCGCCGCTTCAAGGATGATGTGAATGAAGTCCGAGAGGGATACGAATGTGGTCTCTCCATCGCCAATTTCAACGATATCAAAGTCGGTGATGTCATCGAGGCTTTTACCCAAGAGGAGGTCGCACCGGAGCTGTAGGAGGAATTAGGGCACCAGTAAAACCTTCCCGGTGGTCTTACGGCCTTCTAGTGCCCTGTGGGCCTGGGCGGCTTCAGCAAGCGCGAAAGTTTCACTGACGTGCACTTTGAGATCTCCACTGGACACCCATTTCAAAACTGCCTCTGCTCGCTTCAACAAAGCCTCTCGAGAAGAAATATGATGGAACAAGCTTGGGCGAGTCAGAAAAAGAGATCCTTTGGTATTTAAGATCTGAGGATCTATGGGGTCGACAGGCCCACTGGATTGCCCGAAAAGAACCAGATATCCACGGGGCTTCAAACAGTTTAAGCTCTTTTCAAAAGTCCTTTTTCCCACTGAATCGTAGACCACCTCCACTCCTGCATCCTCGGTGAGCCGATGAACCTCGGCCTCGAAATCTTTCTCGGTATACACGATGACGTGATCGGCCCCAGCCTGAACGGCAAGCTCGGCTTTTGCCTGGGTGGAAACCGTTCCCACCACTTGGGCGCCACGCATCTTGGCCATCTGTACTAACAGCAGGCCGACTCCTCCTGCGGCTGCGTGTACGAGTGCCGTGTGGCCGGGCTCCAGGCGGTAAGTGGAATGGCTCAGGTAGTGGGCGGTCATCCCCTGGAGCATGACGGCGGCGGCCGTTTGAAAATCGACATCTCGGGGCACAGGAACAAGCTTCCAGGCGGGCACCGATGCCTGTTGTGCATAAGCTCCGATTGCCGATGAATAAGCAACGCGATCTCCTACCTGAACTTCAGTCACCTGAGAACCCACAGCGCTAACCGTCCCTGCCGCTTCCAATCCGGGCGTGAAAGGAAGAGTCCCCGGGTAAAGCCCTTCTCGATAATAGATGTCAATGAAATTCAGGCCAATGGCCTCAATCTGAACTATGGCTTCATCCTGGCTTGGCTGGGGCGCTGGAATATCCTGGTAAGAAAGCGCTTCAGGACCCCCGAGTTCATGCACACGAATAGCCTTCATGATTGGATCCCGATTCTAAGTGTCTCCTTCCAAAAATACAATGATGTTAGCTGATGGGGCTTGCGAGGTGAACGTTATCCTATTCTATAAAGCGAGACACTGAGCGTACCCGTAGGAGTCAGCCGGTGGTGGCTGACCCGAACCGCTTGCGTGGCACATCCTTACCAGTGTGCCTTCGGGCTAACTGTTCGGGCGAGCCACTCGTGGCAAGCCACCGGTTCGCCCCTACGTCGCTTCGTGACAAGAACCTATGCATAGTCCGGGCCAAAAAACGGTTTCCCGAGGTTTCCATTAGAACTAGGGTTAAAAAAAGGGTTAGTATAGATAAGGAGTTTATGCCCATTGTTTTTTGCTCTTTGGAACTCCACCTTCCTCACAGTCACTCCCTGAAGGAGAAAAGGAGTGTCCTTCGGAAGGTTGTTGATCGTTTGCGCTCCCGCTTCAACTTCTCGGTTTCCGAGATTGAACATCAGGAGCTCTGGCAACGGGCGCGAGTGGGAGCGGTGGCCCTTGGTCCCACTCGAATAGTGTTGGAAGGATTGTCAGCGAAGTTCATCCGGGAAAGTGAGCGAATCCTCGGTGGAGACTTACTAAGATACGACGTCGATATCTTTGAGTACGAGTGAAGGCTTTGGACGACATAATCCAGTTTATTAAAGATCACGATCGGTTTGTGATTACCTCGCATGCCCGCCCCGACGGAGATGCGATCGGCTCGGAGCTAGGACTGGCTCTGATGCTGGAAAAGCTGGGTAAAACCGCCCATATCTTCAATGCAGATCCTCACCCACGTCCCTATCAGTCTCTTCCCGGAATCGAAAGGATTCAGGTCACCCAGAAAGTTGAAGGGAGCTACGATGGCCTGTTCGTCCTGGAGTGCAATGATCTGCAACGACCCAATCTTCAGGGCCTGGATCAGTACTTCGTCATCAGCATTGACCACCACCCCAAGACGGAACCCTTTGGAGATCTCAACTGGCTGGATGATTCGGCGGCCGCCGTGGGAGAGATGATCTATGAACTTGCTCAACCCCTCCAGGTCCAACTGACACCAGAGATTGCTTCCAACCTCTACGTTGCTATTTTCACGGACACCGGGTCCTTTCAATACGCCAATACCCGGGCCAAAACCTTTCTCATCGCGGGTGACCTCGTCAACCATGGAGCCTCTCCCTCAGCGATTTCTCAGGCCGTTTACATGACTCGTCCCTATGCCCGGCTTCAGATTCTGGGAATGCTTCTGAATACTTTGCAGATCCACTCTTCCAGGATCGCCTCCATCACGCTCACTCAGGAAATGTTAGAAAAAACGGGAGCTTCTGCTAACGATATGGAAGGTATCGTCGACTACCCCCTCTCTATGGAAGGGATTGATCTGGCTGCCTTTTTTCGTGAAGAGGCGGAGGGGCGCTATCGTGTCAGCTTGAGATCGAAGAACCACTTTGATGTAAGTACAGTAGCGAAATATTTTGGTGGTGGCGGCCACAAAAACGCGGCAGGCCTTGCCGTTGAAGGTAGCTTTCAAGAGGTTGTCGGGAAGGTGGTCTTGGAATTAGAGAAACTGCTGGATGGAAAATACGAGCCGCCACTTAAAGCAGTAGGCCAGATCAGCAAACCACTGGGATGACGAACCACATTCCTCTCTGTGGTGCGCTCGTTGTCAACAAACCCTCAGGTCCCACTTCTCATGATATCGTGGCAAGGGTCCGGGTGCTTTCAAGGACCAAGGTCGGCCACACGGGAACTCTTGATCCCTTGGCAAGTGGAGTATTGCCTCTTCTCCTGGGACCCGCCACTCGTTTGACCCGTTTCTTCCAGTCCAGTGACAAGGAGTATCTTGCCGAGATTCAGCTCGGACAAACGACGGACACCTTGGATGGAGAGGGTGAGGTCCTCCAAAAGAGCCCTGTACCTGAAATTTCTCCTCAACAAGCAGACGAGGTGCTGAGCAAATTCACTGGAGAGATCCGGCAGCAGCCTCCCATGTTTTCAGCTGTGAAGGTGGGCGGAAAGAAGCTTTACCAGCTGGCTCGGCAAAAGCGAGAGGTGGAACGTCCGTGGCGAGAGGTTACGATTCATCGGCTCGAGTTGCTCAGACAAGAAAGAGAGATCTGGAACTTGCAGGTTCACTGCTCGGCAGGCACCTACATTCGGACTCTGGCCCACGATATTGGAGAAGTCCTTGGTTGTGGAGCCTATCTTCGAAAGTTACAGCGTACCCGCAGTGGTTGCTTTGATCTTTCCCAGGCTCTGCCCTTGGAAGGGATTGAAAATCAGTGGCGAGAGAATCTTTACCCCATGGAGGAGCTTTTGCCCGAATTTCCCCGCATCGATCTTAATGAGTCGCAGGCGGTTCGAGTACGACATGGAAATGGAATCTCCAGGAGTGGCACCCCCCAGGAGAAGTTTTTCCGGCTCTTCCACCAACAGAAGCTACTGGCCATTGGGCAATCAGGCCCAGCCGATCAGCTGAGACCTGTGATCGTGCTGCGCACTGCCCAACCGGAGGAAGGAAGATAGAACACCGAACCCCATCCATTCAACTGGCTACCCTTTTGGACAAGGCCCATCGAGTATTTGCCTTCACTGGAGCAGGCATCTCAACCGCTTCAGGTATCCCCGACTTTCGGGGTCCTCAGGGCCTGTGGAAGAAATGGCAACCCGTCTACTATGATGAGTTTATGAACTCGCACGAGGCTCGTGTCCGCCACTGGGAGTTCAAACTTCAGGGTTGGGCTGAAATTCGTGACGCTCAACCCAATCCAGCCCACCGGGCACTGTATGAGCTGGAACAGATCGGGCGCCTGGATTCGCTGGTGACGCAGAACATTGACGGATTGCACCAGCTCGCCGGTCACCCGGAAGAAAGAGTGATCGAGCTGCACGGCACCAATCGGAAGATCGAATGCCAGACCTGTGGCCAGCTTTGCGATCCAGATCCCGTCTTTGAGGAGTTCAAAGGCACCGGTGAGCCCCCACTGTGTTCCTGTAAGGGATTCCTCAAGCCAGCCACTGTCTCGTTCGGGCAGGCGATGCCTCAGGATAAATTGCGGGAGGCCTTCCTTGCTGCCTCTCGTGCCGACCTGGTGATCGCCGTTGGATCTACCCTTGAGGTGGAACCTGCCGCTTCCGTGCCTCGATCGGCCAAGGATCAGGGAGCGGTTTACGTCATTGTCAATCAGGGTCCGACCGCACACGATCAGCTTGCCGATCTTCGCATCGAGGGTGATGCTACCCAGATCTTGCCGGAGGCGGTGCGGGCACTGCGGAAGAAGCGCAGCCGGCAGACCCCCTGATCGCCTGACCACAGCCGGCGGACCGGCTGAAATTCAAAACCTGAAACCTGGAACGCGCGCGAAGCGCGCACGAAAGCACGAAGGCACGACGTTACGAAGTGACGATCCCGCCCGACCGCAGGAAGGGGCGCGAAGCGCGCCTAGCGCGGGGTGATGCTTCGATAGGTGCCAAAGACCCAGTCCCACAAGGGCGAAGTGACGCCAAAGCAATGGTTCGGATCCACGAAGTGATGATAGAAATGTCCTTGGCGTTGGTACTTCAGCAAGCCGCCGTCAGCTTTGCTCAGGTGTAGCCGGTAGTGAACGAGTTCGTAGTAGAGAAATCCCAGCCAAAAACCGGTCAGCAGTGCAGAAGCTGCAAAGAGACTCCCCGTTACTGTATAGAAACCTCCTAGGAAGAGGGCGGAAACAGGCAGGCTGTAAATGGGTCGAACCAGGATCTTGTCAGGATTCCTGGAATCGCCATGATGGTTGAAGTGAAGGGATTGTACGATCTTTCTGATGCTGCGATGGTGAGGAATCCAATGAAAGAAGAAGCGATGTAGCGCGTACTCCAGCAGGCTCCAGATCAACCAACCGAATGGAATCAGCCACAAGAGCTGCTTCCATGGGGTCCCCTGTTGAAGTGAGAGGAAAAGCAGAAGACAGGCCAGGGACGGGTAAATCCAGAAAGAGCAAAAACGGACCCAGGCCATGAGTTTATTATAAGTGTTGGAATCTCTAGTGTCTCGTCCCAGGAATACCCTGACGTTTGCTGATGGGGATTGCGAGGCGAGATCAAGGAGGTAGCCGGGATTATGCATAGATTCTCTACTGCATCAGCGAAACCATCCGGCGTGCTGTACCGCCAGTGTTGCGGTCCGCGCAGCACTGGCAGGCCGGATCATTGCGCCGATGCAGTAGAGGGGGTGTGAGAAATGCGGGCTAGATGCTGGTAAGAGATGGCTGGACGGAAATCGAAGGGGTTGCAACCCACTACCTGAGGGCGGGAGGAACAGGCTCTGCCCTGGTTCTACTTCATGGAGGGAGTGCCGATTCGGCTTCCCTTTCCTGGCGACCCACAATGGATCTTTTTTCTCGCAGTCACCGCGTAATTGCGCCCGACTTGCCTGGATACGGATCAAGTGCCAAACCTGCTCTGAATTACACCGTTGAGTACTACACACGGTTTCTCAGCCACTTTGTCCAGCAGCTGGGTCTGGAGCGGTTCTCCCTGGTGGGACTTTCTATGGGAGGGCACATCGCCGTTGCTTTTGCTCTCCAGTTCCCCTCCATGGTGGAAAAGCTGGTCTTGGCCAATAGTGCTGGATTGGGGACGCGGTGGCACTGGCAGGTGTTGGCGAAGCTCATGGTGAAAATGCCTCGGTTGCACGAAAGAGTACGGAAAATGGGGAATCGCCAAACCCTGAAACTCAGCTTGGGAAAGATTGTGCATAACCTGGAAGTGATCACCGAAGATCTGATCGACGAGATTGCAGAAAATGCGGCTGCTCGTGGTGCAGGACGAGCCTGGAGATCCTATCTCGAGAATGAAATGAATTGGTCCGGCTTTCGGAATAACTTTCTGGGCAGGTTGTCAGAAATCACCCAACCCACACTGATCATCCATGGATCGAAGGACCGACTGATACC
>JADFOI010000014.1 GCA_022562935.1 Acidobacteriota bacterium
AATAGCCGGGCAAAAAGTCGTTAATGATCTCCAGCGCCTTTGAATTGACGTTTCCTCGATTGCCCGGCCGCACCAAAACGGGATTATTGGGTGCCCATTCGTCCAGTGTTCGGCGATTGGTCAGACGCCGGGTGGCCCCCCAGATAAACCCCTGCCGGGGAGCGCCAGGATGGTCACGCAGGCCCACCATCAGCCATTCACCCGGTTCCATCTCGGTCACCGCCTTCTGAATGGCATCCCGCAGAGCTCCCTGGGTCCTTTCCAGATCGAGTTCTGCTTGAACAGTGATCTCCTTGGCCGGACTCTCGTAGCCGAAGCGGTCCAACCAACGAAGGGAGGCGCCGTAGATATGTTGATGGGTTTCAATAATACCAGGAATCAGGGTCCGTCCATTCAGGTCCAGAACACGGGTGATGCGCCCGGCCATGGCCCGAACTTCCTCATTGGTTCCCAGCTTCATGATCTGGTCCCTTTTGACGGCGATGGCCTGGTAAATATTCCCCACCTCGGTCGAGGTGGATGCATCATCCATGCTCACGATCTTCCCATTGATGAAGATGGTGTCGGCATAGCCCATCCGCTCCACCTCGGGAGGAAGCTGCTGTGCATAGGACAAAGAACCCTGCACAAGAACAAACAACGCCATCCCCCACAACCAACTCCACCCCTTGCTCGAAAAACGCTCTTCAGCTTTTAAATTCATCGTCATAAGTCTCCACATCATCAATGCAAAAGTTTCTAGAACAGTAGTTCAGTCTAGAATTGCCAAAGAACACAGTCAAGACACCCCTAGTGTCTCGTTTCCATAAATACGGTCACGTTTATGGCGAGCGCGACGGCGTCGAGTTCGCGAAGCGACGACGACGCGATGTCACTGTACATCACGGAGGAGGAGCGACAAAGAAATCGATGCCGTCCCGCTGCCACCCTTCGGGCTGATGGGGGTTGCGGACGATCTCTGTGTCTCTCGTCGTCGCCGATGCCCCTGCATCGCCTCCTCCTAGCCGAGTTTATGCATAGGTTCTCGTTACGAAGCGGCGAAAACGCCGACCTGACGAGGCAGGCGGCACCCGCTTGCGGGTCGCGCAACACTGGCGGTGCAGCACGCCGGATGTTTTCGCTGCTGCAGTAGAGAATCTATGCATAATCCCGGCTACCTCCTTGACCTCCCCTCGCTAGCCCCATCAGCAAACGTCATCGTATTTATGGAGCGAGACACTTAGAACGCTCCGGCTGCCTCGTAGACTATTCGCCCCCCCACGACAGTCATCAATATTCGCAGCTTGTCCAGGTCGTTTTCGGGGAAGGTCATAAAGTCTCCACCCAGCACCACCAAATCGGCCAATTTGCCGGGCTCAATGGAGCCGAGGATCTCCTGCTCTCCGCTGTAACGGGCGGCCCATAGAGTGTACATGTAGAGGGCTTCCCTGCGATCAATTTTCTCCTCCGGGTTAATCAGACGACCCTTATCGTCCAGCCGTGTGATCCACTTTTGCATATTGAACAGGGCCGCCTGGGTGCGAGGATCAAAAGCGTCCGCTTCCGCCGCCGGGCGAATACCGGCTTCGATCAGGGATTTGACGGGCTGCATTTTGTACACCTCATCCATTCCATAGATCGACACCAGCGTGTCGTTGTCATAAAGCGCTTTGGCAAAGAGACTGGGCACGATATCCATTTCTTTGATCTTCTCGAAATGCTCCGGCTTCCACATCAAGCCGTGATCGATTCCAAAGTGGCGGCCAACCAGAGATCTTTCTCTGTGCGCCTCTTCAAAGACTTCCAGCAAAATGGTGTTGCTCATGTCACCAGAGCTGTGCAGGCCGGATATGGTCCAGCCGTACCGATTGCCGAGAATGATGTTTCTGCGATCGCTGGTGGCCAGATCCCCTGTTTCTTCCCATTTGTTCATGCCAAAGGGTCCGTAAGGATCTCCGGGAGGAGGATTGAGCTTCGCCTTGGAGGTACGAGCTGACCCGGTGATCGACGCTCCATCCACCACCTGGACCGTGGCCCCGATGATTTTGAACATGTCGTTTCCGAAATCAGTGAGATTACCTAATCTTTTCAAATAGGCCTCCGGACGTGAGTTTTGACGCAGGAACTCATGGGCCACACGAACTCTCAGTGACAATTCGTCCCGGGTCATCAGTTCACGGAAAACCGAAATTGACAGCCCCCCGGCACGTCCCATGATGGTGGTCAACCCCTGCCGGTTGTGACGGCGAAATCGGGTTTTCTGAGGTTCCAGCAAAGACTCCACCTCGGGCCAGGGTCTTATCTCGTAAACGACAATCCCGCCTGCACCGCCCCTGAGCTGACCGGTGGGTCTTCCCTGATCATCTCTCAGAATGCCAGGAGTATCCGGAGGAACTTGCTTCAAGACCAGGCTATTGGCGACGACCTGGTTATTGAGGCCTCTGACATAAAGGGGATTTTCGGGGGCAACCTGATCCAAGAGAGCAACATTTAACTCTTGTGTGACCACTTTGTTACTGGTTGAACTCACGGCGATGAATTCTCCGGGCTCGGCTTCTTGAACCTTAGCTCTAAGCGTTTCCAAAGCGCTCTCCAGTGTATCGAAGTTGTTCTCCTCGAACCCGCCTCCTCTGGCGGAAGGCGGACTCGTGATAAATGAGGCGTGCTGGTGAGTGTCGATGAAACCAGGGACCAGGCTGCGACCTTCCAAGTCCACTCGCCGGGTCTGGGGCCCGGCCATGGCCAAAATCCTGTCATTACCTCCTCGGGCCAGAAACTTCCCGTCCCGAACGGCTACCGCTTCGACAATCGTGAACTCTTCATCGGCAGTCAAAATACTGCCGTTGTAAAAGACCAAATCTGCATAGGCAATGACCTCTGGAGGCAAGTTTGCAGGGCTCTGAGCCCAGCCCAAAGCCACGCTGAGCCAGAGACAGGTCCATACCCCAAACACCGTGCGAATTCTCCAATGACGTTTTTTCATGGCGACACCTCGATAAAATGGTTTTCGTTGTGAAACAAGAAGAATGCTCTAGGAACCTGTCCTACCTGAATCTTTATCATCCTCTGACTTCGATTTCTTTACCCTCAGGATAGCCCTCTGAGCACTGAAAATCCAGGCCTTTTTGGATTTGACAAGGATGCCGGCCGGCCTTATGGTGAGCGAAGATAAGGGCATCTCGTTGATCAAAAATAAGGAGACACCAGTGGTGAATCTGGATGAGATAAAGGAGAAACTGGCAAGGTCTTGCCGGATCATTGGAATGCAAAGGGCTACGGAAAAGGGACGAGGTCACCAGTGCTACCTTCATCCGGATGGCGACAAGATTCTGATACCCGGGCACCTGCACGATTACGGCAAAGCCATCGCGGATATCCAAGGGGAGGACATTGTCACCATGGATTTTGAGGGGAACGTCCTGGAGGGCAAACACTCTGAGCCCATGGGCGAATTTCACGCCTATACTGCCGTATTCCGCGCCAGAAAAGACGTCAAGAGCGTTGTCCACTGTCACCCTCCTTACGCAAATATCCTGGCTGCAGCAGGGAAGAGCATCCTCCCCATCGCCCGTGATGGGTGTCTTTTTTATGAAGGCGTTCCTGTCTACGAAGGATATCCCCTGTACGTAGGAACGAGGGAGATGGGAGAAGAGCTGGTAGAGACACTGGGGGACAAGAGGGCTGTTCTTCACAAAGGCCATGGAGCATTCGTGGTGGGAAGAAGCGTCGAAGAAGCGCTGATTAGGACCTTAAGTCTCGAGAAAGCGGCTGAGACTCAGTTGTTCGCCTCCATTTTGGGAACATTAACTCCCATCCCCGTGGAGAGGATGACGAAAAGAGAAACAGACCCCGACGATCACATCATCGATGACTTTTTTGGGTATTACTCAGGAAAGCTCGATAAGTTGGAAAGACAGTATAGGTTAATGTCCTGATATGCCTTATTGACTTGTTCAGGATGGGTGACATACACTGAATGGAGAGAACCGGACCATCGAAATGTGGAATCTTGGCTTTCCTGAAATAGTCATCATTTTTATTGTGGCCCTGGTTATTTTCGGCCCTCGAAAACTGCCTGAGCTAGGCCGTTCTCTGGGCCGAGGATTGTCTGAATTTAAGAAAGCTTCCAACGAACTCAAGCGGACCTGGGAGGACGAAGTCGAAGCCGTCAAACACGAAGTAGACGTGGGACAGGACGAGCTGAAAAAAATCCAAACTGACCTCGAGTAGACTTTTATTCTGACATCGCCCAGAACCAGCCCTTCCAAGCATTTTCCCATGACCGCCTATGACAGATGACCCCGGCAAGTCCCCTCCGTCCAACCCTCCGGAATCCGATTCTCCGGAGCCGGCGGCTGTCGCTTCTGAGTCCGAAGATGACCCTGGCAAGGCTCCTGCATCCAATCCTCCGGAATCCGATTCTCCAGAGTCGGCTGCTGTCGCTTCTGAATCCGAAAAGGAAGAGCTTCAGGGAGAAGAAGACTTCACTCCGGATTTGACCCCTCCTGAGTCGCCTCCTGCGCCTCCCTCTACTCCGGAAACATCCGATGGGGAACCTCCCGATGGTGCAGAAGGGGGAATCCTGGGCTCCACGATGACTTTCCTGGAGCATCTAGACGAGCTACGAAAACGGATCCTTCACAGTGCGGCGGCCCTGGCCATTGCCTTTGCCATCTGCTGGGTTTTCAGTGAACAGATCTACCGTTTTTTGGCCGTTCCCATCGCAGATGTAGTCGCTCCCGGTCAGAGCGTTGAAACAGGAATGAAGCAGTTGGTATTCCTCAGGCCCACCGAGCCTTTTTCCATCTGGATAAAGGTATCCTTTGTGGCCGCCATTTTCCTGTCCGCACCCTACCTCCTTCTTCAGGTCTGGTTCTTCATTGCTCCGGGGCTGTATCGAAAGGAAAAGTCTTACGCCCTTCCCTTTCTCTTTTCCTCCACCTTCCTCTTCCTGGTGGGTGGGGCTTTTGCTTACTACGTTATTCTTCCCACAGCTCTGGAGTTTCTCATCAATCAGTATGGCGCTCCCTTTCGTGCCATGGTGAGTGCCATCGAGTATTTCAATTTCGAGGTGGTGATTCTCGTGGGTATGGGGCTGGTCTTCCAACTCCCCGTCCTGGTGGCCTTTCTTTCCCTCTTCGGGCTAGTTACACCTGGGTTCCTGTGGAAGAATTTTCGCTATGCCTTCCTTGTAATCCTCATCGTGGCAGCCGTAGTTTCGCCTACAGCTGATGCCTTAAACCTGTTTCTGTGGAGCGGGCCGATGGTGGTGCTCTACCTGATCAGTATCGGCATTTCCTGGATCTTCAAACGAAGAAAGGAGAAAAGAGAGTAACGAGCGGAGTGAGTCCACGAACGAAGCGAGTGCTCTCTATTTTCTATTTTCTATTCTCTAACGCGGCGCGTTAGAGATCAGTCACGTCGTACTCTTCCCGGTATTTCGGGGTCACGTAAATATAGCTTTGCTCAATCAGTTCATCGACGAATTTCTTCAATCCCGGTTGAGCCTTGCGTTGGTAAAGTTGATTGGAGATTTCTGAGCGAACTTCTTCCAACGGCCTCTCTCGGGCAGGTACTTGACTCACCACTTTGATGATCTGAAGTCCATACTCAGTCTTGATGATTCCGCTGACTGCGCCTTCCTCCAATTGAAAAGCCACTTCTTCAATGGGCGCCGCCATGGAACCTCGCTTGAAGCTGCCAATACCTCCACCTTGTGAAGCGGTCGGACCGTCTGAGAGCCGTTTGGCCAAATCCTCAAAGGAAGCACCTGCTTGTAACTGAGAGAGCACTTCCTGGGCTTTCTTTCGCAACTGTGCCTCGTCTGCCCCTTCCCTCAAGAACAGGATCTCTTGGAGTTCCACTTCAGCTTTCTCGGTGTATCGCTCGATGTTCTCTTGGTAATAGGCCTCTATCTCAGGAGTGAGAAGGGTGAGCTTGGAATAAACGGATTGTTGAAGAAACGCGTCAATAACCAGTCGCTGTTTGAGCGACGCCCTGTACTCCTCCAGTGAAGATCCCTGCTGCCTGAGATACTGATCCAGAACCTCCATAGTGGGAATACCGGACTCTTTACGCATCTCTTCCAGGATTTTTCCGACGTCTGGCTCGACGCTGTCCGGGATACCGAATTCCTCAGCCCTTTGAACCAACACTTTGTTTTGGATCATGGTTCTTAACAGAGTTTGCTTCTCCCTCTGAAACGCCTGTTCCAAAAGCTCCGGACTTTCGTTCTCCTGTCGTAAAGTCGATCTGAGCCCACGCAATTCCTTCTTCAGATCAGTCAAGGTGATGATCTCCTCGTTCACCCTAGCCACTATTTCGTTAAGAAGGACAGGTTCCTGTGCCCATACGATCGGACCCAATCCCGCAAATAGCGTGAAAAGGAGTACCAGAGGACTATTCCGGGTTAGCATGGATATCGCTTCACTCGAAACTCAGGGTTCGATCATGCACTTCTATAGATGCACTCTGAAATAATTGATTGACATACTCATCCAGAGCAACACTCTCTTTCTCACTCACGAGCTTTTCGAAAATGGCCTCTTGGACCTCGTGAAACTTCTGGGCATGGCGGGGGACCCACTCCTCCATCATGAAGATGTGGTATCCCTCCGGAGAGCGAAAAACGGTGCCTATTTCCCCGGCTTTCAGCTGAAAGATCACCTTTTCAAAATTCTCGGGGAGTTGGCCGCTCCTGAAGGTTCCTAAATCACCCCCCGCTTGGGCGGTAAGCCCCTGCGAATAGCTTCGGGCCATACTCTTGAAAGTTCGAACATCTCCAAAGTTCAACTGCTCTCGAATTTCCTCTGCTCGCTGTCGATCCTCAAGCAGGATCTCCAGGACGTGATACTCATCATCAGCCTTGTATTCGTCGGAATGACGCCGATAATACCGCTGCATCTCCTGATTGCCGATCTCGATCTGGCCTCTAATCTCCTGCTTGATGAACTTCTGAATCTTCAAGAAGGTTCGAACGCGCTCTTCCAAATCCGGCGTTACTTCTTGTCCTTCGGAAAGCCAACTGGCTAGTTGCTCTCGCACTAGTGCTTCATCCACCGTGATTTCTGTTCTTTCCATTTCCTGGAGCAAAAGTTGTTCGATCACAAATTCCCGAAAACGCACTCTTCTTATCTGAGACAGCACAGGTTCTTCTCCAGGCTCATTCGGAGTCAGGGACAGAAACTCTTCGAACTGGTCCTGGTACAGGGGGCGACCATTGATAGCGGCGATAATCGGAGATTCAGCCTGGGTAGGCTGAATCTCTTCTTTCTCAGGTGCCGCACAGCCTGCAACAAGAGCGAAGGCAAGCAACAAAATGAAACGTTTTAAAGTCATGTTCCTGAAGCCGGTCATTCTAGCACAGCCACCTCATCCAAGAGGGTATGGACATTTTGAAGCACCTCATCGGGAAGCGTGGAAGAAATTTCCGCACTCATCGTCCCTTCGGGGGTCAGACCCAGCCGCCCATTACGGCTCACCAAATCAATGATGTGCTCACGTGAAATGGGGGTATCTTCTCGCAGCTTGAGAAAGACTCGAGAGCCTTTCCGTTCCAGCGAAAGAATCTTCAACTGCTCTGCACGCAAGCGCAGACTTGCATATCCAAACAGATTGGAGACGGAGTTCGGGTACTTCCCGAACCGATCCACCACCTCTTCTTTCAAACTCTCCAACGCAGAGGGATCAGGAGCTGAGGAAACCCGTTTGTACAGCCAAAGACGCAGATTGGAGTCATCGATATAGTGCTCGGGGATCTGGATATCCATACGAAGATCGATGTTGGTTTGAACTTCTTCACGAACTTCCTCCCCTCTCAACTCTCGGATCGTTTGTTCCAGCAGTTTCGTATACAGTTCAAATCCAACCACATCCATGTGTCCGTGCTGCTCGGAACCCAACAGGTTCCCGGCACCCCGAATTTCCAGGTCCATCGCCGCTATGCGGAAACCCGAACCAAGCTCACTGAACTCCTTGATTGCAGCCAGACGCTTACTGGCATCCGGGCTCAAAAACTCCTGCGATGGGATCATCAAATAGGCGTAAGCACGACGACTGGAGCGCCCCACTCGCCCCCTCAATTGGTACAGCTGAGCCAATCCAAAACGATCACTTCGATCCACGATCAAGGTATTGGCTCGGGAAATGTCCAGGCCATTTTCAATGATCGTGGTTGCAACCAGCACATCGTATTGGTAGTTCAGAAAATCAATCATCACTTTCTCGAGTTGCCCTTCCCTCATCTGCCCATGGGCCACCGCCACCCGAGCCTCGGGCTTGATTTCCTGAATCATGGTCGCGATGGAATAAATCGTCTCCACCGAGTTATGGACAAAGAAAACTTGACCTTCACGCTTCAGCTCCAGGTCGATAGCGCTTCGAATGATACTTCTGCTGAACTTCACCACTACGGTCTGAATCGCCAGGCGGTCCCTGGGGGGGGTCTCCATAATGGAGAGGTCGCGAAGTCCAATGAGAGACATATTCAGGCTGCGAGGAATGGGAGTCGCGGATAGCGCCAACACATCTACTTTGGTTCTCAACTGTTTGAGTCTCTCCTTTTGAGTCACCCCAAAGCGCTGTTCCTCATCCAAAACAATCAGTCCCAGATCCTTGAAGTGGACATCCTTGGATAGGAGTCGATGAGTGCCGATCAAGACGTCCACCAGACCCAAGGAGGTGCGTCGGAGAGTATCCGCTTGCTCGGCTCGACTTTTAAAGCGACTGAGCATTTCGATAGACACGGGGAAACCCTGAAAGCGTTCTCTAAAGGTATTGTAGTGCTGGAAGGCCAGGACTGTGGTGGGAGCAAGAACAGCCACTTGTTTGCTGTCATTGACGGCTTTGAAGGCCGCTCGCATCGCCACTTCCGTTTTTCCATAACCCACATCACCGCAAATCAACCGATCCATCGGCCGCTCTTGTTCCATGTCCTGTTTGACGTTCTGAATGGCCGCCAACTGGTCAGGAGTTTCCTCATATTCAAACGCTTCCTCAAATTCCTTGCTCAAGGAATCATCGGGTGAAAAAGCATATCCCTTCTCCATCTCCCGACGGGCATAGAGCTTGAGCAGGTCCTCGGCCAGGTCCCGCATGGACTTCTTGATGCGTCGCTTGGTCTTTTCCCAGGACACTCCTCCCAGCCGATCGATTTTAGGTGCTGTTCCACCCGCTCCACTGTACTTTTGGATCAGGCCCAGGCGATCGATGGGGACGTACAACTTGGCGCTGTTTCGATAAGACAACACCACAAATTCCTTGAGCTCTTCCCCCACCCCGATCCGTTCCAGACCCCGAAACACTCCAATCCCGTGATCAATGTGAACCACATAGTCCCCTTTTTTGAGGTCTCGGAAATCGGAAAGAAACTGGGCGGCGATCTCGGGATGAGCCGGCTTTCTGGCGGCCCTCAGTTGGCTTTCCTCGAAGAAATTCTCCTGAGTGAGGATATGCAGTCCCAGGCTGGGTGAATAGAAACCCTCTGAGAGTTTCCCCTGCATCACGGACAAGGGGTGAGCCAGCGCTTCATCGATTCCCTTTTGCACAAAGTGGCTAACCACTCCATATTCTTCCAAGAGGTGGGCGACGCGCTCCGCCATGCCGTGTGAACTCATGACAAAAACGACTCGTTCATGGGAGTCCTGCCATCGGCTGAGGTCGGTCAGGATGTCCTGGATTCGGCCCTTATATTTGCGTTCCACCTGAAAATCAAAACGGCAAACCTCATGCGGCTTGTCCGACAGTTGTTCAATAAAGACAGCTTGACGTTCTTCCAGTACTTCCTCCAGCCATTTCCTGCCGAAAAATAACCGCTGGGGAGGCAAAACAAGCTCCCCCTTGGTATGTTGCTCTTGAAAGGCTTCTTGTTGGCTGGAGCTCAATCGATCGACTTCCTCCAGGAAACCCTGTCCATCTGGAATCACCACCCGCAAATTTTGCGACCCGGGAAGAAACTCCAACAGATGATGTTCGGTATCGACCACCAGCGGAAACAAATATTCAAAGCCGTTGAACAGCTCGCGGTTTTCAGTAAACTGGAACTTCTCCTGCAGAGCCTCTGCAAAGCGCACCTCATTCCAATGTTCAGGAGCTTCCTTGTGCCAACGCGCAATCTCCCGTTCGGTCAAGACCATCTCCCGCATGGGCACCACCTGGCAGGAGGGAATGAGCCCAATGGATCGCTGCGTGCTGGGGTCGAATTCGCGCATCGAGTCAATCTGGTCTCCGAAAAACTCTATTCGAACCGGATTTTCATGGGCTGAGGAAAAGATATCGACGATCCCACCTCGAATGGAATACTCGCCCACCTGACTCACCGGATCTTCCCGCACGTAACCGGTGTCCTGCAGTCCCTGTATCAGGTGATTCAGGGGCAGGAACCGACCTACTTCAAGAGGGATGCAATGACTCTGAAAATCAGCTGGCGACGGCAACCGAGTGAGTATGGAAGCGAGGGTGGTCACAATGAATCCAGTATGATTTTTCAGAAGCCTCCACAAAGCGAGTGCTCTTTTGGCGGCGATCTCCGGATGGGGCGACAGGCCACGATAGGGATTTGCTTCTGACCCGGGAAGCACCAAAACCTGATCTTCATTTCCTTCTGGCAGAAAGAAGCGCAGGTTCTCAGCGATCTTTTCGGCCTGGCGATTATTAAGACACAACCACAGACAGGGAGCCGGCGACTGTCGAGAGAGCGCCGAGAAAAGGAAGGCAGAATCCGGACCATGAAGGCCTTCCAGCAGACGAAACCCCTTCAGCTGTCCAGCCAGATTCCGAAAGATCTCGCTAGCATTGGCGGGCAGTCGGCTAATTTCCTGATCTTTTTGATCTTTGAATTCGGTCAATGATGTCTGATGTAGAGAATTCTCTTTCAAAATCTACTGAAATAACCCTTCCACCGTTCGATTCCACAATCTTCCGGCCCACAATTTGATCGATGGGCCAATCACCGCCCTTTATCAGGACTTGCGGGATCAGTTCTTCAATAATAGCTTGAGGAGTTTCTTCCTCAAAAGTTGTTACAAAATCGACACAACCCAGTGCACTGATGATCTCGCAACGGTCCTCTTCACCCAGCACAGGCCGGTCCTGGCCTTTGATCTTCCTTACCGAGGTATCGGTGTTTAGAGCCACCACCAGCACATCTCCCTGGGCCTTCGCTTTCTCCAAATAATGCACGTGGCCAGGATGGAGAAGATCGAAGCACCCGTTGGTAAAAACGATCTCCTTCCCGTCGGCTTTCAGCTGCTCCAAAATCCCCTTGAGCTCCTGCCGCGATTTGATCTTTGCCCTTGTAGAGTGCATTTCCCTCTACTGTCCGTTGCCTGTCGTCTGAGCTCAGTCCTCAGTCCTCAGCACTCGGTCCTCTCTTCTTCCGGTCTGCTGTCTGTGCTCACCCCAGCTTCTCCTGAAACCGCGCCGCAATCGTCTCCGCATATTTCTTGATTTCTGTCTCTTTTTCTCCCTCCAACATGATTCTCACCAGTGGCTCGGTACCTGAGTAACGAATCACAACTCGTCCTCTCTCCCCGAGGCTTGTAGTGGCCGTTTCAATTTCCTTCTGAATCTCGGCAATTTTCGAATAATCACGCTTCTTCCTGACCCGAACATTGATCAGGATCTGTGGGAACTTTTCAAACCCTCGAGTCAGGTCAGTCAATGATCCACCCTCCTCCAACAGAATCTGGCTCATCTTCAAAGCACTCAGGATTCCATCTCCCACTAAGCTGTTGGCCCTCATAATCACGTGCCCGGACTGCTCACCTCCCAGAGCGTGGTTTCCTCGAAGCATTTCTCCCAGGACATAGCGATCTCCGACCTGGGTGCGCAACATCCGTATCCTTTCCTTTTTTAGCGCCACTTCCAAGCCTTTATTGGCCATCACTGTAGAAACCACACATCCGGACTCTAATTGTCCCCTCTGCTGAAAAAATCGTGCCAGGATAAAGAGAGTGTAATCCCCGTCCAAAAGATTACCCTTTTCATCACAGAAAATGGCGCGATCACAATCTCCATCAAAGGCCACACCCAAGGAAGCCTGAGAGTCGACCACGGCCTGAGCCATCCCTTGGGGGTAAACAGCTCCACAGTCGTCATTGATATTCCGACCATTGGGTTCGGCATTGATGACCACCACCTCAGCTCCCAGCTCTCGAAACACTTGAGGAGCAATGTGAAACGCTGCACCATGGGCACAATCCAAAACGATTTTCAGGGACTTGAGAACACCCACCGATGAGACACTCCGCAAAAAATCAATGTAGCGTCCTACCAACTCGCGATTAAAGGTAATAATCTCTTCCTGGTTCCGATCTTTGGCAATCAGTGGAAGAGGATCGGAAGTCGAATCTCCGGCCACTTCCTCTTCGATCCACTTTTCTTCTTCGTTCGTCAGTTTCATTCCGCTGCTCGAGAAGATCTTAATTCCGTTGTCTTGGTAAGGGTTGTGTGAAGCGGAGACGACAATTCCCCCGTCGAAAGGAACATCGCGGGAAAGAATGGCCACCCCAGGCGTTGTGATGACATCCGCCAGAGTGACCTTCCCTCCCTGTGAGAGGATGGCTTGTTGCAGAACATTCTCGATCCAGGGCCCACTGGCACGAGTATCTCTGCCAATAAGGACGTTCCGCTTGCCGGAGCAAACGACGGCCTTGCCCAATTTGTAAAGGGTGGGAAGATCTAGCGGATATTCGCCGGCGATTCCGCGAACACCATCGGTCCCGAACAGCTCACGCATGTCACCTGACTCTTCTTACCTTGATGCGGTCTGGAATGACCTCTTGTAGTCGGAAAATGCCTGCATACTCGTCAGATATTAAGGCAATTTGTGGGGCCAGTTCGTAGGACTCTTGTCGCGGCTCCAATGTCTCGACGTTCACCGTAGCCTGAAAATCCTGCACCGTGAGCTCTCCGGAAAACGAGAGAGGCACGGTCCCAACGATCTCCACCCGCCGGGTCATCAGCGTCGCTTCAACGCCCTCCGGAACCAACTCGATGGGAATTCTGCGAACTTGCACTTTCCGTCTTTCCTCTTCAATAGTGATAATAATATCCACCGAAGCCGGTTCCATACGCAGAGCAAGATCATCGATATCCACCGCAACGTTTCTCACCAAGGTCGACGACAATCCCGTTATCCCAATGGGTTCGGTTTGAGCCTCAGAGACGTCCTGGACCCGCGATTGGGGACCAATAATGGTCACCCGCGGAGCCTGCACTTTGGTAACCTGAAATCCTTCAGCAGGCTCACCCACCAGTTCAGGCACAACCGCGATACTCTTTCGTACCGTATTTTCCAACAACAGGCGGATTCTGGTCGGAGTGATGCTCACGACTTCCAGACCAGGGGGCCTGTCTGTGATGTTGTCTTCACTTAAAGGATACGATTTTTCGGTTCCGGGGATAGCTCCTCTGAGGTCTACTTTGACGGTCAGATTGCCGTCTTCGAAGTTGGAAGTGCCTCGCCGGGAGCGCAGAACCACATCCACTCGTCTTTCATAGTCGTTGGAAATTTCCGTTTCGGGGGCCATATTCACGAATTCGACGGGAAGAGAAAGGGTTCGCTGGACCGTCTGCTGGCCGGCAACCTGCAACCAGAGAAGTAAGGCAAGCAAAAGAGAGATCGCTTTGAGCCCTATATTGTTGAAGAGAAACTCCCGCAGAACATTCATACTGCCTGTTCTCGCTGTTCTCGCTGTTCTCTTTCCTTTTGCCTCCGGGTTATGAAGTTGAGGGTTTGGGCCTGACCCTCCATCGTTTTCTGCAAAATCTTGAGCAATCGAGGGCCATCCAGATTGCGCACGATTTCTCCACCAAAGACAACCGATGTTTTACCGGTTTCTTCAGAAACAACGACAGCCACAGCATCGGTTTCCTCGGTAATCCCGATCGCCGCGCGGTGCCGAGTCCCTAATTCCTTACTCAAGTAGGGATCTAGAGTCAGGGGTAAAAAGCATGCGGCCGCACTGATCCGGTTCTCCTGTAGGATGACCGCCCCGTCGTGCAGAGGGGTCTTGGGATTGAAAATCGTGACCAGAAGATCGTAGGTCAAAAAGGCATCCAACTTTATCCCACTTTCGATGTAATTTTTCAGTCCAATCTCTCTCTCGATAACGATCAGCGCTCCTATTCTTTGGCTGGAGAGAGTGGTGGCAGCCAGTATGATCTCGTCGAACTGTTTCTCAGGTTTCTTACCCGTGAGTCTCAGGAAAAAACGTCCCCTTCCTATTTGAGCCAGTCCCCTGCGAATCTCTGACTGAAAAATTACAATCAGGGCAAAGATAAAGTAGGTGAAGAAATGGGCCAACAACCATTCAATGGTTCTCAATTCCAGGAAAAGGCTCAGGTAGTAGAAGAAAAACAGGGAGGTAATCCCCAGCGTCATCTGCCATCCTCGGGTGCCCTTGATCAAGAGCAGGACCTGATAGAGGATGAAAGCGATCACCAGGATATCGATGATATCCCAGATCTGAAGTTGAAAATCGGCCATTATTGCAAACGACTCTCCGTCAGGATGGCATCCGTGATCTGGGCCACCTGGCTCATTTCTGCCACATCATGCAATCTCACGATGTGGGCTCCCCGCATGATGGCAACTGCGACAGAGGCCGCGCTACCCCAGATTCGGTCTTGAGCGGGGATATTCAAAATACCGCCAAGGAAACTCTTTCGAGAAGTTCCCACCAGCACCGGTAAATCAAAGGTCTCGAGAAACGATAACCGGTTCAAGATCCTGCAGTTATCTTCAACAGATTTACCAAAACCAATACCTGGATCGATGATGATGCTCTCCTCCGGAATGCCGTTTTCGGAGGCCTTCAACACCGCTACCTGCAAATCCGTCTGGACCTCTTCCAGGATATCCTCACTGGGAGGGATTTCCTGCATGATCTGAGGAGTTCCACGCATATGCATCAGCACCACCGCTGCATCCCACTCCTTGACCACCCGCGGCATTTCCGGATCCAGACGAAAGGCGCTAATGTCGTTGACGATATCTGCTCCTTCTTTGAGTGCCTCACGTGCCACCGCAGATTTGCAGGTATCCACCGAAATGAGTACTGGTACCTGTTTACGAACCTCCTGTAGTACCGGTAAAACCCGTTCCAGTTCTTCCTGGACGGATATCGGCTCGGCGCCAGGTCGGGAGGATTCCCCGCCCAGATCGATGATATCGGCACCACTCTCGACCAACTGCAAACAACATTCCACTGCTTTTGAACGCTCGAAACAACGGCCCCCATCGAAGAAGGAGTCGGGGGTAATATTGACGACTCCCATGACCCGGGTGCGTCTTCCAAGTTCCAGTCTTTTATCGCGGGCCCGTAGAATATAGGCTCTTCTGGACATGGACACACCGGAGCCAATCGTGCCACTGGGCCACGAAGAAAAAGTAAGAGTATCCTTGCTCACGCGGGGGCTGGGCGCTCGTCAGGATTAACCAGAGACGGCAGCGACTTTTCCTGCTCCTTCTCCTCCTGCTCAGGTTCTGTTGCATCAGGAGGTTCCACTGCGAGTTCCCGGTGGATCTTTTCGCCCTTGATGACTGCTTGGACTTCATTCGCATCCAGGGTTTCGTACTCCAACAAGGCTTCCGCCACTAGAATCAGGGCGTCCCGGTTTTCTTCCAAAAGCTTTCTGGCCTCGGCGTAAGCCCTCAGCACAACATTCTTGACTTCCTTGTCGATCTGCTTCGCAGTGTCTTCACTGTAATCCTGGTGCTGTGCGATTTCCCTGCCAAGGAAGATCTGTTCTTGCTTCTTACCGTAGCTCAAGGGTCCTATTTCTTTGCTCATGCCCCACTCACAAACCATCTTACGGGCTCGTTCCGTTACCCGTTCTAGATCATTGGAGGCACCTGTTGTGCAGCTTCCAAGAACGAGTTCTTCCGCAACTCGCCCTGCCAGCAGTATCGTCAGGGAAGCTTCCATATATTCCCTGGTGTAGCTGTACCTATCTTCCTCGGGGAGCTGCGTGGTCACACCCAAGGCCATTCCCCGAGGGATAATGGTGACTTTGTGCAGCGGATCTGCGTCAGGAAGCAGATAAGCCGAAAGCGCATGACCCGCTTCATGGTAGGCGGTATTGCGCTTCTCCGCGTCACTCATGATCATGGATTTTCGCTCTTTGCCCATTAACACCTTATCTTTGGCCTCTTCAAAATCCGCCATGGCCACACTCTTGCGGTCGTATCTAGCCGCATTCAGTGCGGCCTCATTGACCAGATTGGCCAGCGTGGCTCCGGACATTCCAGGAGTCCCTCGAGCAAGAACCGCGATGTCCACGTCCGCTGCAAACGGAATCCGTCGAGTGTGGACCTTGAGAATGCCTTCCCTTCCCTTGATGTCAGGCAACGTCACCACAACTTGACGATCGATGCGACCTGGGCGCAAAAGAGCCGGGTCCAGTACATCGGGACGGTTGGTCGCAGCAATAAGAATGACTCCCTCGTTGGATTCGAACCCGTCCATTTCGACCAGCAACTGATTCAGGGTCTGTTCTCGTTCGTCGTGGCCTCCTCCCAGACCGGCACCGCGATGCCGTCCAACGGCGTCGAGTTCATCAATAAAGATGATGCAGGGAGCATTTTTCTTCCCTTGCTCAAAAAGGTCTCTGACCCGACTCGCCCCCACACCGACGAACATCTCAACAAAATCAGATCCGCTGATGCTGAAAAAGGGAACGCTGGCTTCTCCTGCGATGGCCCGAGCCATAAGAGTCTTCCCCGTCCCGGGAGGACCCATCAGGAGTACGCCCTTGGGGATTCGTCCACCCAGCTTCTGGAATTTCTGAGGTTCTTTCAGGAACTCAATGATTTCCTGAAGTTCCTCCTTCGCTTCCTCTACACCAGCCACATCCTTGAAGGTAACCTTCTTCTGGGTGTTCGTCGATAATTTGGCCCGGCTCTTCCCGAAGGAAAGTGCCTTGTTCCCACCGCTTTGCATTTGGCGCATGAGAAAAATCCAGAAGCCCACGAACAGAATAATCGGAAACCAGGAGGTCAGGAGCATGTAAACGAAAGAGTTCTGGTCATCATCGTTGACTTTAACGATGATGCCCTTTTCATTCAGGGTATTGGCAATGGTCTCTTCGGATCCCTTGGGAATGATGACCCGGAATTGACGCTCTGTGTCAGTGGCAGAATCGAGGTATTTCCCTTCGACTTCATTTCCGCTCAAGGTGACAGGAGAGGTGGGATAACTTCTAATTTTGTCGTTTTTGACCATAGAGGTGAATTCAGAGTAGTTCACCTCGTCGACGTTTCCGCTGCGCACCGTGTTGAGAAAATTCCACAGTACGACTACGGCAACAATAATCACAATCCAGAGAAAAACGTTTTTCGCTGTGGTATTCAACTTCTTATGACCTTCCGACGGTAGTTTATCCCGAACTATGCATAAATTCTCTACTGCAGCGACGAAATCATCCGGCGTGCTGCACCGACTGCGTTGCACAACGCACCCAAGTCGGCGCTTTCGCCGCCTCGTGACAAGAACCTATGCATACTCCGGGCTAGAGTCAGCCCGTCTCAACGCTTTAACTCTCCTATTATAGGCTATTCAGCTCCCTGAATCCAAATGGGTACACCGCGCCAGCTTCCCCTAATCCTTTTACGCGTCTGGGTTTCGAGGGGTTTCATTTTTCCGTCTTCTTTCCTCATTCCTTTAGAGGCTCTTCCCCACCGGAAGTTTCTTGACGCAACCGAATTTCCAAGGCTCGGGCAGCGCTCGGGGAAGCTCGATATTTCGGCTGAACAGGGAATCCTTCCACCCAGATAATCTCGTTGTTCCCTTCAACCACCACCAACCGGTCTCGTTGGCTCTTGGGAATTCGGTCCTTTTGAAACAGTTCCTTCAGTTTCTTTTCCCCGGACTTCAAGGAAGTACGGTACATATCTCCCGGCCGGCGATTGCGAACAGTCAGGCTCTCCCCACTCCACTTGATCCAAACAGATTCCTCTCTAATCCTCTCTCCTTCTTTCTCTGGCTCTCGTTCTTCCTTTCTCTCTCTAGGCCCGTTGCCCGTTCGCGCCTCGACAAATCTCGAGGTTTCCTTGATGTAGATTTCTCCAGGCACCTTCAAGGGATAGGAAAAGGGGCCGATCGGTGGCTCCAGGGTAAACCGCAAATCTTCAAATTCTCGCTGCACCCTTAACCCTCCCGGTAAATGGATCTCCTTTCCACTCAGGATGCGACTCAGCTGGAGAACCTCCTCAACATGCTTCAGGTTGATGTCTCGGAGATTCCCTTTAGAGGTTGCTATGGCTCGTCGAATGACCTCCTTTTGAATAATGGCGGGAAGATCTTCCAGCGCGCTGATGCGCAGCCTTGTGCCTCGAGCACCTCCTGAACGGCACCGATTGAAAGCCTCTTCCCCCTGCCGGCCCAAAAATTCCTCAACTTCTCCAAAAAGCTCGGAGTTTCTTTGCAAAGTCTCAAGCAGGGCCGGATTCAGTCTCTCCTGCAACAGGGGAATCAGCTGGTGACGGACCCAATTTCGGTCCAGACTGAGATCTTGATTCGACGAATCGACCCGGAAAGTCTGGTTTTGATCCTCCAGATAGTCCAGAACACTTTGGCGCAAGGTTCCCAGGAGCGGTCTCACCACGGTGACGGAGAAGGGAGTTCCGGGAGTTCCCATCCAATTGACGCGTAGCGGAGAGATTCCGGAAAGACCCGCCGGGCCAGCTCCTCGAACCAGTTTCATCAAAAAGGTTTCCGCCTGATCATTCAGCGTATGTCCTGTTGCCACTCGACTCTCTTGCCTCTGGGCCACCTCAAAGAGAAACTCGTAGCGGAGTCGGCGTGCGCAACTTTCCAGGTTCTCACCACTTTCTCTCACGGCATGCCGTGTGTCGACGCGCCTGACCTCGATGGGAATGGCGAGTTTTCGGCAGAGGTCCTGGACAAACTGCTCATCCTGCTCCGATTCTTCTCCCCTCAACTGGTGGTTCACGTGGGCTGCAGACAGATCCAGTGACAACCTTTCCTTGAGCTCCTGTAAGACCAGGAGCAGGGCCACAGAGTCGGGGCCTCCCGAAAGCGCCACCAGGGTGTGATCTCCCTCTTTGAGAAGTTGATATCGGTGAAGGGTCTGCAAAACCCTTCTTGTGAAAGGCCTCACCGTCTTTCCCATCCTTGACAGAATAACTGAAGTGGTCGTATTATCACATGGACTTATCAGGAGTGGCGGAGGGAACGGGCCCGTTGATTCCACAGCAACCAGCCCCCTATGGGCTTGGTGCTAAATCCCACAGGGCAATCTGGAAGATAAGTTCGGCATCGAAACTGTCGAGGCCCTTTCTCGCCAGAAAGGGCCTTTTCTTTTCAGCTTGGATCTGGTCACTCGCGTCCTCAGATAGAAATCGGAAAACCGGTTTCAGAGAAAGGAGAACAACTCTATGAGTTATCTCAAAGGCTTAGTGTGCAAACAGTGTGGAACTCGTTATCCGGCCGATCGAAGCTTCGTCTGTCTAGAGTGCTTTGGCCCCCTGGAAGTCAGCTACGATTACGCCAAAATCCAGTCCCACTTGAATCCGAAAATCATCAGCCAGCGTGAAGAAAATCTCTGGCGCTATCGGGAGCTGCTTCCTGTGACTGGAGAACCCATTACCGGCTTCCATTCCGGCTACACTCCTCTGGTGAGATCCAGACGGCTGGCCGAGCATCTTGGGGTCAAGGAACTGTATTTGAAGGACGAAACCGTTAACCATCCCAGTCTCTCCTACAAGGACCGGGTGGTTCCAGTTGCATTGAGTCGAGGCGCCGAATTGGGTTATAGCGTTTTCTCCTGTGCCTCAACGGGAAATCTAGCCAACGCAGTTGCAGCCCACTGCGCTCAGGCCGGTTTCCCCTGCTGGCTTTTCATTCCCCAGGACATTGAAGCGGCCAAGATCAGCGGCTCGCTCATCTGCAAGCCAAAAGTGGTGGCACTGAAGGGAAATTACGACGACGTGAACCGCCTGTGCGCTGAGATCGGCGACCATTACGGGTGGGGATTCGTAAACGTCAATTTGAGACCCTACTACTCCGAGGGTGCCAAAACGATGGGCTATGAAATTGCGGAACAACTGGGATGGAGACTTCCGGACCATCTCATCCTGCCCACAGCCGGCGGAACGCTCCTGCCCAAAGTTGCCAGGGCCTTTCAGGAGTTCACTGACCTGGGATGGGTGAAGGGAAAATGCCGGATCTATTGTGCTCAGGCAGAGGGCTGTGCCCCTATTGTTCGATCGCTCCACCAGGACCTGGATTACATCAATCCAGAGAAACCCAGGACCCTGGCCAAGTCCATTGCCATTGGCAACCCGGCAGACGGGATTTACGTCCTTCAGGAAGTCCGCCGGTCGGGTGGTTGGGGAGAGATGGCCACCGATAGCGAGATCCTGGAGGCCATCGAACTGCTGGCGGAAAAAGAAGGGATCTTCACCGAACCCGCCGGCGGAACCACGCTGGCGGCAACGATCAAACTGCTCCGGCAAGAGCGCATCAATCCTGAGGAGACCATCGTGGTGGCAATTACCGGAAATGGTTACAAGACCCTCGATGTCTTCGAGTCTCCCTTTGAAGTCGATGTGACCCTTCGACCCAATTTGAGAATTTTTCATGAATGGTATGAGGGACAGCAGGCGCTCCCCGCAGGGGCGCCTGCATGATCGACCTGCCCGTCAAGGTGAAGAAGTATGGTGGCACCTCTGTCGGGTCCGTTGAGTCCATTCGTTCCGTGGCTCAGGATTTGGCATCCGAGCACCAGCAAGGAATCCAGCAACTGGTCGTGGTATCGGCCATGGCCAAGGCCACCGATCAGTTGCTGGATATGGCCTTACAGATCACCCCAAGACCCCGGGCAAGAGAGCTCGACATGCTGCTGACCACCGGCGAGCAGGTGTCCATCGCATTGCTCACCATGGCTGTCCATGAGCTGGGAATCAACGCCATCGCTCTGACTGGAGCTCAGTGCGGAATTTTGACGGATGGGAATTTCTCTCGTGCGCGGATTCAAAATATTGCCACGGACAAGATTTACAAATTTCTGGAAGAAGGAAATATCGTTATCGTCGCCGGCTTTCAGGGAATCACTTCGGATCAGGAAATTACCACTTTGGGCCGCGGAGGATCCGACACCACCGCGACGGCTCTGGCTGCGGCGCTGAAGTCTCCTGTGTGCGAGATTTACACGGATGTGGACGGAGTCTTTACCGCCAGTCCCCGGATTGTCTCCGACGCTCGTCTCCTGGAATTTATTGGCTACGACGAGATGTTGGAATTTGCGGCTTCCGGTTCTCACGTCCTGCATCCACGCTGCGTTGAGATTGCCAGTAAGTATGATATACCCTTGGAGGTACGGTCGAGCTTCCACCATCGACCGGGGACAACCGTTGTTAGGGAGGAACTCTTGGAAAAAGTAGCGATCACCGGCGTGACAGGTGATGCCGAAATTGCCCGCATAGCCCTGATGCAGGTCAAGGATATTCCCGGCGTAGCCGCCAGGATTTCAAAATCCTTGGCCGATGCCAACGTCCACATTCAGCTGATCATCCAGGGAATTCGGCACGATCAAACCAATGACTTCTCACTTATTATCTCTCAGGAAGATGCTCAACACTCCCAGGATATTTTGCAGAGAGTGTCTCAGGAGGTGAAAGCCCAAGAGATTCAAGTGGATACCCACGTCGCCAGGGTATCCGTCATCGGCTCCGGCGTAGCCAGCAACCCAGGCGTCGCCGCACGGATGTTTCAGGCTCTGGCCGACAACGAGATCAATATCCAGCTGATCAGCTCATCGGAGATCCGGATCGCCTGCATCATCCAGGAAGATCAATTAGATAGCGCGATCCGCGCGCTCCACGAGGCCTTCGATCTGTCCAACCTGGAACGGAAAACAATTTCCACGGCTTGACTTCGTGCTTTCGTGACTTCGGAAGTCCTACCAAGCACGAATGCACGAGCTTTGACAAAAGGACTGCAGTTGCATAAAATAGAGAGTGCTCACCTTATTAACCGCTCAGGGAGGCTGGATGGAGTACAAAGTAGGGGAAAAAGTCATCTACCCGAATCAGGGTGTGGGAATTATCGAGGATATTTGCACCAAGGACATTGCAGGTCTCCAGGCAGAGTTCTATATGCTCAGGATCGTGTCCAACAACTCCACGGTGATGATCCCGACAAACAACGTCGAGAGCGTGGGGATTCGAAGACTCTGCGACCGAAAACAGGTGGGCAAGCTCTTCAAAATTCTCAAGGAGGATTTCGCCGAGCACAATCCTGACTGGAAAAACCGTTATAAAGACAATGTGGAGAGAATGAACTCAGGATCGATCTTCGAGGTCGCCGAGGTCTTGAAGAACCTCTTCTTCTTGAGTTTTCAAAAAAGCCTTTCCTTTCGCGAAAAGAAGATGTTTGACCGTGCCCGACAATTGGTTGTCTCCGAGATTGCCACAGTGAAAGACCAGCCTCTGGAAAAGGTGGAAGAGGCGGTCGACGAGTTGCTCACTGCAACCTATGAGAAGGTTAGCGCTCAAAACACCCGCTAATCCCGTTTGGTTCGGAACCACTCTCACTACTTGCAACAAACTGAAAACTAAGTGGAATGTGGGAGGCATCTCAGGTGCCGAATCCGAAAATACGGGGCTGTTTTGTGGCCGTTCGGCACCTGAGGTGCCTCCCACATTCCAGAGGTCCCTACAGCTTCCACCTGGCTAGAAGTCGCCCTTTTTGAGGATCTGGGCCGCTTCCTTGGCGAAGTAGGTGAGAATCAGATCGGCTCCAGCCCGGCGAATCGCCATCAGGGTCTCCATCAAAGTGGCCTCCCTCTGTAACCAATTTTGGGAGAAGGCGGCACACAAGGAGGAATACTCTCCACTCACCTGATAAGCCGCTACGGGGACGGTGGTCATCTGGCGAACCTGAAAAATGACGTCGAGATAGGGCAGAGCCGGCTTGACCATAACGATGTCTGCACCCTCGTCCAGATCAAGTTCCACTTCCTTCAGGGCTTCGCGAGAGTTGGCCGGATTCATCTGGTAGCTCTTCCGGTCCCCGAACTGGGGAACAGATTCGGCAGCCTCTCGAAAGGGACCGTAAAAGGCGGATGCATACTTGGCCGCGTAGGAAAGAATGGGAACATGTTCCAATTGCTCCTCATCCAAGGCTTCTCGAATGGCTCCAACTCGTCCGTCCATCATGTCCGAGGGGGCAACCACATGGGCCCCGGCCTGAGCATAAGCCAGCGCTGCTCGGGCCAGGATCTCCAAAGTCTCATCGTTGTGGACGATTCCCTGACCCTCTACAGGACCTTCCTTGACGATTCCACAGTGTCCGTGATCGGTGTATTCACAGAGACACACATCGGCGATCAAAAGTAAATCGGGAACCTTCTTTCGGGCCGTCTCCAGGGCTTGGCAAACGACCCCATCTCGGGCATAACCCGCACTCCCCACAGGGTCTTTCTTCTCTTGAGCGGGAATTCCAAAAAGGATCACGGCTGGAATCGAGAGTTCCCTGACGGACTGCAGTTCCTCGACCAACGTATCTGGGGAGAAGCGGTACTGCCCGGGCATCGAAGGAATTTCTTCCCGAATCCCTTTTCCCTCGCGTACAAAAACAGGATAGATCAGCTGATCTACCGAAAGCCGAGTCTCCTGGACCATCCTTCTCAGAATCGGATTTTCGCGTAATCGGCGGGGCCGGAAATATGGTTTCATCGTTTCCCCAAGAACAACAGTGACGCTCTCGGAAGCGAAAGGGTACTCTAGCGGTGGAGGGATTCGAACCCCCGACGCAGCGGATATGAGCCGCTTGCTCTAACCTCTGAGCTACACCGCCTTAAAACCAGGAATTATAGCTCATTCCTTCAGCACGGGGAGAGCTAAAGGGTCCACGCGGTTAAAGTCCAGCTTCTTCATCTCATCGACCGCTTCTCGCATGGAGGAAAAAGGCGTGGGTTCGACCGTGATGACAAAGGGGTAGTTCGATCGATCGGCCCAGTTTTCCTGCAAGACCAGGTCAATATTGATTTTTCTCTCACCCAGGATCTGAGCAACGGTTGAAATGACGCCCGGACGGTCCTTGATAAAAAAGCGCAAATAGAAAGGATAGCGCTCATCGCAGTCGCTGCTGGCTACCGGGTCAGACAGCTCGGCTTCAAAATCGGACTCGGAAGGAATGGCCTGGGAGATGTTCCCTTTCTGCCGTGCTGCTTCCAAGATGTCCGCCACAACGGAGACAGCAGTCGGGCCTTCGCCGGCACCCTTCCCGCTGATGAGCACCGACCCTAGAGTCGCTCCCGTGACCTCCACCGCATTGAGGACCCCTGAGATCTTCGATAATGGGAGCCCATTGTCGATCAAAAACGGAGCCACACGCAAAACTGGCTTTGGACCGTTGTTTGTGGCCACCCCCAGCAACTTGATGGTCGCATCCAGGCGCCGAGCATAAAGAAAATCGACCGGGGTAATCTCGGTCACACCTTGTGTGGGGATCTGATTGGGATCGACTGCGGTATGAAAACAAAGTGCGCTCAGGATCGCCAGTTTGTCCCGGGTATCTTCTCCTGAGACATCCAGGGAAGGATCGGCCTCTGCATAACCCAGGGATTGGGCCCGAGTAAGAGCATCCTGGTAATCGCTGCCACCATCGGCCATCTCCGAAAGAATGAAATTACTGGTGCCATTGAGGATTCCTCGCACCTGTGAGATCCGGTCGGGAAAAATAGAACGACTCACCACCTGGATGATCGGGATCCCCCCAGCCACCGAGGCTTCAAATCCCAAATAGGCATTCCTCTGGGCCGCCAGCTTCAAATACTCGGGACCCAAACGGGCCATCAACAACTTGTTGGCAGTAACCACACTTTTACCTTCTTCCAAACCAGCACGAATAATCTGATCGGCCGGGTCCTGACCTCCGATCAGTTCCACGATGACATCTGAAGGGGTCTCAAGAAAGTCGTCCAGGGACTCGGTAAACTTCACATCCGATGAGATCCAAGAGGTATCTTTTTGGCGGTAACTCCTGTCCAGAATCAACACCAGTCGTAAATCGAGTCCCAAGCTTTGACGATAGCGGGCCCCTTCCTCTTGTAAAAGTCGTACCACGCCTCGCCCAACTGTTCCCAGGCCGGCCAGCGCCACACGAATTTGAGGGAGCGAATTCTCAGGTGTCAACGGCATTGTTTTCCTTTCCACGTCTACGCGGGAAGGTTACCCTAGCGAGCTCAGGAGGGTCAACAAGCAGGGGCCTTCCTAGTGTCTCGTCCCAGGAATACCATGACGTTTGTGGCGAGCGCGACGGCGTCGAGTTCGCAAAGCAACGACGACGCGATGTCTGTGACATCGTGGAGGAGGAGCGACAAAGAGATCGATGCCGTCCCGCCGCCACCCTTCGGGCTGATGGGTGTTGCGGGCGACCTCTGTGTCGCTCGTCGTCGCCGATGTCCCTGCATCACCTTCTCCTTGCTCCTCGATTTTGCCTCGCAAGCCCCATCAGCAAACGTCATGTTATTCCTGGGACGAGACACAGGCCCGGACTATGCATAATCCCGGCTGGATTGTCCGGGTTCCCGACTATAATTTCGACCATACTCGCGGATCATGGGTGGTCCTCTAGAGAATGACCGATGGCGAAGTAGAAAATGGCACGCTGGTTCTTTTGGTTAGGTATCGGAACGGTGATGTACATGGTGGAGTTTCCTGTGCGTGACTCACTGCTCGCCTTTTGGTTCTTGATCACCTGTATCGCCATTCCCACAGGAATCATTGTCTGGCTGGTTTCGAAGCGGTAAGAAGGGTAAAAACAAAGGTACGGTAGCTCCTGTTTCTTGGCCCGGACTACTAGTCTCTATTGTTGATCATCCAGCTCAATTCGGTTCTAAGTTGCGGGAAAACCCTGGTATGATAAGGCATCAAGGGTTTCGATCAGTAGGCCAGGGTCGACCATGGAAAATCTATTCACCTTTTTCTTCAAATACCGGCCTTTCTTTTTTCAGCGGGGCGAATTCACTTTCCAGTGGGGCCTGAGCTACTGGACCATTGGACTGCTGATCGTATCACTTGCGGCCCTGGTTTTCCTGGTCTATCGCCGCAGGTTGCTGCAAGTGAAGGGAAGGAGGGCAGGCTGGACCCTGCTTGCCCTTCGCTGCGCTTTCTTTCTGGTTCTGCTCCTCTTGTGCATGAGGCCGAGTTTGGTCCTTTCCAGGCTTGTTCCCAAAGAGAACCTGCTGGCCATTCTGGTGGACAATTCGCGGAGTATGGGCATTCCCACCGAGACCAACCAGCCCAGAGGTCAGAAGGCACAGGAACTGCTTACTAAGGATTCCGACTTTCTAAAGGCGCTGGATGAGAAATTTTATGTACGCCTTTTTCAGTTCGATTCCCAGGTTCGAAGAGTTGAAGGGTCTCTGGAACTGGACTGGAAGGGAGACCAGACCAACATTGTCAAAGGAATGGAAGGGGTACTGACGGAAACCAAGAATTTACCCCTCGCCGGGATTCTCCTATTCACGGACGGCTCAGACAACAGCTACCGAGACTTCCAGGAAGTCCTTGCCGAATTGAAGGCTCGCCAGATTCCCATTCATACCATCGGTCTGGGTCCCGAGTCCTTGACCCGGGACGTGGAGATCACACATGTCAGTACACCCCGGGTTTCGGTACCTGAAACGCTCTCGGTTGCTCGGGTTACTTTCCGGCACAGCGGTTTTGGTGGTAGCCGCGGCCGCCTCGAAGTTCGGGAGGGGAACACTCTAGTGCAGACCAAGGAAATTCACTTTCCCCGAGATTCCGAAACCTTTACCACCGAGGTGAAGATCATACCCACATCAGAGGGAATCAAGAGCTATCACTTCTCTCTAAAGCCCCTGGAAGGCGAAGAAATCCTGGAGAATAACACTCGAACCACCATTATGGACGTTCAAAACCTGGCAGCCCGAATTCTCTATGTGGAAGGGCATCCGCGCTGGGAATACAAGTTTATCCGCCGAGCCATGGCGGAAGACAAGAACGTTCGCCTGGTCACATTGCTGCGAACCGCCCTCAATAAATTTTATCGTCAGGGAATCGAAGAAGAGACCACCCTGGCAGCCGGCTTTCCCTCAGAAAGAGAAGAGCTCTTCCAGTACCAGGGCATCCTCTTTGGGAGTATTGAATCCTCCTTCTTTACTTACCCACAGATGGAAATGGTGCGTGATTTTGTAGGCAAGCGGGGGGGCGGTTTCATGATGATAGGGGGCAGTTCTTCCTTTGCTTCCGGCCAATATCAGAACACCCCTATTGAGGAAATCCTTCCGGTCTGGCTGCAAGGCAATGATGAAGATCGTTCCGCCTCCGAACCCATTTATGCCCAGGGGGAAAGCAAGCCGCGATTGACCGACCAAGGCTTGAACCATCCCGCCCTCCAGCTCTCCTCCATAGAAGGAAACAACGCTTCCGCATGGGATGAAATTCCAGTACTGACGGATTGGAATATTATTAGAGACACCAAATCGGGGGCAACGGTTCTGGCCCGGCTGGACACCTCTTCGAGTCTGGAGCCCGACCAGCCTGGTATTCCGCTGGTCGTTTTTCAACGATACGGCCGCGGCCACACCCTGGCCTTTCTGACAGGCAGCAGCTGGCGCTGGTATTAAAATCAGAGTTTTAGCGGTTATGATGGTATCGGATGGTGCAGTGGATGCTAGATTTGAGAGCGGAGCAGCAGGGACCGCCCTCACAGGGCAGATGTCATTAATAGCAAACTCAGGCTTTACTCTCCCGTATAATCCGGCTGGTTGGTTTGAGACTGCAGATAATGCCCTACTAAACTTAGAGCTATCGAGTGCCGTGAATGTTCATGGCTGTTTCACTTACGTAGAGGTCTAGAATGTGGCTGCGCTCGGATGGCTTCTTAATCTTGGGTTTGGCGGTAGTGCTGACGCTGCTGCTGCCCAGGTCATTATCCCCCAGCTCACACAACTATTAGGTAACGGCATGGCTATCAGAGCAGAATCACTAACAGTTAATTTCCTAGCATGGGATACCACTAATAATGTAGGGAAAACAGGCGACAGTGGCAATTTCACCATGCGATTAATTAAGGATGGTGGTAGCCCTACAGTACCAGACAACGCACTCAGCGAACCAGACGCGACTAACCTTAAAGGGATCTATGAGGTTGTTTTAACATCTACTGAAATGACCGCTAATTTCCTAACATTAGGGGGCGAAAGCTCCACAGCAAATATTGTTATATTTCCGTTACTTATAACCACTGAGCGTGGCTCTATAGCGGTTATAGACACAGTAGTAGATGCTGGCGCAACCGCTGCTGCCTTATCCACGGCACAAACAGACCTAGATACTTTGACTGGCTCCGATGGAGTGACATTAGCGACCACTCAAGGCAACTACGCACCGTCTACAGTCGCAGCCCTATCAACAGCTCAAACGGACCTTGATACACTCACAGGCTCAGATGGCGCGACTTTAGCCACAACACAGGGTAATTATGCGCCCTCAACTGTAGCGGCATTAGCAACAGCCCAGACTGACCTAGACACCATTACAGGTAGTGACGGGGTAACACTAGCCACAGCACAAGGCCTATACGCCCCTAACAAGGTAGTACCGGACGCAGCAGGCACAGCCCCCACATTAGCCGAACTACAAACAACAGCCCTTACAGAGTCATACGCCTCTAATGGCTCAGCACCAACACAGAATCAAATGCTTTACGCTATACATCAAATGCTTATGGAGTTTGCAATATCGGGTACTTCTTATACAGTTAAGAAGCTGGACAGCTCAACCACAGCTTTTGTAGTGACATTAGATGACGCCACTAATCCAACGAGTAACACCAGATGAGCATAGCCTTAGTTGTCACTCGTGGTTACAGCAACGGCACCCTAATTGGGACAATAGCCGATATTGCCACAAGGGGTTATACTATAGGCGAGGCAATAGCGGCAATCTGGACAGTACAAACCAGCTCAACAGACACATGGACAGGCAAAAGTAACGATTCAACCGCGTGGAGCGTAGTAACAGACGATTCATCACCGTGGACAGTTCAATGATGGATGTTGATCATTTAGAGTTTACAACTAAGCAAACAGTCAACGGCGGTCTATACACCAAGATAGAACACTACCCAAGCGGACAGTATGTAGAAGGCGTTTGTGAGATTACAGAGCTAGACGCTATGCAAGAAGACCTAGTAGTAGAGTTAGACGATATGGTCAATAGGGCTAAATGGTACATTCACTAGAGGTTACGCTATGAAATGGTTATTCCGTAAGATTCTAACCAGGGAATTTATTATAGAATTACTGTATTTATGGGAACCCTACTTTGAAAACAGACTCACAAAGGAACGTGTAGATTTAATAGCATGCTGGTTAAGAGGTGACGAATCAAAGGTTATGGATGTTAAGCGTAAAGCTAAGCCCAAGAAGAAGAAGGATAAAGCATGAACGACCTTAAGATAGTGATTACTATTGATAGCAAAGAGCATACTTTAACCATGGAAGAAGCTAAGGCTTTATATGTACAGCTAGACGAAGTTGTTCGAATCCCATTATTTGTTGAGAACTGGCCAGACAAGCCTATTAAGGTAACATGCGGGTCAGATAACTTTATGTTATCCAGCCAGCTAGAACCCTGGCAGAGTTAGGCTCTATATAGAGGATAAGACATGAATGATTTCTTAGAGCCAGACAAGAAGCCACAAGACCAAACCAATGAAGAATGGCTAGCAGAATACAACAACCATGACCTAAGTAAGGGCATTATAGGAACTTCCATAGCAGCCAAAGGAAAGCTAGTAAGCGGCGAAGAGAGAGCCCTGGGGTCAGCCGAGCACATTAAGTAACGAGGCAAGTAATGTTTAAGATCAACATACATGAGATAGAGCCTAACAAGTATCGCATTAGACATAAGGCCACAGGGCTGGCTAAGACAATCAGCCTGTCTGAAACCTGTAAGCCGTCATTCATGGCAGATTTACTAGCCTATAACATATTCAAAGGGGCTAAAGAATTAATGCTAGACCTGCTATACAGCAAGTATGGTGACGACTATAGATCAGTAGGGTCTAAACACCATAAGTCTATAGAGCGCTCTATTATGAGAGCGGTTAAGTTTGCAAAGTAAAGGTGTAAAGAATCTCGACAGTTACAGTATAGAAATCAATCACTAGGATTAACTTAATATGCCAGCAGGCGCACCACTCGGAAATACTAACGCAGCAAGAGGCTTCAAAGCGACACAAGCCCTTGAAAAGGCTGTGTATCGTCTATCCTCTGGCGATGAAACCCCATGTGGTGATTATGAGGAAGTACTAGTACAAATATGGGTAAAGGCTATAGAGAAAGCCAAGGACGATGGCGATATGCAAGCCCTCAATGCAATCATGGATAGACTAGAAGGCAAACCCCGGCAATCCGTTGATATAGGCGGGCAACCAGACAACCCCATTGGAGTAGAAGAAGTAAGGAGAACACTTGTTAAACCGGAAAGTGTTGGACATACCGACAGCTAGCGTATTCCTACCCTTACTAGAGCCCAGTAGATACAAGGGCATACACGGGGGAAGGGGAAGCGCTAAGAGCCACTTCTTTGCTGAGAAGCTGATTGATGACTCTATATGTGAACGGGGTATGTTATCAGTCTGTTTAAGAGAGGTTCAGAAATCACTCAAGGATTCAGCCAAGCGGTTAATAGAGCAGAAGCTCGAGACATTAAGACTAGGCGAGTCACAAGGATTTAAGATATTCAAGAACGAAATAGAAACACCAGGGGATGGGGTTATTATATTCCAGGGCTTACAGGACCATACTGCCGAAAGTATTAAGAGTCTTGAAGGGTTTAAGCGGGCTTGGTTAGAAGAGGCACAAACGATTACAGCGCATTCATTACAATTATTACGCCCTACCATCAGAGCAGAAGGCTCAGAGATATGGGCAAGCTGGAATCCTAGAAGGAAGTCAGACCCTATTGACATGTTGTTAAGACAAGGTCTACCCCCAACGAACAGTATCGTGGTTGAATCAAACTGGCATGATAATCCCTGGTTCCCCGATGTACTCGAGCAAGAGCGGTTAGACTGCTTAAGAGATGACCCAGACAACTATGAGCATATATGGGGTGGTGGGTACGCAACCATCACTAAAGGCGCTTACTTTGCTAAGCAATTAATCCTAGCCAAAGAAGAAGGCAGGATCAGTAACGTATCACCTGACCCTCTAATGACTATCAGGTTATTCGCTGACATAGGCGGAACTGGAGCCAGAGCAGATAACTTTGTATTCTGGGCAGCACAGTTTATCGGCAAAGAGATTCGAGTGATCAATCACTACGAGGTCCAAGGCCAAGACCTAGCAGCTCACTTAACCTGGCTAAGAGAACAAGACTACACTCCCAGCACAGCGCAGATATGGCTACCCCATGACGGGGCCACTCATGACAGAGTACACAGCGTATCTTATGAGAGTGCATTCAAGCAGGCAGGGTATAAAGTAACCATCATTGCAAACCAGGGCAAAGGTGCCGCTAAGTCCAGAGTAGAAGAGGTTAGGCGGTTATTCCCTAGTATCTGGATAGACAAGCCTAAATGTGAAGCTGGCTTAGATGCATTAGGTTGGTATCACGAGAAGCTTGATGTTGTTAGACAGATAGGATTAGGCCCAGATCATGATTGGTCTAGCCACAGTGCTGACGCCTTCGGGCTTATGTGTGTTGCTCATAAAACACCCGTACAGCGAAGACCCCTACCAGAGCCGAGGATAAACATCGTATGAGCATATCAAGCGATCAGAAGATTAAAGCATTAGAGGCTCAAGTAGCTGCCCTGCAAGATACCGTCGAAGTTATCTATGATGTCCTTAAGTCTATAGAGAAGACCATTGATGGGTCTAAACGCAAGAAATCCAAGAAGACAGTAGAGCTGGTACAAGCTGCCAATGCAGGAATAAGGTTATAGATTATGCTAACTGATGGACAAATAGGCGTTATCGTAGAAGCTGAAGAGGCGGACGCTGAAGACTTAGCGACGGACATAGCCAAGAAGCGCGAAGCCTTGCTAGACGGTTATAGTCAAAGACCTTACGGCGACGAGGTTAAAGGCCAATCATCAGTGGTTACTTCTGATATCTCCGATGTAGTAGAAAGCCTATTGCCGTCATTGATGCGGGTTTATGCTCAAGGCAAGCAGGTAGGTAAGTTCACAGCCAGTGACCCAGAAGCAGATGACGAAGCTGAACAGAAAACACTCTACGCTAATTGGGTATTCTTCGAGTCTAATCCAGGCTTAAAGATACTCCACAGCGTGTTTAAGGATGCTCTACTTCAATTCACCGGCACCTGTAAGGTATGGTGGGACGAATCCGAAGAGGTCACAGAAGAACGCTATACGGGCATGTCCCAGGAGCAGATACTTAAACTGAAGCTTGAGCCAGAGACAGAGATACTGGATACCGAGAGAGACGAAGCTGGACCCGATGCTGAGCTTCAACCTGAAACCTTTACAGTCAAGGTCAAGCGCACCACTAAGACAGGTATAGCCAGGCTTACCCCTATTCCCCCAGAACAAACCCGGATAGCTAAGAACGCAGCAGACTTTGTTAAGCCCAGGTTCATTGGTCAGAAGACACCCAAGACCAGATCCGAGCTAATCCTAATGGGATTCAATAAGAAGAAAGTCAACGGCTTGCCTGCTCATGATCAAAAGACATCTCCTGTTGAGACTGCTAGAAACTACGACTTGAACAGAAGCCAAGATGATAACCCTACAGTTGTTAAGGCTAATGACGTTATCATGCTTGGTGAGTACTATATGTACATTGATGTTGATGAGGATGGGGTAAGTGAACTATGGCAGATCTTCTACGCAGGCACTGAAGTACTAGACAAGACCCGGGTTGATGAACATCCCTATGCTGTCTGTGTTCCAATCCCCATGCCTCACAGAGCTATAGGCACATGTCCTGCTGAACAGGTGGCTGATATCCAGCTCATCAAATCGACCCTAGTCCGACATACCTTAAACAATGCCTACCTTATTAACTATGCAAGAACGCTGGTTAATGAGCGAGTTGACCTAGACGACATCTTAGCCCCTCCTACTCCCGGTCAAACTATACGAATTAAAGGCGATGAGCCTATCGCTGGATCCGTAGAGCCTATGGTTGTCCAGCCTCAGATTCCAGACCTACTCCAAGCGGTTGAATATGTCGATACCATGAGAGAGAACAGGACAGGCATCACCCGGTTCAATCAGGGATTAGATGCTGATACCTTAAACCAGACAGCAACAGGATTTAAGGGCCTTATGGGGGCTTCTCAGCAAAGGGAACAGCTCATAGCCCTAATGATGAGCGACGGTATTAAGACCTTATTCAACAAGATCATAGCCCTAGCCCATAAGCACCAGAGTGCAGAGACTCAGATACGAGTTACCGGGGAAGTGATGAACATTAACCCTTCTGGCTGGCGTTATAAGATGGATTGTGCAGTACAGGTCGGTATCGGATCAGGCGATAGGCAGGAAAAGATATCAAACTTGAACTATATTTTGCAACAACAGAAAGAATTGATGCTGCAGAGGAGTACAGTCAGCGACCAGTCAAAGATGTATAATACCCTGGACAAGCTAGTAACCGAGGTAGGATTGAAGGATGTTGATCTATACTTTAATGATCCGTCCAAGCCACAAGAGACGCTACAGTCTGAGAACGAGCAGATGATTCAGATGATTGAACAGCTCCAGGCGCAGATAGAGCAGCAAGGAAATCAGATAGCCGAGGCTGCATTGATTGAACAGCAGGGTAAGCTTGCACTAGGTAAGGCTCAACTGGAGCTGGATGTTGAGAAGCTGAAGATTGATACCTTTAACAAGACTGAAGACCGCAAGTTCAAGTACACCGATCTTGAGACTAAAGAGAACGTAGATATTCCAGGCGAAGGGGTAGAGGTAGAGAACGCCTCCACTGAAGAGTTGATAAGGTTAGCAAGTGAGTAAAGCAGCAGCCCTAAGAGAGTTAGTTAATCGCGTTAAGTCAGGCGATAGTCTAGCTATGGACTTTGCCTCTAGAATGAAGCGGGCTAGAGAGGGCGGCTTTGGTGGGGACTTATTTCATGGCACGTCTTCAGACTTCAAAGCTTTCAAGGAAGGCAAGCCCATCTTTATGGCCCCGGACGAAGGTCTAGCCAATACCTTTAGTCAGATGAGAAGTGGAGCGGGCACGCCTCAAATAATGAAACTTAAGGCTAATGTGTCGAACACCTTCGACTCAACAAATATGGAACACTTAGACGCCCTAGAGGCTGAGCTAAGCAAGGCCGGGAAGTTGTTTACCGAGACTAGGTTTGGCGAGAGGGTTAACCTTGTCGAAGGCATAAGGTCAGGTGAGTTTAATATGGTTGAAGATGAGGCCGCTATAGCTGCAATGAAAAATGCAGGCTTTGATTCGTTCTTTATCAGAGAGCGACCATTTAAGGAAGCCTTTGCAGAGGCAGACAGAGTAGAAAGCCCTGTATTCCCAGATACAGACGAAGGTAAGCGGGCAGCAATGAACTTACTGAGAAGCGAAATGGATAAGTTCCATACATTCGGTGATGGCATATCAAGGCTTAAGCCGACTATCAAGAAGTCTGGTGATGGCTTTGTGATTGGATTCCAAGGGGATACCTTCAAGAGCAGTAAGTTAAACCCGCATTCTATTAATGAGCTTAAAAGGAACTTAGCAGTCTTTGACCCGAAGAATGTGCGCTCAGTAAACGCAGCGTTCGACCCAGCCAAGAGAGAATCATCTAATCTATTAGCCGGTGTAACAGGCATAGCAGGCAGTACAGGCTTGTTAGGTGCAGGCTCACTAACATCGCCCAAAGCACAAGCCAACACCCAGAAGGCAATAGCAGAGCTAAGACGCCGGGGTTTGAGTCATTTAATACCGACTAATGATAGAATCCAAGCAGCGACTAGACCGGGATTACAATCTATCTCTAACATGCTATTCAATATTGAAGACCCTATAGGCCGTCCGTTTGAATCAGCTAGTAATGTATTAACCAGTCTAGCATTTGGAGATAGGCCAGACCCTCTAGACGTAGGACTAGGAGCCTTAGAGGTTCTAGACCCTTCTAACCTGCCCGCGCTAGGTGCAGGTGTAATCAATACATTAGGCCGAGGACGTTAATGTTTAATCTAAAGCGAGATGTTGCCAAAGGTTCCCAAGCCGTCGCTATACAGCGAGAAGTAGGCCCAATCCTTGATGAGATGCGCCAGACTGTATACAAGCAGATCGACAAGAGTAATTTCTTCCAGAAAGGAGAGAGAGAAAACTGTTATAAGATGTTAAGGGCCATTAGTTTATTTGAGGACGTTTTACACAAGCGCATCCAGGCTAAAGCGATGGCAGATCATAAACTTAAACAAGTGGGGTAAACGCAAATGCCAACCAATTTTGGAGCAAACAGCGTGCACGCAGCAGCAGAAACTATTAGCGGATTACTTAACCCGGAGCCAGCAACGGCCAACCAGGAAGAGCAAACCGACGTAGCACCAGAGCTACAAACCGATACTGTTACGGAAACAACAGAAACCACACCAGAAACACTAGCGCCCGAAACGCCTCCGAGCGAACCAGAAAGCCCTACTCTTTATGATGTGACATACGGCGATGAAGTTAAGAAATTGACCATCGACGAGCTAATCAGCGGGAACATGATGGAACGGGATTATAGATATAAGACCGGGAAGTTTGGTGAACGTGAGAGGACCATAGCAGCCAATGAGGCCAAGCTAAGCCAGAACTTAACCGACCTTGACGCGGCATTGCAACAAGATGCTACGGATTTAGGTTCAGCAGCAATGCTGGAGCTTAAAGAGGCAGATCCTAATAGTTATTGGGAAGCCTTCGAGAAGGTTAAAATACGGGCGGACACTCTCAACAAAGCCAAAGCTGATCGAGCTGAAAGCGATAAGCACAAAGCACAGACTAACCTGGTTAGGGAGAATGAGCTCATGGTTCAAGCTATCCCTACCTGGCTAGACAGCAACGTAATGCAAAAGGAATTCACTGAGCTTGGAGTCTACTTAAGCAGTAGAGGACAGGACATCAGTACTATTACTAATCACAAGGAAGTTGTTAACGCTAGAAAGGCTATGCTTTACGATCGCATTATGTCTCAGGACATCGAGACGAATAGAGACAGGACACCGCCTAAGAGCACTAGCCCAACACCTTCCGCGATTCAAGAGGTGACGACAGCCGAAACACAACGGCTTGAAACACTGAAGAAGACAGGAAGGCGGCAGGATGCTCAAGCGGTGATAAATGACATACTGAAAAGAGGGCCGATCAGTTAGCCCGAGGTTATTATCATGGCAATACCAACAAACACGGTCGTAACGGCCAACCAAATAGGACGCAGAGAGGATCTAGTAGAAGCAATCTATCAGATCTCCCCTGAACAAACGCCGTTCCTTAGCGCAGCAGTGCGAGTCAAGGCAACAGGTATCCTACATGAATGGCAAACAGACGCCCTAGAGGCTGCTGCCGAGAACAGAAAGATTGAAGGGGATGACGCTACGGCCAATACCTTTAACCCAACTGTCCGACTAAACAATCACACTCAGATATCCAGTAAGACTATTTCAGTCTCTCGGACATCTCGTGCGGTTAACGCCGCCGGTCGAGCAGATGAATTTTCCTACCAGCTGAGTCAGAAAGGCAAAGAGCTCAAGCTGGATATGGAATTTGCATTGGTTCGTGAACAGGCATCTAGCGCGGGCTCTGGCACGGTATCCCGTGCAAGTGCAGGACTTGAGTCTTGGTTAGCCAGTAACAAAACTTCAGTTGGTACAGGTACAGCACAAACAACCCCTGGCTTTGCTAGTGGCGCTGTAGTCTCACCTACTGATAGTACTGTGACGGGCGCTTTCACTAAGGCATCCCTTGACGATGTTATCCAAAAATGCTGGTCCTCTGGTGGTAATCCCACAGAGATTATGTGTGGACCTACTCAGCGTGTAGCAATATCAGGCTTTAGCGGTATCTCTACCCTGCAGACTCCAGCTAGTCCTGATTCAGCGGTGACGTTGATGGGGGCTGTAGACTTCTATAAGTCGAACTTTGGAACTCTACGAGTGGTTCCATCCAGAGTGCAGCGGGACCGGACAGTATTGGTCTTGGATATGGATTTCGTAGCTGTAGCGATGCTGGATGATATGACCATGGAACCGTTAGGTAAGACAGGCGACTCTGACAAGACGTTGCTTGTAGCTGAATTCTGTCTAGAAATGAAGAATGAAGCCGCTAGCGGAAAAGTCACTGATTGTACGTAGTAGTGAACTATACCGGCCCTAACGGGTCGGGTTTTTACGAATAGGTTTGGTTATGAAGAAACTATTATCACATGATGCCTTCACAGGTGTATCCACGTATCACGAGTATGATCACTCATCAGAGACGACATACATTGAAGACGTACAGGACGCCGAGCCTATCCTTAAATACTGCAAGAATCTAAGGAGCGATAAAGAACGCAAACGGAAGATGTTGAAAGGTGACAACATGTATCACTATGCAACCGTACCCGTAACCGTTATCCATGAGTGGCTATTGAAATATGGGGTTGATGCTCATAATCCAGCACACACAGCCAAGTGTGATAAGTTGTTGTCCGGGCCTTACAAGTACCTACTCACAGTAGATAGAATATGAATTCTGAAGATAAGCTAACAATCGCAAAGTCAATCGTCAACACTGAGCCTGATGAAGCGCTTAGGCTCTGCAGTGAAGTGATGACAGAGGAACCAGATTCTAAGATGGGTCATGCAGCCCTATTCATGGCCGGTTATATCATGCTAGAGGCTGAGAGATTCGGGCTCGCTTACCATATATACAGTCGATGCGCAGAGATACGCCCTGATATGTCAAGTTGCTACCAGAATATGGCCACTAGCCTTGAATTGATTGACCCAGACAAAGCCTTAAAGCTATTCCAGAAGGCCCAGAGCCTAGACCCTAATAACCATGAATCTATGGCCAATGAGGGTTTGCTGTGGCTTAAGAAAGGAAACCCTCGCAAGTGCATCAAGCTGAACAAGAAGGCCCTATTGATGAACCCCGGCAATATGGTCTGTCAGCACAACATAGGCTTAGCTAAGCTCATGCTTAAAGATTGGTCAGGCTGGGCAGAGTACTCAGCGACATTAGGGGTTAAAGGCAGGACTAAAGTTGATTACGGTATCCCAGAGTGGGACGGTAAGGCACCAGGCAAGCTATTGGTTTATGGTGAACAAGGCGTAGGTGACGAGATCATGTTTGTCTCTATGCTCAAGGAGCTCATGGCAGATCATGAGATAGTCTTAGACACAGACGAAAGACTCCGCACCTTGTTTGACCGCTCTTTTGACTGCCAAGTCTATGGCACTCGGTTTCAATCTGAGTCCAATATACGACTGGATCACCCTGATTTAGATTATCAGGTCGCTATTGGTCAGCTTGGTGAGTTATTCCGCTCTAAGGGTGACTTCCCAGGCACGCATTACCTGGTAGCTAACCCAGATCAGAAGATAATGTACAGGGCTCTATTCGATACCTTCCCCGGAAAGAAGATAGGCATAGCATGGACAGGTGGAACGCCTCAGATGGGACAGCATAAACGCTCATTCGATGTAGACGAACTGCATACTTTACTGAATAAGCCCGGAAACACCTTCATATCCTTAGAATATAACCCTATTAACCAGGAAGATATGGACAACTTCGGGATTAAAACCTTCCCCCATGTCACCGGCAAAGGTCAGAATATAGACGAATTGGCCTCTTTAATCTCTCAATTAGACATGGTGGTCACAGTTTGCACCACAGTTGTCTATATAGCAGGCGCTTTGGGTGTTCCTTGTTACGTCCTAGTGCCTAGTGAGCCCTCTTATCGATATCATTCTGAGGGCTGCTTTCCCTGGTATAAGTCCGTAACCCTTGCCCGACAGAAGGAAGGCCAAGAATGGAGGTCAGTGGTCAAGGACTTAGCCGATGAGATTCTCCCGGAATTCAGTGTGGCTTTATTGGCCCAAGGGATAACATTATGAGCCTCTCGAATTATGCAAATTTGAAAGCAGCGTTAAGAGATAAGTCTCACCGCAATGACATGACCGACGACCGGCTAAACGAATTCATAGATCAGGCCGAAGCTGACATATGGCAACGGCTTCGAATCAGGACTATGGACACCAGAGCAACAGCATCGAGTAATGCGACTAAGTACTTAGCATTACCTACTGACTTTATTAGGATGCGCAAACTCACAGTATCATCCGGGGGCATACTGTATGAATTAGAGTATAGAACCCCTATGGGCATCCAGCATGATTCAGCATCAGGCATACCCCAGCAATTTACAGTCACTTCTCAGCTAGAGTTCGATCGTATTCCGTCCACTATTACAGTAGAGATGCAATACTTTGCTAAGCTAACTGCATTAAGTGATGCAAATACAACTAATGACGTATTGACTAACTTCCCTAACATCTACTTCTATGGAGCCCTCAAGCACCTATACGCATGGACTGACGACGAAGGTCAGGAAGCCCGCTATGATGCTAAGTTTGAGCGTGAAATAGACCAGGCTAACAAACAAGATAAGCGAGATGGATACGGGCCTGCTCCTGCTATGAGACTTACGGGGACTACTCCGTGACAGTCTTCAGAAACATACCTCTGAATGTTGTGGGTGATACTGATCAAGGTCACTCCAGGCAGCAGAATTACTCTTTATCTCAGAACTGCTACATCTATGTAAGTGGCGGTATACCTTCTATGCTAGGAACGCCGGGAACTACCCTGTTCGCAGCAGCAGCGAGCGAGGGGATTGACAGAGGCTTTCATGTTTTCAATGATGAGCTTTATCAGGTATCAGGGGCAACACTGGAGAAGGTTAACCAGGATGGCACTAGGACCGACTTAGGGACTATCCCAGGTACAGCCCGGTGTATCTTTGCTAATGATGGCACAGATATGTTCATTGTGACTGGGGGGACTATATATCGGTTCAATACCAGTCTTAGTACGGTAACGGATTCAAACTTTGAAAGTCCTGAAAGCATTAGCTACCTAAACAGTCAATTCATTTACGATGGGTCAGGTTCTCGCTTTATGGTGTCTGATGTAGGCGACGGCTCTAGTATCAACTCGGTTAATATTGCAGCAGCAGAATCAGACCCCGATAAGCTAAACCTTACTTATACCTTCGATCAATACTTATACTTGATGGGATCGAAGACGATTGAGCCTTGGTATAATTCTGGAGTAGGGAGCCCTCCTTTTGAGCGCGTTGATACTGCCATGATCCAAAAAGGGGTGGGCAGTATATTCTCAGTTGCCAATACCGATAGTTTTCTCTACTTCTTAGGTGATGATTTAAACATATACCAGTTAAAGAGCACTCAAGTCACTAATGTGAGTAACGCCGGTATAGCTAAAGAAATTACAGCGATGTCTAAAACGGATGACGCGATAGGATTTACCTTTAATCTTGAAGGCATGGACTTCTACTATTTAGCCTTCCCTACTGGGAACAAGTCTTTCTTATATTCAGAGACTGTAGACCAATGGTTCACAATGACTTATCTAACAGACGGTGACAGGCACTTAGCCTCAAGCTATGCCTTCGTCTATGGCAAACACTTAATAGCAGACCGCAGGAACGGCAGGGTGTTGGAATGGAGTTTAGATATTCAAGATGAAGCCGGGGAGGTGATCCAAAGACGCCGAATACTGCCTAACATTAACGGGAGCATGTTAAAGACTCCTAACACGCGCCTAATGATGAGTAGTATAGAAATAGAAATGCAGAAAGGTCTGGGCCTTGCCACAGGGCAGGGCTCAGACCCTATTCTTATGGTAGAAATGTCATTCGACGGCGGTCATACTTGGGACACAATATACAGCTTACGCTCTGGAGAGGGAGGCGTGTTTGACGGCAAGGTTAAGGCCGACACTATGCGCAGCTTCTAT